>UQVT01000129.1 GCA_900544465.1 uncultured Collinsella sp. | reverse complement strand
CGGATTGGGGCCGCAAGCGGCGAGGTGCAAGAAGATCTTTGCTTGCTGGTGGGATCTGCGGCGCAGCGCCGCCGCATGCCTGGCGTGGGCTGGTCCGTATGCTCTGGGTTGCCCGCCGGCTCGATTCTAGAGGTGGAACCAGGGGTGTACAGTCTATCTCCCGAGGCCCTTTGTGTTGCCGTCGCCCGCGAGGTCGGCTGTATCCAGGCATTTGCCCTGGCCCAGGAGCTGTGCTCTAAGATTTCGCTGAGTGACCGCGGGCAGTATCTACCTCCCTACACATTGCCTGTCGTGAACAAATTGGCAAAGGACAAAGACCAGCCGCCAGATGTCGGTTACTTTGAGGTCGAGCCCGTGCTGACACCCGATCGCCTGGTAGATTACCTTGCGGCGTGCAAGGGGAATGTGGCCAAACAGCTGCTGCGCCTGTGTTCTTACCTGTCAGAAAACCTGCTGTCGCCCATGGAGTGCATCATGCTCGCTCTGTTTTCGCTTCCGTTTTCCTATGGCGGATTTGCCTGCGGTCCTTTTAAGACCGACTACAAGATCGAGTTCGATGACCGCGCGCAGGCAATCTCTGGGATGTCGCACGCAGTTTGCGATGCGTATCAGGAAACAGCCCGGTTTGACCTGGAATACAACGGTGAGCTGGGCCATTCCTCCCGGAGGGGACGTATCCATGATGAAAAACGCAACACGGGCTTGATCACTATGGGAATCGAGATCGCGACGGTCAACAACGAAATGCTCTGTGACATGGAAGCGATGGAAGCGCTCGCATGGCGCATCCACCAGCGTATGGGTAAACGATATCAGAATCGTGTAGAGGCTCGTCGAAAGAGGCAAGATGCTCTGCTGAATACGCTCCGAGCGTGCTTTGGGCTCAAGCCGGCGTAAAACTATGGCTTTATAGGGGGTCTGTTTATATGCCATGTGCAAAAAACGGCAAATATGAGTACTGTTACTAGATTAGTGACAGCAAAAATAAAGAAACTTGGGCCGAAAAACTGGATTCAGCGAAGAGATAATAAACGAATGTGGAATATCTTGGCGCCAAGCGGGCTGTGCGGAACTCAAAAAGGGCTCGTGGGGCGGAAATACGCTGCTACTAAATTGGTAGCAGTACTCATATTTGCCGTTTTTTGCACACGGCACCCTGAGACGGGTGCCCCGGGGCTCCCCGTGGGGGAGCTCCGGGCTTCATGGGGGCACGAATGGTCCGCCCCGACCTGCGAAATCTGTGCTCGCGATGCGAATAACGTCCCTAACCTTAAACTATAGCTTGAACTTAGCTATAATGCGCTACGTTCCTACCAGGCTGTGGTTGCGGACGGACGAAATGCCCGTCCTAGTCCAAGACAGACGCGGTCAAAGGGATCCACGTAAGCGACCGCGTGCGCGCGGCGCGATCATGGCGCGTCCTAGATGTAAGCCGCACCGTCCGTTCTACTTTCTTTGGGGCAATACCGCCTCGCGGGCGAGCGGGCCAGTCGTGAAGGTGGCTGCGGCCTCCCGAGCAAACACCCCGGTGCGCAAGTGTGGGGTCAAATACCAGGTCAGCTGGTGGGAACAACCCGATATTCCGCGCAACGCACGGATCGTATACGACACAGAAGGCAGGGTAGTGGACATGGTGAAGGGCAGCTTGATGCACGCGGCTCGCTTAGGTGCTGGGACCGCAGCGGTCATCGCCGTTTTGAGCCTGAGCGGATGCGCGTTCAACCCGCTGTCTACGTTCACGACTCCCACGATCGACCAGATCGAGTACGAGACCGTCACGCCGGCGGTGTCGGACGATGCCCTGGTCACTCCCGGAACCCTGACGGTCGCCCTCGATACTTCCGATGCGCCGCAGGCCATGCAGGGCGCCGACGGCGAGCTCACGGGGTATGCGGTTGACGCCGCTCGCGCCCTCGCAAGCCGCATGGGCCTTAAGGTCGCCTTCGTCGATGCGTCCTCGGTAGGTTCCGTGCTCGGCGACAAAAAGGCCGATATCTTTATCGGCGAGATTAACTCCACGGACGGGGACATTAGCTCGCTCGGCACCTGCCTGTACGATGCCACTTCCGTGTTCGGTAAAACTAGCGATGGTGGGTCGCTAAGCGTTTCCATCGATACCCTTAACACGTCTACTCTGGGCGTTCAGATGTCCTCGGCCTCGCAGGAGGCGCTTGCTAAGCAGAGCATCACCGCCAACCAAAAGACCTACTCCAACATCAACGAGTGCTTTGAGGCGCTCGAGTCCGGCGAGGTCGACTATGTGGTCTGCGACTCCACGGCCGGCGGCTACCTTGCACGCCTGATGAGCGAGGTCTCCTATGTCGGTGCGCTCGAGGCGCCCTCGACGCTTGGTGTTGTGGGCCTCTCGTCCAATGACGAACTGTGCCGTGCCGTGAGCGATGCCCTCGACGGTATTACGGCCGACGGCACGCTCGAGGCGGTCCACTCTGCCTGGTATGGCACGATGCCCTACGACCTCACCACTAAGACAGTATCTGGTGTCAACCTTCAGTCGTCTGGCTCCGCATCCTCCGGCAGCGAGTCCTCCGATTCCAACAATGAGACCGCATCCTCCGAGGACAAATCGTCCAGCCAGGAAGGCGCCATCACCGACGACGACATTAACAAACTCAATAGCTAGTTATTGCTAGGGGTGGTGTCTCCTATACGTTGGAAAGGACACTTCTTCACGGTTTCAACACGCACTGCCGGGCTTCCCCAATAGGGGAGCCCGGCTTTTTCATCCCAATAAAACCAGCAGGTCAAAGCTAATTTTCGGGACCAAATACAAAGCCGCCGGCCCCTCCTATAGCGCACTTTGCCACAGAAAAGTGCGAGACTTCGGTATGCGGTATCAAGCAATCGTTATTCGGGTCTTTGGGAATCCGCGTGATTAAATGCACGGCAATGGGTACATAGCCAGTACAGTAAGTCCCCGAGGCAGATTGGAGCCACGTATGGATATCAAGGTTTCTGGACGCAAGACGACGGTAACCGATGCTCTGCGTGCGCATGTGGATGAGAAGATCGGCGAGGCGCTCAAGGTTTTCGATATCGAGCCCATGACGGTCGACGTTGTACTTCGCTATGAGAAGAACCCCTCGAACCCCAACCCGGCAATCGTCGAGGTTACGGTTCGTGCCCGCGGTTCGGTGATTCGCGTTGCCGAGCACGGTGCAGATATGTACGCCGCCATCGACCTCTCCGCCGATAAGGTCACCCGCCAGCTGCGCAAGTTCAAGACCAAGGTCGTGGACAACCGCCAGGGCGGTGCCAGCGCAGCGGATGTCGCACCGGTCGAGCGCGTCGAGGATCTGGCCGACCTGCTGCTGCCCGAGGAGGAGGACGACCTGCTCGTCCGTGAGAAGGTCATTGATGTCACCCCGATGACTGAGGAGCAGGCGCTGGTGCAGACCGATCTGCTCGGCCACGACTTCTACGTGTTCGAGAACGCGACGACTGGCCTCATCAATGTGGTGTATCACCGTAAGAATGGTGGATATGGCATCATCAAGCCCCGTATCGAAACACTTGACGAGTAAAATACGTTAACTTGCATGAGTTAACGGTTGGCGGTCATCCCATGCGGGTGGCCGCCTTTTTACGTAAGGAGTCGCTTTGATGGACAAGGCTGCATCTACCGGCCATTCTGACCGCTGCCGCATCGTCGTCGATACCTGCTGCGACTTTAGCCCCGAGGTCGCCGCGAACCTCGATGTCGATATCCTGGGTTTCCCCTTCATTATCGATGGCGAGGAACGCACGGATGACATCTGGTCGAGCATCACACCCAAGGAGTTTTACGATCGCATGCGCGCCGGTGCCCGCGTGTCCACCTCGGCTGTGTCGCTCGGTCGCTATATCGAGTTCTTTACCGAGTGCGCCAAAGAGGGCACGCCCACGGTCTACCTGTGCTTTACCTCGGCGCTGTCGTCGAGCTACAACTCCGCGTGCCAGGCGGCGGACGCCGTGCGTGCCGAGTATCCCGATTTTGAGCTCTACGTGGTCGACAACGCTCTGCCCTGCGCGACTGGCGCGCTCTTGGCGCTCGAGGCCGTGCGCCAGCGTTCGGCGGGATTGACCGCCAAGCAGCTGGTCGATTGGGCAAACGAGGCAAAGACTTATGTCCACGGCTACTTTACGCTCGAGAGCTTCGATGCGCTGGCTGCCGGCGGCCGCATTCCGCCCGCGGCGGCGCAGCTCACGGCAAAGCTCGACGTCAAGCCCGAGCTCTCTTACGACCTTGCCGGCTCGCTGTCGCTGATCGGCGTCAACCGCGGCCGCAAGAAGGCGCTCAAGTCCATCCTCAAGTCGTTCCGCGAGAACTACGTGCCCGATCGCACCATGCCCATCGCCATCATGACGGCCGATGCCGAGAAGGACGGCGACTGGCTCGAAGCTGCCATCCGCAAGGAGGAGGGCTGCGCCGACGTCACGATCATTCGCAGCTCCGTGGGCCCTACTATCGGCTCGCACGTGGGCCCCGGCATGGTGGCCTGCGCATTTTGGGGTAAGAACCGCGCCGACAAGGCGTCGCTTTCCGACCGCATCGCCCGTCGCGTGCGCGGCCAGTAGGCAAACGTTGCGGCCGTAATCGACCCCAACTCACTGCCCAAACGCTGGCATCGAGTATTCAACCTGGTAACAACACCCAACCCAAAAGGAAAGGTTTCATGGCAAACAAGCTCTCCGTCGCATTTATCGGCACCGGAATCATGGGTGCCCCCATCGCCGGTCACATCCTGGATGCTGGCTATCCCGTCACGGTCAACAACCGCACCAAGTCCAAGGCTGCCGCGCTTATCGAGCGCGGTGCCGCTTGGGCCGATACGCCGGCCGATGCCGTGGCTAACGCCGATGTCGTCTTTACCATGGTGGGCTATCCCTCCGAGGTCGAGGAGCTCTACCTGGCGGGCGACGGCCTGCTCTCGTGCACTAAGCCCGGCGCGGTCCTGATCGACCTCACCACGAGCTCGCCCGAGCTCGCCCGTGACATTGCCGAGGCCGCCCAGGTTTCTGGTCGCATGGCGTTTGACTGCCCCGTCACCGGCGGCGAGTCGGGTGCTATCGCCGGCACGCTCACGGCTATCGTGGGCGCTACCGAGAACGACATCGCCCCGGTCCGCGACATCCTTGCCACCTTTGCGGCCAACATCTGCTGCTTCGACGGCGCCGGCAAGGGCCAGGCTGCCAAGCTCGCCAATCAGGTGTCGCTGGGCGCCTGCATGGTCGGCATGGCGGACGCCATGGCATTTGCCGAGCTGAGCGGCCTTGACCTGGAGAAGACCCGCCAGATGATCCTGGGCGGCACCGGTAAGTCCGGCGCCATGGAGAGCCTGGCGCCCAAGGCGCTCGACGGCGACTACAAGCCCGGCTTTATGGT
>UQVT01000128.1 GCA_900544465.1 uncultured Collinsella sp. | reverse complement strand
ACGAGATCGTCGATGTGCTCGACGGTGACGGCAACGAGGGCTCGCGTGTGAGGTTTTTGGCGCCGGCCAAGGTGGGGAAGAACGTTCGCTCTGCCGCCGAGGAGGCCCATGCCGGCGAAGTCGTGATGCGTGCTGGCGAGGTTGTGACTCCGGCCGGCGCCGGCCTGCTGGCAAGCGCCGGTTACGCGAGCGTGAAGGTCCATGCCGCTCCGCGCGTGGGCATTATCTCGCTGGGCACGGAGCTGGTCGCGCCGGGTGAGCTGCCGGCGCGCGGGCAGATTCGCGACTCCAACTCCTCGGCGCTGATGGCCGAGGCGCTCGATGCCGGCGCCGAGCCCGTGTTCTACGGTATTGCGCCCGACGATGAGCAGGCGATTGGCGAGCTGGTGCATCGCGCCACGCGAGAGTGCGATTTTGTCATTACGAGCGGCGGCGCCTCGGCGGGCGATTACGACTACGTGACGGCGCTCGTCCGGCGCGAGGGCGTGGTGCTGTTCGATCGCATCTCGATGCGTCCGGGCAAGGCCATCACGTTTGGCTTGCTCGGGGGCAAGCCCTACCTAGGGCTTTCAGGCAATCCGGCCGCGGCGTATGTGGGCTTTGAGATGCTCGCCCGCCCGGCGATTCGCAAGATGCGCGGCTTTGCCGAGGGTACGCGTCCCGTGCAGCAGGCGACGCTCACGCACGGCGTGAAAAAGCGACAGCATCGCCGCTTCTTCGATCGCGCCATGGTTTTGCGCGACCCCGAGACCGGTGAGTTGTTGGTGACCGAGGCTAAGACACAGAATTCGGCGTTGCTTGGAACTATGCAGCGTGCGAACTGCCTGTTGCGTATTGACGAAGGACCGTGCGAGCTCAAGGCGGGAGATGCCGTGGACGTTGTTCGCGTCGACCTGCCCGAGGGCGCCGTGTTGTAGGAGGAATGCTATGGAGCTGAAGACATCGATCGTGACGTGCTCGGATACGCGCGATCTTGCCCAGGACGAGGCTGGAGCCGCACTCGAGGAACTTATCGAGGCACAGGGCTGGACGGTCGCCTCACATGTGGTCGTGCGCGACGACGTCAGCGAGATTGGTGATGCCATTGTGGAAGCTGCCGATGAGTGCCACGCCAATGTCGTGCTCACCTGCGGCGGCACGGGGCTTTCGATGCGAGATGTGACGCCCGAGGCGACGCGTGCCGTCTGCGACCGCGATGTGCCGGGTATTGCAGAGGCAATCCGCGCGTATTCGATGACCAAGACGCGCCGCGCCATGCTCTCGCGCGCTATTTGCATGCAACGAGGTCATACACTTGTCGTAAACTTTCCCGGTTCTACGAAGGCCGCCCGCGAAAGCTGGGAGGCCATAGCAGACCAGCTGGAGCATGCGGCTCAGATGACAGCTGGCGGCGGACATACCAACTAAGCGGTTTAACTGCGGCGGGGCGACCTGAACGGCTGCTCCGCCTTTGTTTTCCGCCGAAGCGACGCCGAGATGCACGGTAATTCGGAACTATATTCTCTGACGAGAATAATTTCTCACTATCATTATTCGCGCAGAAGTATAATCTGATTGCAGATTAAAGCCCGCGGTGGGGTACCCGGGCATAGCGTTCGAAAGGGTTGAACATGTTCGATATGGTTTCTCGCCGCGGATTCGTTTCGCTTTCTGCTGTCGCCGCTGCCGGCCTTGGTCTTGCCGGCTGTTCGGGCAGCAAGACGTCCGAGCCGGCCGGATCCGATGCCGGCTCCGTCAAGTCTTCCTCTAAGAAGAAGGCTGTCGAGCTGCAGGTCTTTGCCGCTAACTCGCTCGAGAAAGCTCTGCCCGAGGTTCAGGAGCTCTACACCGAGCAGACCGGCACCACGTTTGCCGACACGCAGTTTAAGGCGTCTGGCGACCTTGTCGAGCAGATGCGCGCCGGTGCCGCCGTCGACGTGCTCATCACGGCCTCCAAGGGCACCATGGACGACGCCGAAGCCGCCGAGCTCGTCGATGCCGACACGCGTGAGGACATGTTCGTCAACGACCTCGTGATCATTCGCGCCGAGGGCTCCGATACTAAGGTCGAGGCCATCGCCGACGTCGCGAATCTGGACGGTAAGATTGCCATTGGCGACGCCAAGACCGTCCCCGCCGGCAAGTACGCCAACCAGGCGCTGGCTTCCGTGGGCCTCTATACCGGTACCGAGGGCGACGACGGCGAGTACGCGCCCGAGCTCGCCGACAAGGTAGCCCTGGCCGACAAGGTCGGCACCGCTGCGTCTTACGTCTCTACAGGCGACTGCGTGGCGGGTTTTGTCTACAGCTCCGATATCTTCCGCTACGACGGCATCGAGGAGGCCTTCGTGTGCCCCGAGGACTCGCACAAGCCCATCGTGTATCCCGGTGCCGTCGCCGAGAGCTCCGAGCACGCCGACGAGGCCAAGGCGTTCATCGACTTCTGCCTGACCAACAAGAAGGCCCAGAAGATTTGGGGCAAGTACGGCTTTGAGCTTTCCGAGTAGTGCGGCTTGGCGCGATAATTCCATCGTTTTGTGTTTCACTCCGTCCTTGTATTCGCTTGGAGCTTTTCGTGCTTAATAGATTCCGCATGCTTGTCGCCTGTGCTTTGACCTTCGCGCTTTGCTGGGTGCCGGGATTTGCGTTTGCCGGGGACGCCGAGGACGGGGCCCAGGTTGCTGCGACCGCTCATGGGCTTTCCTATGGAATCGAGGGTTTTGAGCGGTTGGCGAAGGGGACCGCTCGTGCCATGGAGGGCCAGCCTGAGGGCTACCGGTTTCCCGTTGACGAGGATGTGGACCTTGTAGTGGCGCCTGCTGCCGATCGCGTTGTGGCGTGGATATCGCCCAAGGCGGTCGAGAAGTATAGATTGGATCCGCAGGACAACGAGTGCGTATCGGGTCTCAAGGCCCTCGTCTGTGACCTCGACAGCGCAAACTGCATGGGAGGTGCGCGGCTGGGGGACGTGGATCTTCCTTGGTATGTCACGGCGGAAACAACGTTTGATGCCGGCGGGTATACCTATGGCTTTGACGAGCGCGGTGCGGATGGGGACCGTTATGTGGTGATTGCATCAGCCTCGGGTGATGCCAAGGGCGGCGCGCGTTGGCTTGATAGCGCTCAAATGGTAGAAGCGTCGTCTGTCGTGTTGCGGGATGAGCGGGGGCCCTTGACCTCTCTGGCCTCCTTATTGGGCGGCATCGACTACCGACCGTTTTGGGTGTCTATTAAAACGAGTGGCCTTGCCCTGCTGATCTCCTTTGCACTGGGCCTGTTCGCCGCGTGGAAGACTATGGGTACCTCGAGCCGCGTGAAGGGTTTGCTCGATTCGGTCTTTACGATTCCCATGGTGCTGCCGCCCACGGTCTGCGGCTTTCTGCTCCTCATGCTGTTTGGCCGCTCGACCGGGGTGGGGCAGTGGCTCATTGCGCACGGCATCTCGATTGTCTTTACGTGGCCCGCGGCGGTGATCTCTGCCGTGGTGGTGTCGTTCCCGCTCGTCTATCGTACGGCACTCGGAGCCTTCGAGAGTCTCGACACGCAGATGCTCGATGCGGCGCGCACGCTGGGCTGGTCCGAGCGTCGCATCTTCACCAAGCTTATGATGCCGCTTGGCTGGCCCTCGATTGCCGCCGGCACGGTCCTCGCCTTTGCCCGCGCGATGGGAGAGTTTGGCTGCACGCTGTTCTTTGCGGGCAACTACGCCGGCATTACGCAGACCATCCCCATCGCCATCTATTTTGAGTGGATGGGCGGCAATACGTCGGTCGCGCTCTTCTGGGTCGTGGTCGTAATTGCGTTCAGCTTCCTGGTCATCCTGTTCATTAACATGTACACCGCCCATTCGCAAAAGTATCGCGAGCGGGGCCTTTCCCATGCGGGGCGCAAGCAGGCCAAAGACCTCGCCGGACAGGGTGATTCGCTCGACCCGGCGGGCGGCGATGCCCTGCGAATCGATCGCGAGGCGCTGGCCGAGCTTATGCGCGATGACGCGGTTGCGAAGGGAGGTCGATAGGCCATGTCGCTCGTTCTGGATATTAAAAAGCGCTATCCCGGGTTTATGCTCGACATGCAGCTTGAGGCCGGCGAGGAGCGTGTGGCGCTGCTCGGTGCCTCGGGTTGCGGCAAGAGCTGCACCTTGCGCTGCATTGCCGGTGTGGAGACGCCCGACGAGGGCAAGATCGTCGTCAACGGCGTGACCTTTTTTGACTCGGCGGCGGGCATCAACCTGTCGCCCCAGGAGCGCAAATGCGCCCTGCTGTTCCAAAACTATCAGCTGTTTCCCAACATGACGGTGGCCGATAACGTATGTGCCGGCGTAAAGGACGCGGGCGACGCCGCGGCGCGTAAAAAACTTGCCGAGCGCTACCTGGGCATCTTTGGCCTAGCCGATTTTGCCGACCGCTATCCCGCGCGCCTCTCGGGCGGTCAGCAGCAACGTGTGGCGCTTGCCCGTATGGTGGCGGCTCACCCGGGCATCTTTATGTTCGACGAGCCCATGAGCGCACTCGATTCCTATCTTAAGAGCGCCCTCGAACAGAACATGCTCGACCTGTTCGATGTATGCAACCGCACCGTGCTCTATGTGAGCCACGACATCGACGAAGCGTGCCGCCTGTGCCAGCGCATCTGCGTGATGCACGACGGGCATGTTGAGGAGATCGGCTCCGTCGAGGACGTGGTCCGCCGTCCGCAGACGCTGGCGGCGCTGCGCCTGACGGGCTGCAAGAACACAAGCCGGGCGCGCAAGATCGGCGACGAAGAAGTTGAGGCGCTCGATTGGGGCATGACCTTTAACGTGGGTCGCGAGGTTCCCGATAATGTGGCGTACCTGGGCATTCGCGCGAGCTACTTCCATGTGGACAACCGTGCCGAGCGGGGTCGCAACAGCTACGACCTGCACGTGGCGCGCGTGAGCGATTCGCGTTTTGAGCGCCTGGTGCTGTTGGATGCGCCGCGGGCCGATGCGCCAACGCGTCTGCAGTGGAAGGTCAACAAATTGAGCGTACCAGCGGATGGGTTACCGCAAGAAGGCGAGACCCTGCGTATGCATTTTGATGCCAGCAGGATCCATCTGGTTTGTCGGTAGCGCCGGGTAATGCCGTCGGGGATATAAGTCTCGGCGGCTTTGTCTTGCCGTTCGCCGAATGAAGGATGACAAACTCTTATCAACACAGATAATTATTTATTAAACGGCGGCACACGACGCTGTCGTACGAATGTCAACGGTGTTCGCATGGTCGACGACCGTTGATATAGTTGACCTTAACTTGTAAAGGAGGACGCGCACATGCCGCAGACGACATACATTCGCCGCGTTGCCGCGCGCGCCCTGTATATGGCTCGGAGTCGCATATGAGCAGGTATGTTCACGGCTCCGGGAGAGACGACGCACAACTAAATAA
>UQVT01000127.1 GCA_900544465.1 uncultured Collinsella sp. | reverse complement strand
GCACCATGTTTGCCGGTACGTTTAGCTTTGATATCGAGGCCTATACGCAGCAGCTTGAGCAAAAGGTTGCCAAGCTGCGTGAGGCTTACGACGCGGGCGAGCGCCCGGTTGCGGCGGATGCCAAGCGCATTCTGATCACCGGCTGCCCCGTGGGCGGCGTGATTAACAAGATCGGTCGCACCATCGAGTCCAACGGCGGCGTGGTCGTGTGCATGGACGATTGCTCGGGAGAGCGCACGGCGGCCATGATGATCGATCCGGAGGCTCCCGACATCCTGCGCGCCATCGCCGACCGCTACCTGGACATCAGCTGCTCGGTCATGACGCCCAACGACGGCCGTATGGAAAATACGCTGGCCATGTGCGAGAAGTACCATGTCGATGGCGTGGTAGAGAGCGTGCTACAGGCCTGCCACACCTTCAACGTTGAGAGCGCGCGCATGCAGGAGGCCGTCGAGGGTGCGGGTATTCCGTATATGAAGATCGAGACCGACTACAGCAACGGTGACATGGGCCAGATCGAGACGCGCATCGCCGCCTTCATCGAAACCCTGTAGGACAAATGCGGCAAAGGGATAGTTGCTTTGCCGCATAGAAGGAGGATGCCGTGGTTGGCATTGGTATCGACATAGGCTCGACGGCCGCGAAGGCTGCAGTGGTGGAGACGGACGGCGCCATTGCGTGGACCTGCGTCATGCCGACGGGGTATTCGTCGGTCGATGCGGCCGAGCGCTTGCGCGGCGAGCTCGCTGCAGCCGACTATGACGTGGCTGCCGACGACGTGCGCGTGATCGCGACCGGCTACGGCCGTGTCGCCGTGCCCTATGCGCACAAGGTCGTGACCGAGATCACCTGCCACGGCACCGGTGCCGTGCGCCTGTTTGGCGATCACGGCACGGTGATTGACGTGGGCGGCCAGGACACCAAGGTCATTCAGCTTAAAAGTGGCCGCGTGGCCAAGTTCGCCATGAACGACAAGTGCGCTGCCGGTACGGGGCGCTTTTTGGAGATCATGGCCGACCGTCTGGGTATTTCCCAACAGCAGATGGCCGACCTTGCGCGTTCCGGTGAGCCCACCAAGATCAGCAGCATGTGCACGGTGTTTGCCGAAAGCGAGGTCATCAGCCTGATCGGTCGCGGTGAGCCGCGCGAGAACATTGCACGTGGCGTGATCGACAGCGTGGTCTCGCGCGTGGCGACCATGGCCGGGCAGGCCGCGGGCGCCCCGTACTACCTGACCGGTGGCCTGTGCGAGAACGCCTTCGTGGTGGAGCGGTTGGGCGAGCTGCTGGGGTCGCCGGTGACCACCTCGCCCCAGGCTCGCTTTGCCGGAGCGATTGGCGCGGCGATTCGCGCACAGGCGCTCAATTAATGCATCCGCCGCAGGCTCGCATTCATGCGTATACTGGGAGAAAATGATTGACCGATGAGAGGAGGTATCGATGGCTGACGATCAGATTAGGCTCACGTCCATGACGGCCGCGAGCGGTTGAGCCGCTAAGTTGGCTCCCGGAGCCCTCGCCCAGGTCCTGGGCGATTTGCCCAATGTGCATAACGACAACTTGCTCGTGGGGTTCGATACCTCCGACGATGCGAGCGTCTTCCGCGTAGGGGAGAACCTGGGGCTCGTGCAGTCCATCGACTTCTTCCCACCGATGGTCGACGACCCGTTTCTATTTGGCCAGATCGCCGCGGCAAACTCACTGTCGGACATCTACGCCATGGGCGGGCGGCCGAGCCATGCCATGAACTTGCTGTGCATCCCGAGCTGTCTGGGCGTTGAGGTTGCCGGTCAGATTCTGGCGGGCGGCGCCGACAAGTGCGTCGAGGCGGGTTGCTCCATCGCGGGCGGTCACACCATCAACGACGACGAGCCCAAGTACGGCCTGTCCGTGAGCGGGTTTGTCGCGCTCGACCGCATGCTCGCCAACAGCGGCGCGCGCGTGGGCGATGCGTTACTGCTGACCAAGGCGGTTGGCTCGGGCATCATCACCACGGCCATTAAGGGCGAGCTCATCGAGCAGGACGAGGCCGCAGCCATGTTTGACTCGATGCGCACCCTCAACGAGGCTCCGATTCGTCTGGCCGAGGGACTTGAGCTTCACGGCTGCACCGACATTACGGGCTTTGGTCTGATCGGGCACGCGTGCGAGATGGCCGAGGGCTCGGGCGTGCAAGTTGAGCTTGCGTCGGGGGCGGTGCCACTCTTTGACCAGGTGCTCGACATGGCGCGTTTGGGCATTATCCCCGCGGGCTCCTACCGCAACCAGGACTTCTTTGGCCCGCGCGTGACGGCCGACGAGGACCTTGAGCCGGGCATGCTCGACGCGCTGTACGACCCGCAGACGTCTGGTGGCCTGCTTATCGCGGCACCTGCTGCTGATGTGGATGAGCTTGCGAGCCGTCTACATGCCGAAGGACGTATCGCCGCCGTCGTCGGGCGCGTGTACGAGCCGGTACCAGGCGGTCCTGCCGTTCGCGTTGTGCATTAAGGAAAACCGTTTATGCGACCGCCTACTGTTCTGGGCGGTCCCTTTTGAAAGGAAAAACTATGTCTACCAAAATTGAAGTCAATGCCATGGGCGATGCCTGCCCGCTGCCCGTCGTCAAGACGCTCAAAGCCCTGAAGCAGCTCGATGGCGAGGGCACAGTCGTGACCTCGGTCGACAACGAGACCGCCGTCAAGAACATCTCCAAGATGGCGCAGGAGAAGGGCTGCACGGCCTCAGTCGAGAAGGTTTCTGACGCTGAGTGGCGCGTGACCGTCGCGACCGCCGGTGCCGTGGCCGTTGCGGACCCCGAGCAGGACGGCGCTGCTTTCTGCGACGCCAGCGCCGGCAAGGGCAAACTTGTCATTTCCGTCTATACCGATTGCATGGGCCGTGGCGACGACGAGCTGGGCCACAAGCTCATGAAGGCGTTTGTCTTTGCCGTGACGCAGCAGGAGGAGCTGCCCGCGACTATGCTTTTCTACAACGGCGGTGCCAAGCTCACCGTCGAGGGCTCGCCGGTGCTCGATGACCTGAAGGGCTTGGCGGAGCAGGGTGTCGAGATTCTCACCTGCGGTACCTGCCTCGACCACTATGGCATTAAAGACCAGCTTGCGGTGGGCGAGGTCACCAACATGTACGTGATCGTGGAGAAGATGGAGCAGGCCGCGCGCGTCGTGCGCCCGTAGCGTATTGGTTGGAGTTGCCATGAGGGAGAAGCGCCCGGCGCTTGTCATCACGTTTCCCACCACGGCGGCCGCCATGGGTTGCGAGTCCCTGTGCATCGAGCGCGGTCTTCCCGGGCGGACGATTCCCGTGCCCGGGGAGGTCGCTGCCGGCTGCGGTTTGGCGTGGAAGGCGTTGCCTGCCGATGAGGAGCTGCTGCGCGGCGAACTCGCCGCGGCGGGCGTTCCCACCGAGGGCTTTACGGTGATCGACATGTGGGAGGTCGTGCGATGATCTACCTGGATAACGCGGCGACGACCATGCACAAGCCGCAGGCGGTCATCGACGCCGTGACGCAAGCGATGTGCTCGCTCGGCAATGCTGGGCGCGGTGCCACCTCGGGTGCGCTCGATGCGGCACGTACCATCCACGGCTGCCGCGCCAAGCTTGCGCGCTTGCTGGGCTGCCCGCGTGCTGACCATGTTTGTTTTACGCCCAACTCCACCGCGGCGCTCAACACCGTTATCAATGGCGTGGTGCGCCCCGGCGACCGCGTGGTCACGACGGTGCTTGAGCACAACTCGGTGCTACGTCCGCTCAACCGCTTGGCGGCAGAGCAGGGCGTGACCGTTGAGCATGCGGGCTGCGACGCGAACGGTGTGCTCGACTACGACGAGCTCGAGCGGTTGGTCACGCCGGGCACGCGTGCCGTGGTGGTGACGCACGCCTCCAATGTGACCGGCAACGCGGTCGACATTGCGCGCGTGGCTGCCATCGCGCATGCGGCCGGCGCGCTGGTGATCGTCGACGCCTCGCAGTCTGCCGGCGCGATGCATATCGATATGCAGGCCATGGGGCTCGACATTGTGTGCTTTACCGGCCATAAGGGGCTCATGGGACCTCAAGGCACCGGCGGCCTGGCCGTGGCGGAGGGCATTGACGTGGCTCCGTGGGCCATGGGCGGCACGGGCGTGCACAGCTTCGATGCGCTGCAGCCGCTTGAGTGGCCCACGCGCCTTGAGGCGGGCACGCTCAACGGTCATGGCATCGCGGGACTTTCCGCTGGTCTCGACTTTATCGAGGCCCAGGGTGGGGTCGAGGCGATTGCTGCCCACGAGCGTGCGCTCGCTGATCGCTTCCTTGCCGGTGTGCGCAAGATTCCGGGGATTAAGCTCTACGGTGCCTTTGACCAGCAGGCGCGCTCTGCGATTGTGTCGCTCAACGTAGCCGATATCGACTCTGCCGAGATTTCGGACGCGCTCATGCAAGGGTGGGGGATTGCGACGCGCCCCGGTGCCCATTGCGCTCCGCTCATGCACCGCGCGCTGGGGACCGAGCGCCAGGGCGTCGTCCGCTTCTCGTTTGGGTATTTCAACACGGACGAGGAAGTCGACACCGCGATTGACGCTTTGCGCGATTTAGCCTGCTAGAGCGTATATACTTGCGGGACGGGTCTTTTGCCCGTCCCGTTTTTGTTTCGACCCGAAAGGTGTGCATATGGCCTCATCCGCTCCGCGCGGTTTGCGCTCCGACCATGTCGTTACCGTCGGCATTGCGCTGTTCTCGATGCTCTTTGGCGCCGGCAACCTCATTATTCCGCCGCTGCTGGCGCTGCAGGCTGGTTCTGCCACGCCGGTCGCCATGCTCGGCTTTCTGATTGCCGCCATCGGCCTGCCCGTCATGGGTTTTATCGCCGTGGCACTTGCCGGAACGGCGCGCGAGCTTGCCGGCCGCGTGCATCCTAAGTTTGGCGAATTCTTCGTTGCGGCGGTCTACCTGGCCATCGGCCCGTGCCTGGCTATTCCGCGCACAAGCTCCACGGCCTTCGAGATGCTGGTGCCGCTGCTGCCCGAGGGCGTTTCGCTCGGCACGGCACGTCTGGCGTTTGCCATCGGGTTCTTCATCATCGCGTTTGCGCTCACGCTGCGCCCGGGTGTCATTACACGCGTACTCGGTCGCATTACGGGCCCCGCGCTCATTGCGCTCATCGTACTGGTCGTGGGTGCTGCCGTGATCTCGCCACTGGGACCGGCTGCCGCGCCTCAGGCTCCCTACGATGCAGGCGCCGCCGTGCAGGGCTTTCTGACTGGCTATCAGACCATGGACCTGCTCGCATCGCTCGCCTTTGGCATTATCATCGCCGAGACCATTCACGAACTGGGCGTTACCGATGACAAGCGCGTGGCCTTCGAGATTTCGCGTTCCGGTGTGATCGCCGGCGTGCTCATGGCCA
>UQVT01000126.1 GCA_900544465.1 uncultured Collinsella sp. | reverse complement strand
AGTGCAGTGTTTCCAGCCATTTTTATACTGGGGGTAATGATATGAAGGACATCACCATCAGCCGCAGGAGCCTTCTGGTCTCCGCCGGCCTGCTCGCGCTCGCCCCGCTCGCCGGATGCGGCGGCAACTCTGGTTCCGGCTCTGCTGCCGCCGGTTCCGACTACACCATCGGCGTTCTGCAGCTCACCGAGCACTCCGCACTCGATGCCGCCAACGACGGCTTTGTCAAGGCCATCAAGAAAAGCGGCCTTAAGGTCAAGATCGACCAGAAGAACGCCCAGAACGACCAGTCCACGTGTAAGTCCATCGCCGACAAGTTCGTGGGCGATGGCGTCGACCTGATCTACGCCATCGCCACGCCCGCCGCACAGGCTGCTGCCGGTGCCACGGCGGATATCCCCATCGTGGGCTGCGCCATCACCGACTACGCCGCCTCCGGCCTGGTCCAGGACAACGACAAGCCCGGCACCAACGTCACCGGCGCCTCCGACCTTACCCCGGTCGCCGAGCAACTCGAGATGATGCAGAAGGTCCTGCCCGACGTAAAGAAGGTCGGCCTGCTCTACTGCACCGCCGAGTCCAACTCCGACGTCCAAATCAAGGCCGCCAAGAAGGAACTCGACAAGCTTGGCCTCCAGTACACTGACTTCACCGTCTCGAGCTCCAACGAGATTCAGTCCGTCGTCGAGTCTGCCGTGGGCAAGGTCGATGCGCTCTACTCCCCCACCGACAACACCATCGCCGCGGGTGCCTCGCAGGTCGGTCAGATCTGCAAGGAGAACAAGCTCCCCTTCGTTACCGGCGAGGAGGGCATGTGCAAGGCCGGCGGTCTGTTCACCCTCTCCATCAACTATGAGGACCTGGGCTACGCCGCGGGCGAGATGGCCGTTAAGATCCTGAAGGGCGAGGCCAAGCCCGAAGACATGCCAATCAAGCACCTCTCGAGCAAGGACCTGGTCGTCGTCAAGAATGACGAGATGGCCGAGGCCCTGGGCATCGACCTTTCCGCTCTGGACGCGTAATGCCATACGCGGCATGCGTCTAGAGCCCGTGCTCGCGCTTTAGCCGCGCTATTCAATATCTGAGCCACAGGGGCGGGCGCTGTAGACCGGCGTCCGCCCTGCTTGTTTCAGGTAAAACAAAACGTCTGTCCGCAGCTCTTCTATGCATTGTTACCGCTATTATGGTGAATCACGTGTCCACCCCATCCTAGGAGGTATGAAGCATGCTCATTGCATTGCAGGGCGCCGTTTCGCAGGGCGTCCTCTGGGGCATTATGGTGCTTGGCGTGTTTATCACGTTCCGCCTGCTCGACATTCCCGATATGACCTGCGACGGCAGCTTTGCCCTCGGCGGCTGCGTCTGCGCTGTGCTCATCGTCAATAACAACGTCGACCCGCTGCTCGCCGTGCTGGCCGGCATGTGCGCCGGCGCCATCGCGGGCGCCGTCACGGGCATTTTGACCACCGTCTTCGAGATTCCCGCGATCCTCGCCGGAATCCTCACCCAGATCAGCCTGTGGTCCATCAACCTGCGCATCATGGGCAAGTCCAATACGCCCATTCTTGCCAAGGGCACCGTGTTCTCGGCCGTCAGCAACATGACGGGTCTGCCGCAGTCCACCGTTGCCATCATCTTGGGCATCCTGCTCGCCGTGGCTATCGTTGCCATCCTGTATTGGTTCTTTGGCACCGAGATCGGCTCGGCGCTGCGCGCCACCGGCAACAACGAGTACATGATCCGCGCTCTGGGCGTCAACACCAACTCCACCAAGATGATCGCCCTCGTGCTCTCCAACGCCCTCATCGGCCTTTCGGGCGCGCTCATCTGCCAGAGCCAGAAGTATGCCGACATTGGTATGGGCACCGGTGCCATCGTTATCGGTCTTGCCGCCATTGTTATCGGTGAGGTGCTCGGCCGTCTGCTGCCCGGCGGCCTCACGCAGTTTAGCGTCCGTCTTGCCTCCGCCGTCTTTGGCTCCGTGGTGTACTTCCTTATCCGCGCCATCGTGCTGCAGTTGGGCATGGACGCCAACGACATGAAGTTGCTCTCCGCCGTGATCGTCGCCGTGGCCCTGTGCGTGCCCGTGGTTTGGGAGCGCTATAAGCTCCGCAGCTCCTACACGAAGGGGGATGAGGCAGATGCTTAAGCTCTCGCACGTCAAGAAGACCTTTAACAAGGGCACCGTCACCGAGAAGCGCGCGCTCACCGGCGTCGACCTCACCCTGAATGACGGCGACTTTGTAACCATGATCGGCGGCAACGGCGCCGGCAAGTCCACTCTGCTCAACATGATCGCCGGCGTGTACCCGCTCGATTCGGGCGTTATTGAGCTCGACGGCACCGACATCTCGCGCCTGAGCGAGTCGCAGCGCGCCAAGTACCTGGGCCGCGTGTTTCAGGACCCCATGCGCGGTACCGCTGCCGACATGCAGATCGCCGAGAACCTGGCCCTCGCCAAGCGTCGCGGCCAGCGTCGCGGCCTTTCGTGGGGCGTCACCAAGGCCGAGAAAGATGAGTACGTTGAGCTGCTCAAGCGCCTGGACCTTGGTCTGGACACGCGTCTCAACGCCAAGGTCGGCCTGCTCTCGGGCGGCCAGCGCCAGGCACTCACCCTGCTGATGGCCACGCTCACCAGGCCGCGCCTGCTGCTGCTCGACGAGCACACTGCGGCCCTCGACCCCAAGACGGCATCGAAGGTGCTCAATCTGACCGAAGAGATCGTCGACGAGCACCACCTGACCACGCTCATGGTCACGCATAACATGAATGACGCCATCCGTCTGGGCAATCGCCTGATCATGATGCACGAGGGCCACGTAATCTACGACGTGGCGGGCGATGAGAAGAAGTCGCTCACCGTCGCCGACCTGCTGCAGAAGTTCGAGGAGGTCTCGGGCGGCGAGCTCGCCAACGACCGCATGCTGCTGAGCTAAACCTACCAAAAAGGGACAGGTTTATTTTGACAGGTTTTACCTGCGCAAACGTCAAAACCGCCGCAAAGGGACAGACGCCCTTGCGGCGGTTTTCGCATATTATGTCGATAATCCGATATTCAACCAGACATTCTGGCTAAGGACTAAGGAAACTGCCTTGAAAAGACTCCCCCGCCTTGCGTTAGCCGCCGCGTTGTTTGCCGGCTCGCTCGCAGGCATCCCAAGCCTCGCTTTCGCGGGGAACCTGCCCGCCGCTATTGACGGCTCCGTGGCCGTCATGCACACCAACGACATCCACGGCAGCTACAAGTACAGCTACAACGAAAGCAAGGGCACCGGCACGGTGGGCTTTGATGGACTGGCGGTTCTCTATAGCGCCCAAAGCAGCGCCCCCGATCTTTTGCTCGATGCGGGCGACACCTTCCACGGACAGTCCTTCGCCACCATGAGCGAGGGCAAGAGCATCGCCGAGCTCATGGACACCTTCTACGCCGACGGCTACGATGCGACCACGCCAGGCAACCACGACTGGAGCTACGGTGCGGACAAACTCCGCACCATGACCGGCTACAGCACCACTGGCACGCCCTTCGCCATGCTCTGCGCGAACGCGAAGTCTACGAGCGGCGTATGGAGTTCGAGCATCACCAAGACACTCGATCGCACCTGGGAGGATAGCGAAAATCACTCCACATTCGACTACAAAATCAAGGTCGGCGTCGTGGGTGCCATGGATGAGTCGCTGGGATCCTCGCTGCGCGCGGACCTGGTCGCGGGCACGTCGTTCTCGAGTGCCGCGAACGCCATCAATACCGAGGCAGAACAGCTGCGCAGGGAGGGCTGCGATGTTGTTGTGTGTATCGCGCATACGCTCAACGCCAAGACCTTTGCCACACGGCTCCGTGGCGTCGATGCCCTTATCGCAGGCCACGAGCACATCAACCTTAACGAGAAGGTGACGGGAGCCGACGGCAAGACGATCCACGTTGTCGAGGCAGGCAGCGCCTTTGCCGAGGTGGGGCTGCTTTCCATTCCGTACAAGTACGACACCAATGGCACCGAGACGACCGACGATGACACGGTCACGGTCCCTGCAGACGGCAGCGACGAGAAGCTCTACACCGCCAAGAACGTCAACGACCTTTTGGCAGACCCCGACAAGGGCTCCGACTACCAAAGCTGCCTTGAAGCCGTCCGCAACAAGATCAAGCCGCTCGACGAGGCCTTTGAAAACGAATCGAACAAGGTACTCGGCGCATCCACCACCAACTATTTCTACGGCGAGGACGCCGCAGGCACGCATGGTTGGGAAATGGTGCGCACCACCGATTTCCGCCCCAGCAAGGAGGGCGATACCACCAAGGCCCAGACCATCGGCCACGTGATTTGCGGCTCCTATCTTGCCCTGACGGGCGCAGACCTTGCCATCGAGAACGCGGGTGGCATCCGCGGCGGCATCGCTGCGGGCGATGTGACTGCCGGCAACGTCATCGCTATCTCGCCCTACGGCAACACCGTGGAGACCTGGACCATGACCGGCGCGGACTTCCTGACAGCGCTCGAGCACTCACTGCAGATCAGCGACGAGTGCAACGACAGCTACGAGCTTCAGCAGGCTTATGTGGCGGCCGGTCACACCGAGCAGGAGGCGCAAGACAAGTACAAGTGGCGCGATGACTCTGGCAGCGTTCTCTCCTTTGGCGGCATCAACGTGACGATTGATTGGACACAGCCCGAGGGCAAGCGCATTGTGAGTGCCACACTCACCAAAGACGGCAGCACGCTCGACCCCGCCAAGACCTATACCGTCGCCACCAACAACTACATCATCACCAACACGACCGACTTTCCCACCTTTGCACACGCCACCAAGTACACCGAGTGGGGCACGTGCGAGGCGGCGCTGAGGGCGCTGATCGGGCAGAACGGCTGGGAGAGCAAGATGGCCGGGCTCGCCGGCACCATCAGCTTTGGCTCCGCTGCCGTGGACCCCACGCCCACACCGGCCCCGACGCCTAAGCCCTCGCCTAAGACGGACACGACGACCACGAAGGTCATCACCAAGAAGACGACCGGTAAGCTCGCCGCAACGGGAGACCACACGCTGGCAGTAGTTGGCGCGTGCCTTATCGGCGGCATCATCGTCATCATCCTCGGCATTATCTGGAAGCGTCGACGCTAAGCTACACCGCCGGGCCTTGCAGCCCCGCCGCGTAAACCTTATATCGAGCACAGAAGCCCGTCCGATGTGATCGGACGGGCTTCTTGGTGGGTATCATGGTTGGACGATCATTAGGAGGTTTTCCCTACATGGAATTGTTTGAGCCGATTCTTCATTTCTTTGAGCAACGGTGGGTCCACAACATCATCTGGGCCGTCATCTTGGCGATAGGCACCGCCGTCGCCGCCAAGGTCGTATCCAAGACCCTGAACCATCTGCTTAACCGAGACGATAACCCGCTACCGGCATCGAGTATCTTCATCAACATCGCGCGCGCCGTCATCTGGATGATCGGCGGCAGCTTTATCCTCGACAACTG
>UQVT01000125.1 GCA_900544465.1 uncultured Collinsella sp. | reverse complement strand
CGCATATGGAGGACCTTGCCAACAAGATCGTCCCGTGGAACTTCCTGCTCGCGGGTTTGGTTGCACTCACCACGCGTAGCCTCATTAAGACCTCGGCGGCGCTGATGGTCGATTACTCGTGTGCGCTCAAGCTCACGGGTTCCGTCGCCGTCATGACTGCCATGAGCGATGCCGCCAAGATGGGCGTGATGGTCAAGGGCGCCAAGTATTTTGAGTCGTTTGCCAAGGCCGACACCATCGTGTTTGATAAGACCGGTACGCTGACCGAGGCGCAGCCGCGCCTAGCTTGCGTGCTCACGACCGATGGCTGGAGCGAGGACGAGGTCCTGCGCCTTTCCGCATGCCTGGAGGAGCATTTCCCGCATCCGGTGGCGCGTGCGGTGGTCAACGCCGCTCGCGAGCGCGGGCTCGAGCACCGCGAACGCCATGCTGCCGTCGAGTACATCGTGGCGCACGGCATCGCTTCGTCCATCGAAGAACGTCGCGCCATCATCGGTTCCGCGCACTTTGTATTCGACGATGAGGGCGCGCAGCTCGAGTTCGACATTAAGGAGCAGATCGAGTCCCAGATGCAGGGCCTGTCGCCGCTGTATCTGGCGGTCGACGGCAAGGTCGTCGGCGTGCTCGGCATCGAGGATCCGCTCAAGCCCGGGGTCCGTGAAGCAATCGCCGATCTGCATGCGTTGGGCGTTAAGCACGTGGTCATGCTCACGGGCGACTCGGAGCGCACGGCCGAGCGCATTGCTCGCGAGGCAGGTGTCGACGAGTTTAAGGCCGAGCTGCTGCCCGAGGACAAGTACGCGTATATTGAGCGCATTAAGGGCGAGGGGCGCCACGTTGCCATGGTGGGCGACGGCGTCAACGATTCGCCGGCGCTCGGTTTGGCCGACGTGGGGCTGGCCATGGGCGGCGGAAGCGACATCGCCAAGGAGGTCGCTGATATCATCCTGACCGATACGGATCTGGCCGCAATCGTGCGCCTGCGCCGCATGAGTCAGGGGCTTATCGACCGTCTGACGAGTTCGTATTCCAAGGTGATGCTCACCAACTCGGCACTGTTGGCGCTGGGCATTACCGGCGCGATTACCCCGCAGACGTCGTCGCTGCTGCACAATGGCTCGACGATTGCCTACAGCCTGAGCAACGCGAAGGCTTACCTGCGCTAGCAGACGTGTTCGCCCACGTTATCTGGCCTGCGCCCAGACGGCGTCGGTGTCGTCCGGACGCAGGCCTTTTGCATTTGATTATTTGCTAGCTTCTCTATATAGTGTTGCTAGCAAAGCTAGCAATTGAAGAGAGGGGTTCGACGTGGGTGCTGTTAGTGGCGTGGCGCAGGTGAACGTTCGCGTGGATCGCCAGGTCAAGAACCGTGCCGAGGAGGCGCTGCGGCTTTCGGGCGCCTCGCTGCCCGAGCTCATCAAAAAGGTCGTGGCCAAGGTCGCACAGGGTGGCGGGCAGTGTGAGGAAGTACTGTCTGCCGTTGATTGCCGACAACAGACCGTCGCGCACGATACTCCGTTCACCGCGTCGTGGGCAGCGGCAGACCGGCTTTATGCAGATTTGGGCATTGCTACGTCGCCCGTATCCGACGATCGCGATTGGGACGCAATCTATTCCGAAGCCATGGACGAGCGCTATCGCCAAAAGGGGATGATCCTGTGAGCGGGTCTCCCCTCAAAATAATGGTGGACGCCAACGTATGGGTCGATTCGTTTTGCGTCGACCATGCCGAGTCGCTTGCCGCGCGTGCGTTTATTGGGCAGGCGACGGAGACGGGGGCGTTGCTGTTCTTTCCGGTGCATATTGCCAAGGACGTGCTGTACGTTGTCCAACACGAGCTGAAGCGTAGCGTTCTTGCCAGCGGGGGAGCGCTCGACGAGGCTTCTGCCCGCGCGATTGGCGATGCGGCGCTGGCGTTTGTTCGGAATATGACCGAAAACGCCACGGCCGTGGGTGCAGATGCGTCGGACCTTTGGCTGGCCGGCAAATACTTAGCGCTCCATCGCGATTACGAGGACAACTTGGTGCTTTCCGCATGCAAGCGCGCGCAGGTTGATTACTTGGTAACTAACGATCACAAACTGCTCGAACATGCCGATCTTGCAGCAAAGACTCCGCGCCAGATGATGCCGATTCTTGCTTTGGTCGAACGCGGCGGCGCGGCTATCGGTTGACGCGAACTGTCTGCGGGCCTCTTGGACGACGATGCGCCAAGGGGCCCGCGTTTACTATTTACAAAAGCTCGGCCTTAATGGCGGGACTTTCTGCGAGCTGCTCGGCTGCCTTTTCGTCGGAGCTGTCGAGTGCCGCCAGACTGCGGTAGACCCACTCGTTGACCTGGGTGTTCTTGACGCCTGCGGTCTGCATAAGGGCGCCTACCTCGCGGATTGCTGCGAACAGATCGGCTTTGGGACCCGCGAGCTCGACCTCGATGTCGTGGTAGGCAGGCACGCCGCGGTTCTCGCTCACGTGGTCGATAAAGCCCTCGACGGTCTCAAGCTGCTGGGCGAGAGCAGCGTCATCGTCAGCGTCCAGCGCGACGAGTGCGTTCGAAACCGTGAGGGCGGGATGTCCGCAGGGGACAAAGCCTTCGATGACATCCATTGCTTCGGTAATGGTTGAGCCCAGGCCTGCGAGGGCATTGATGAGTTGCTGCTTGGTATCCATAACGGTCCTTTCGACGGGTCAATTTTGCTTGGCGAAAATATACGTGACGCGATCGGTAGCAAAAGTGCGAAGTGCGGCGCACATTGGGGTCTTCACAGCTCGTGCATAGAACAGCTGTCCGCTTTCAGAACGTGGTAAGATAATACTCCACAAGCGGGGCTCGCCCCGTATGTTCCTTGAAAAGTCGACGGTTATCGGGTGCTTGCAGGCCCGATGCCATCCAGACTTTCCCGACATTCGGGGGCGACTGGTTTCGACACGATAGCTCTGAGAGAGGAAGCAAGCCGAGGTCTCCTCGCCTCGTTAAACAGGGGTACCGTCAAATTGAATTGACAACAACTCTTCTTTTGAGCCTATGGCTCTCGCTGCTTAGTTTATAGCGGCGCGTCAACCCGGTGATTTCCCCGACACCGGCGCGACGTCATGTTAGGGGAATGCTCCTGCGCACGTAATCGGTATGGTGCAGGCTAAGACCGAACCGGTTAGGACGCCGCGAGCGTGTCGCTGCGCGCAAAGCGTCCGAGACTAAACCAGCGACTGAGCTTGGAGATGCCAATCAGGGGGCTTTCGTGGACCGGAGTTCGATTCTCCGCGCCTCCACCAACTGTTCAGTAGGCGAACACATACGCGTGTTCGTCGTTAGGCGGGCGTTCGTATTGCTCGTCAGATAGAAAGAAGCCGCTCCATACGGGGCGGCTTCTTTGCGTTCTAGGCCTGCGGCATGATCTCCTGCTCGCCGTCCTCGTCCATGTACGGCATGAGGAACACGCCGCCCTGCTCGGTGGTAAGCAGCAGGTACTCGCGGTTGTGCTCGTCGCACACGATTTCCTGGCCGATGCCCTCGGGCAGGTCGTATATGGGGCCGTCCGTGCGGGCTTGCCTCACGGTCACGTCTTGCGCTCCCATGGCCTGCGACGCGCAGCTGGCGGCGGCCAGGACGATGAACAGCAGGACGACCGCCGCGAGGATGGGGCCGCACCCGCCGTTGCGCTCCTCGTCTGCGGGGCTCGGGTACGGCATGGCCTATCCCACCTTCACCAGATAGTCGTCGGCCTCTGGCTTGCCCGTGGCCTTGCCCACGGCGATGTAGCGCGTTGCGCCGCTGTAGCCCGTGTATCGGCCCCACACGTAGCCGTCGGCGATCTTGTACCAGTTATCCAGCGTCACGGTCTCGCCGCTGGAATAGTGCGCCACCTCGGTGCCGCCCAGGCCGGGGGCGTCGCGCACGCGCAGGTAGTCCACAGTGCAGCGGTAGGTGCCGCCGAAGTTCTCGGTCGTTTCCTGCTGCGCAGGCTGCGGCTGCGGGACGGCCGCGGGGGCGCTTCCAGCAGTGATGCCGAAGCATTCCAGGTAGATGCGCGCCAGCTCGTCCAGGTTGCCGTTGAACTTCTCGCGGTCGCCGTCGTTGTCGATGAAGCCGTTCTCGCACAGGCGGTAGTTGATGCCGCGCGCGGCGGCTCGGTTCGGGTTCGCGAGGTCGGAACGGCGCACCAGCTTCTCGGAGCGCCCGGGCATGAACGCCGCCAGCTTGTCGGCCAGCGCATTGTCGTACTCGTCAGGCTCAAAGCCCTCCTTGATGATGACGTGCGCGCCGTGGGCCGTGGCGATGCCGCTGGCGTCCATGTGCAGCTCCACCACTGGCGCGTCGGTGCTCAGGCGGTTAAGCCCGCCGTCGGCGTACCAGTTGCGGGACGTATCGCCCAGCTCGACCTCGGAACCGCCCAGTTCCTTGATTCGCTGGCCCAGGGCGCGAACGCGCTCGGCCTCGGTGCAGCCGCCTGCGCAGCAGCCGGGGTCGCCAGCGCCGTGGCCGCAGATGATGAACAGTTTAGCCATTGCCTACTCCTTCCCGCCTACGGTCACGCCCAGCAGGGCGTCGAGCCACTTGGATGTGATGCCTACCGACTTGAACAGCGTGTAGGCCGCCTGCACGCCGCCTACCACGGCGAAGGCGCACGTGACCCATGCGCCCGGGTCTGCGGGCACGCCGCCCACGAAGCCGGTCACGACGCCCGCCAGGAGCGAGCAGCCCAGCGCCAGGATGCGCGCGGCCTTGCCGGTCATGGCCTCGGTCTTGATCAGCTGCACCGCGAACGGCACGGCGAAAGACAGCACGATGGCTGCGATTGCTTGCATTTCTGTCATTTCGGATTCCTTTCTATCGAGCCGATTCCTTGTAGAGCAGGTCAACGCGGTCGGCGATGTGGTCGACCTTCGCCGCCATGCCCTGGCTGCGCGCCTGGCTGTTCGCCAGGTCGGCGTGCAGCACCTCGTTGGAGGTCACGACGGACTCCATGAGCGCCTTCATAGCCTCCATCAGCGCGTTGCTGCGCTCCATCTGCGCGGCGATGCGGCCCTCCATCTGGCTTCGTTCGCGGTCGCGCTGCGCCCGCTCGTTCACCTCGTCCTGCTTTCGCTCTTCGCGCTTGAGGTCGATGTTCGCCTTGCGCTCGTTCTGGGCCTTGAACTCTTCGAGGAACTGCTTGCCGAAGTACAGGACCACTAGGACGAGCAGCGCGCCGAAAAGCGACCCGGGGCCGTACGGCGCGAAGATTTCCAGCACGTCGGTCATTCGTTTTCTCACCTCCTCGAATCGCTGCCGCGATTGTCCGCGAGGTGTCGCCGGGCAAAAGAAAAGCGCCCCCGAAGGGGCGCTCGCTACTCCTGCGGCGCTTCCGGCTGGTCGGGCTCCATGGCTTCCAGCTCGTTGATTCGGTCGCGCCACGTCTGGCGCTGCGAGATGATCTCGGCCACCTCCTTGGCAGCTGCGGCGATGGCCGAGAGCAGGTCGGTGATGGACGATGCGGAGAAGATGCGCTCCACCGCCTTCATGACCTTGTAGTCGCTCTGCTCAAGCTGCTGTTTGTAGCCGTTGATCTCCCCGGCGATTTCCTGTTCTGTCATGGGTCGCTCCTTCCGTTGCTAGGGTAGGGGCATGTTCCCATCCGTGTCGCCTCCAGGTTTGGATTGCATTGAGCAACCCCCCCCGCGGGATTTCCGAACAGGCTGCGGTACAGCGC
>UQVT01000124.1 GCA_900544465.1 uncultured Collinsella sp. | reverse complement strand
ACTCCGTGGACAGGAACAGCACCATGTAGCTGTGCGTAAAGGTCAGGGCACCGGAGTTGAGCATGCCGCCCATACCAAAGCCCAAGCGCGTCCAGAATGTGATCTTGCGCTTTTTACCGATCTTGTTAGTCATCGAGCTCCCTCTCTTTTCTCGATTGTCTTGGAACAAGACATTGGAGTCCATACCGACGTCTGTCTGCATGCCGTTCAGGGTGAACGTTTAGCTAGATTATGCGCGATTGCTTATGATAGGTGAACGTTCACTTGTATATTATCCTTGAACGGTCGTTTTTTGCCGTTGAACGGGCCTGAAAATGAAAAAATCCCTGCATTTTTGATTATCAAGTCGATTCAGCACCACGCAACAACTAGGTGAACGTTCATTGTTCTCTGGAGATGAGGGAGGTGCCGGGCACCCTTCCCAAAAAAGCCGTGCACGACAACGCAACGAGAAACGAAAAACGACCCCGCCGAGATTGTCCTCGGCGGGGTCGCTCAGTCTTTGCAGCAGCTTATTCAATCACGCGCTCAACGTGTCATCGCTACAGGCAGACTCCGTCCTTCCAGATGCTGATCTCGTGACAGCCGCGACGCTCGGCGCTGGTAAGCTTGCCGCTCGCCGTGTCCAGCACCAGCTGATACAGATCGCCGGCAGCCTCATCGAGCGTACGCTCGCCCGTAGCCACCACACCGGCGTTAAAGTCCATCCAGTTGGCCTTGTGGTCGCACAGGCGCTGGTTGGTGAACACCTTGAGCGTAGGCGCCGGCGCACCAAACGGCGTGCCGCGGCCGGTCGAGAACAGGATCACGTGGCAGCCGGCAGCCGTCAGGGCCGTGGTGGATACCATGTCGTTGCCCGGACCGCACAACATGTTCAGACCATGCTTGGTAGCCTGACCGGCGTACGGCAGCACGTCGACGATGGGGGCAGATCCGCCCTTTTGCACGCAGCCGCAGCTCTTGTCCTCGAGTGTGGTGATGCCGCCATCCTTGTTGCCGGGGCTCGGGTTCTCGTAGACGACCTCGCCATGGCTAATAAAGTAATCCTTAAAGCCGTTGAGCATGTCGGAGGCGGCGTTAAACACCTGCTCGTCCTCGCAGCGATCGAGCAGAATGCTCTCGGCGCCAAACATCTCGGGGACCTCGGTGAGCACCGACGTGCCACCGCGGGCGACGAGCATATCGCTCACGCGACCGATCGTGGGGTTGGCGGTAATGCCCGAAAGACCGTCAGAGCCACCGCACTTAAGGCCAATGACCAGCTCGGAGGCCGGAATGGGCTCACGCTTGGCCTGCTTGGCCAGGTCGGCCAGCTCAGACAGAATCTTGTGGCCTTCGACCTGCTCGTCGGCAACATCTTGGCAGGTAAGGAAGCGAACGCGCTCGTGATCGTACTCGCCCAGCTCGTCGAGCACCTGCTGATGCGTGCAGTTCTCGCAGCCGAGCGACAGGAACAGCACGCCCGCAGCGTTTGCGTGACGCGAGAGCGCTACCAGCAGGCGACGGGTCTGGGCATGGTCGGCGCCGGTCTGCGAGCAGCCAAACGGATGCGGAAAGTAATAGACGCCCTCCAGCGAACCCTCGACCAGATCCTGAGCCTGCTCGCACATGGCACGTGCGACCTCGTTGACGCAGCCGACCGTGGGGATGATCCACAGCTCGTTGCGCGTGGCGGCGCGGCCGTCGGCGCGACGGAAGCCCATAAAGGTCTCGGGCTCAACCGGCTCAACGACCGGATGCGTCGGATTGTAAACGTACTCGACCTCGCCCGAAAGGTTGGTCTTGACGTTATGCGTATGAAGCCACTGACCGGGCTGGATGTCGCCCGTCACATGGCCGATAGGAAGACCGTACTTAATGACGTCCTCGCCGGCGGCAATCGAGCGCACAGCCATCTTGTGGCCTTGCGGAATATCCTCCGCGGCCACGACCTCGCCCACCCCGGGAACCGCGACGGCGGTGCCCTTGGCAAGCGGCGACAGCGCGACGATCACGTTGTCGGCCGGATTGATCTGGATAGTGTTCATTGCAAATGGTCCTAACCCTACAGGTTGAGCAGAAGTCGAGACGCGGGCACGCCGTCCCGCGCCCGCGTCTGCGCCGGAAATTTACGCCTGAGCGTTGGCGAAGGCCTGCTTGGCGCCCTCGGCACGCACGACAGCGAGCGCGCTGACGACAAACTCCTCAAGACCTGCGATCTGCGTAAGGTCCTCGCCCCACATCTGCTCGTTGGTGAGCACGTCGTGCACCAGCTGGGCATCGTCGGCACCGGCGTGGGCGGCGTAGAAATCGAGTACGAAGGCGTCGTCCTGAGCGGTGTACTCGGTGCCGTCGGAGCGACGCAGGTGCAGGCCGTCGCCCTCGCGGGACACGAGCTCCTGCGTGTAGAAGGAGATGAGCGTAGCGAGGCTCGTCGCCAGGCACTTGGGCAGGTTGCCGGTCTCGGCAACGTAGTCCTTGAGCGTGGGCAGGTCGCGAGCGCGCCACTTAGCCGTGGAATTGAGGCAGATGGAGAGCAGCGCATGATCAATAAACGGGTTGTCGAAGCGGTTTTCGACGGCGGCGGCAAAGGCCTTGCAGTCCTCGACATCCAAGTCGGCGGCAAGCGTCGGAATGACCTCGTCGTAGAGCATGGTATTCATGAAGCCGCGAATGGTCTCGTCATGCATGCAGTCGCGCACGATATCAAAGCCGGCAACCCAGGAACCCGGAACGAAGGCGGTATGGGCACCGTTGAGGATGCGGACCTTGCGCTTTTTGTACGGGGTGACGTCGGGAGTCACAAAGACACCCGGAAGACCAGCCTTCACAAAGGGAAGCTTCTCGGCAAGCGACTCGTCGCCCTGGATGCCCCACATCTGGAAGGGCTCGCGCACGGCCAGGAAGGGATCCTCGTAGCCCAGACGCTCGGCCACCGCGGCGGCCTCGGATGCGTCGCGGATACGGCCCGGTACGATGGTGTCGACGAGCGTGGTGCAGACGGTGCAGTCGTTAGCCATCCACTGCGCAAACTCGTCCTCCCAGCCCCAGTCGCTCACATACTGGTTCATGATGCGCAGCAACTCCTCGCCGTTGTGATCGATGAGCTCGCAGGCGAGGACGATGACGCCCGGCTTACCGACAGCCCAGCGGGTGTGGAGCACCTGGGCAAGCTTGGCGGGGAAGCTCGCAGGTGGCATGTCGTCGGCCTTGCAGGACGGGTCATAGGCGATACCGGCCTCGGTGGTGTTGGAGACGATGATCTCTAGGTCGTCGGAGACGGCGACCTCCATCATGGCGCGATAGTCGTCCTCACGATACGGGTTAAGGCAGCGGCTGCAGGCGCTGATCACGCGGGACTCGTCAACCGTGTTGCCGTTCTCCTTGCCGCGCACCAGCACGGTGTACAGGTCGTCCTGGGCATTGATACCGTCGGCAAAGCCAAAGGCACCGCTGATGGGCTGCACCATGACGACCTTGCCGTTCCAGCCGGTGGCCTCGTTGCCCATGTCAAAGAAACGGTCGACGAAGGCGCGCAGGAAATTGCCCTCGCCAAACTGCAGAACCTTCTCGGGAGCATCCTTGGGCAGCAAATAGCCCTTGTAGCCGATCTTCTCGAGCGCATCGTAGCTGATGTTCTCCATCTGTGTCTCTCCTTAGATAGCTGTTAGCGTGCAAGCAAAACGGGGCTCCGCGTGTGGCAACGGCGCCCAGGGTTCGATGTGATTCGATGCGGGCTTAGGCCTCGTCGGTGTCCAGGTCAAAGCCAAAGTAGCGGACCGCATTGTTGTAGCTGATGTCGCGCACAACCTCGCCCAGCAGCTCCATGTCGGCCGGGTACTTGCCCTGCTCGACCCACTCGCCGATCACGCTGCACAGCACGCGACGGAAGTACTCGTGGCGCGGATAGGACAGGAAGGAGCGGGAATCGGTAAGCATGCCCACAAAGTTGCCCAACACGCCCTCGTTAGCCAGAGCCGTAAGCTGCTCGCGCATGCCGACCTCGTTGTCGTTGAACCACCAGGCGGAGCCGTTCTGGATCTTACCGGCAGTCGGAGCCTCCTGGAAGCAGCCCATGACGGTATCGATCATGGTGTTATCGATGGGGTTCAGGCTGTACAGGATGGTCTTGGGCAGGCCGCAGGTCTCCTGGATGGAGTTGAGGAAATCGGCGAGCTGGTCGGACGGCGTGTAGTTGGAGATGCAGTCGTAGCCGGTGTCGGGACCGAGTTTGGCGAACATGGCGCGGTTGTTGTCGCGCTTGCAGCCAAAGTGCAGCTGCATGGCCCAGCCCAGACGGACATACTCGCCGGCAACGAACTGCATAAAGGCAGTCTTGTACTTGAGGACCTCTTCCTCGGTAAGCGGCTCGGCAGCCAGACCCTTGGCAAAGATAGCCTCGATCTCGTCGGCGGTAGCCGGGACGTACATAACGTAGTCGAGTGCGTGGTCGGAGGCGCGGCAGCCCAGCTCGTGAGCAACGTCGTAGCGCTTGGAAATGGCAGCCTTCATGCCCTCAAAGTCGCTGACCTCAACGCCGGCAACCTCGGAAAGGTGCTTGCAGTAGTCGGCAAACTCCTGGCCGCGCTCGATGCGCAAAGCGGCATCGGGGCGCATGGCGGGAACGACCTGAACGTCAAAGCTGTCGTCGGCGGCAATCTTCTTGTGCCACTCAAAGCTGTCGGCGGGGTCGTCGGTAGTGCAGATCATGCGGACGTTGGACTGCTTGATCAGGTTGCGGCAGGTAAAGCTAGCCTCAGCGAGCTTGGCGTTGGCAAGGTCCCAGACCTCCTGGGCAGTCTTGCCGTTGAGGACGCCCTCGTAGCCAAAGTAGCGCTTAAGCTCCAGGTGGCTCCACTCAAAGACGGGGTTGCCAACGCAGCGACCCAGGGTCTCGGCCCACTTTTGGAACTTCTCGCGAGCAGGGGCGTCGCCAGTGATAAAACGCTCGTCGACGCCGTTGGCACGCATCAGGCGCCACTTGTAGTGGTCGCCGCCCAGCCAAACCTCGGTGATGTTCTCGAAACGCTTGTCCTCCCAAATCTCCTTAGGAGAAATGTGGCAGTGATAGTCGACGATGGGCATGCCCTCGGCAAAGTTGTGGAACAGCTCCTCGCCGGTCTTAGTGCTCAGCAGGAAATCCTGATCGTCCATAAAGTTTTTCATCAAACAACCCCTCTGTTGGCGGAGCGGGTGCACCGTGCGCCCGTTATCCTCTAGGTGAACGTTCACTATAGTAGTGCAAAATGGCGTGTTAGGTGAACGTTCACCTAACCACCACGGGGTGAACGGTAGATTTTGCCCGTTCAACGGTTGCTGGAGATGTGACTTGCATGTATTGCGGACTGTTTGGCGTCCCCGAACACCGAACTTGAGCGCTTTTGCTCAGGTGGGTCATGCCCCGACGTACATTTTTGGGAGTATTCAGCATTGGAGCGCGCCGTGCGCCATCCTCAGCGTCCTATTTGGAACGCAGATAGCGCCCGATCGGCATAAAAAGTGCCCCCGATGGCAAATTACGCCATCGGGGGCACTTAAAACAGTCGTTCTGCACCTCATTCAGGGCATGCCAATGCTGAATACTCCCAAAAATGCACGTCGCAAGAGGGGGTACGGTAGCGCGCAGAGATGTGGTGTAAGAGGCGGGGCATGCCCCGCCTCTTCTCTTTCTTGAAAGGGAGGGGACACCGCCTAGAATTCGTCGTTGGAGTAATGAAGGT
>UQVT01000123.1 GCA_900544465.1 uncultured Collinsella sp. | reverse complement strand
TGAGGTCGGGGTAGCTCACCACATAGGCGACGGTGGTGTCTTTGACTACGACCACGAGCTGCGAAATCAACGACGGGATGATAAATCGAATAGCCTGCGGCAACACGATTTTAAAGGTGATTTTAGCTTTGGAGAGACCGAGTGCCTGGGCCGCCTCGACCTGCCCACGTGGCACGGCGTTGACGCCGGCGCGGAAAATCTCAGCCAGCACGCCGGCTGCAGCGAGCGCGACAGGGAGCGTGAGCATCCAAAACGACGGCAGCGCGATCTTGTACTGGGGCAGCACCAAAAAGAAGAAGTAGATGAACAGAAGGCTCGGCACGCCGCGGAAGAAATCGGTGAGCACGCGGCAGACCAGCTGCAGCGGCTTAATGTCGCTGGTACGGCCGAGCATAAGGGCTAAGCCCAGCACCAGCGCGATTGCGCCAGCGGTGAGTGCGACTTTAACGGTGCCCTCAAAGCCGGCAAGCAGGAACTTCCAGGTGGTGAGGTGCGTAAAGAAATACCAATAGTGGACCGAAAGCTGGCCGGTCACATAAAAGCGCTGCAGTACCAGGACGACGAGTGCGGCGACGGCAACAAGCGAGATGGCGGTGCCGATGCGAATCTTGGCGCGCATCTTGGGGCCGGGAGCCTCGTAGAGCGCATCGCGCATGGTAAGCGCAGGGGAGGAGTGCTTGCTCATCGGAGGATCCTCACCTTCTTATCGATATAGTTGCCAATGTGGCTCACCACAAATGCCGTGCCCAGGTAGCCGAGCGCCGAGATAAAGAATGCGGCGACGCCGCCGAGCGAGCGCGTGTTGATGTAGCTCACCACGCCGGTGAGCTCCTGCGGTTTAAGCGGCACCTGGCTGCCGAGGGCGGTGGTGAGCATGACGGCGATAAAGAGGTTGGTCATGGGCAATACGCTTGAGCGCAGTGCCTGCGGAATCACGATTTTAGCGAGGATACGGTTAAAGCTCATGCCGAGCGAGCGGGCGGCTTCCACCTGGCCGACGCCGACGGTGTTGATGCCGCTCATAAAGTTCTCGGAACCAAAGGCCGAGCCCAAAAGGACCGTGGCGACGATAACGCAGGTGCGGTAGGGTAGGACGACCTTGAGCGGCGGCAGCGCATAGACGACGATGATGAGCAGTGCGATGCCGGGGATGTTACGGAAGACCTGAACATACAGGTCGCCAAAGACGCGCAGCGGCTTGAGCGGCGACACGCGCATCACGGTGACGGCGACGGCCAGCACCATGGCGATGACAAACGACTCAAGCGTCATGCCCCAGGTTGCTAACAGCGCGTCGATATAGTTCTGGCCATAGAGCGACCAGAGTTCGGAGAGACTCATGCGGACCTCCTGCCGATAAGGAAAGGGGCTCCCGTGTGTACGGAAGCCCCGACAACTCAGTGAGGAAACAGTTTAGCGCAATAAAGCGCATCGTGCGTTTCCGTATGGTTTCGCAACGGCCGTTACTAGGCTCGCTGTCTAGGCGCCGACCTCGGGCAGCTCGGGAACATTGGTGTCGCCCGTACGGTCGCCAATGCAGATCTGCCACAGCTCGGTCCAGGTGCCATCGTCCTCAATCTTCTTAAGGAAGTCGTTGACGAAGGCGACGCCGTCGGAATCGAGCGGCAGGCCGATGCCATAGGGCTCCTTGTTGCCGAAGGGCTTGCCGGCGATCTTGTACTTACCGGGCTCGCGGACCAGGGCGCTCTGCTGCATGTTGTTGTCGATGACGTAGGCGTCAACGCGGCCCTGCTGGAGTGCCTGGCGGGCCTCCTCGTCGGTCTTGAACTCCTGCTGGCTGGCCTTGGGAGCGAACTCCTCCAGGATGGCGGGGCCGTTGGAGCCGGACTGGACGGCGACGTTCTTATCGGCCAGGTCGTCGACGCCCTTGATGTCGTCGTTATCGGCGAGTACCAGGATGGCCTGCTGGGTGTAGTAGTAGGGGCCGGCAAAGGAGACGAGTTTCTTGCGCTCGTCAGTGATGGTGTAGGTGGCAAAGACGGCGTCGACCTGGCCGTTCTGCAGGACGGACTCGCGCGTGTCCGAGGTCACCTGGGTGATCTCGACATTGTTCTCGCCCAGAATGTAGTTGGACAGGAGCTGCGCGATACCGGCATCGAAGCCGCGGGTCTGACCGTCTTTCTCGTTGAGGAGGGAGAAAAGCGTAGAGGTCTGAACGCCACCGATCTTAAAGACGCCGGCGTCCTTGACGGCCGTGGCCCAGGTGCTGGCGGCGATGACGTCGTCATCGGCCTTGGGGCCGTTGTCGACGAGCTTGTCGAATGCCTTAGCGTCGAGCGTGGCGGAAACTTCGGTATCCTCGGAGCTCTTGGAGGAGCCGGCGGCGGAACCCTTGTCAGCCTCGGCGCTGGTGTCGGAGCAGCCGGCAAGACCAAGGCCGGCGACGGTTGCGAAGGTGGCGGCAACGAAGCCGCGGCGGTCGAGAACGACCTGCTGGGAGAGGTTCTTGCTCATGGTAGAACACCTTTCTCAATAAAATCCCTAGCGGTTGAGTAGAGTTATACCCTATAGCGCTCAGACGGGTCAACACGAAATAACTCAGAAACATACTTACCTTATGGGTAATTCTACCTACCAAAAAGGGACAGGCACCTTTGTGGTGGTTCTGACCGATGCAGCGGCATGTCTCGCTGCTTTATCTCGATCTGTAACATCTGGACGGACAAAAGGTCTCTATCTGTTACAGATTGAGACAAAGGTCAGGGACTAAGACGTCTTGTCTAGATCTGTAACAGTTAGACGGGAATTCGGGCCCTAGATGTTACAGATTGAGATAATCGCGTCGCGAAAACAAAAACCTCCGCAGGGGGGTGCTTTCCTTGCGGAGGTTTTCTTACTCGTTGAGTAGTCTTGCGGCTTCGGCGGCCATGTTCTCGACCGTCATGCCGTTCTGCGCGAGCAGTTCGTTGGGGTCGTAGCGGTCGGGGAAGCCCTTGGCGATGCCGAAGGTGCGCGTGCGCACGGGCGTGCAGGCCAGGTAGCACGCCACGCGCTCGCCCCAGCCGCCGTCCAAGATGCCGTCCTCGAGGGTGACGACAACGCGATGCTCGGCGACAAGGCTGTCGAGGAACTTGCGGTCGAGCTCGGCTGCAAAGCGAGGGTTGACGAGCGTGGCCTCGATACCGTACTCGGCGGCCAAGCGGTTTGCCACGCGCTCACCCAGCTCAAAGAAATCGCCAAGCGCGAGCACGGCAACGTCGCGGCCCTGACGCACCACGTTATAGCGAACGGCGCTGTAGTCGGTGTCTTCGGCGGGCGCAAGGTCGGGACGGCTCACCAGGCCGATGCCCGGTACGCGGATTGCCACGGGATGCTCGCGGTGGTCGAGCGACCAGCTCAGCATGGACAGATATTCCTCCATGCAGGCCGGCGCCAAGTAGTGCATGTTGGGAAGACCGCCCAGCATGGAAATATCAAAGAACGAGAGGTGCGTCTCGGACGTGGTGCCAAAGATTGACGCACCAAACACCAAAATGGTTGCGGGGGCGTCGTTGAGGCACAGGTCGTGCCACAGCTCGTCGTAGGCGCGCTGCAAAAACGTGCCGTACACACCAAAGACTGGCTTGGCGCCCGAGCGCGCAAGCGCGGTGGCAAAGGTCACGGCGTGCTCCTCGGCAATGCCCACATCGACGAACTGTTTGCCGGCGGCAGCGCGAAGCTCGGGTGTAAAGCCCATAATGTAGGGCGTGGCGGCCGTGATGCCAACGACCTGTGGATCGCGCTCGATGGCGGCGCTGAGCGCCTCGCCCGTAATGTCAGCATAGGTGCGCGGCGCGGGCTCGCTCGGATGGCCCGGGCAAAGCTTGCGCCCAGTCGCCATGTCAAACGGACCCACGTGGTGCCAGCGTTCGGGGTCGCTCTGGGCCGGCTCAAAGCCCTTGCCCTTGGCGGTGGAGACGTGCAGCACGATGGGATGATCGATATTGCGCAGTTCCTGCAGCGCGTCGACCAGGGCCAACACGTCGTTGCCGGCGTCCAAATAACGGTAGTCGAGTCCCATCGCGCGGAAAACGTTGCGCTCACAGGTGCCGTTGCTGGTGCGCAGCTCGGCCAGATTGCGATAGAGGCCACCGTGGTTTTCGGCGATGGACTGGTCGTTATCGTTGACGATGATGATCAGGTTGCTGTCGAGATCGGCGGCATTGTTAAAGCCCTCAAACGCCAAGCCGCCCGAAAGCGAGCCGTCGCCAATAACGGTGATGACGTTGTACGTATCGCCCGCCAGGTCACGAGCGTGCGCCAGGCCGCAGCCCAGGCTCACCGACGTGGAGGTATGGCCCATGGCGAACAGGTCGTGCTCGGACTCGTCGGGATTGGCAAAGCCAGAGGCCTCGCCAAAGCGCTTCGGATCGATATAAGTGTACGCGCGCCCAGTCAGCGCCTTGTGGGCGTAGGTCTGGTGCGAAACGTCAAAGACAATCTTGTCGATAGGGGAGTTAAACACGCGATGAAGCGCAACCGTAAGCTCAACGACGCCCAGGTTGGGGGCAACGTGCCCGCCGACGGCGGCGGAGCTTTCGAGGATGGCGTGGCGAATCTCGTCGCAGAGCTGCGGGAGCTCGGCACGATTAAGAGCCTTGACGTCCTCGGGCGTTGTCGTTTGCGTAAGCAGCATCGTTGTGGGTTACTCCATGCGAATCGAGCGCCGGCGCTCCCTCGGCCGACACAATTGCACAAGACAGTCTCGCACATTTTGGCGTTTGATATGTGACGGCGGCGCGGTAATTCGCCAACTGGTGGGGCAAAACGTTTTGTCCGATGCCATACTGATATGTTCCATGATGTTTTTATCGATTGTGCACAGGCCGTGGCTTGTCGCCGTGAGTCGCTGGAAGGAGGCAGCATGTCCGATGCCGTTCGTGCCGAAAAAATCGCGCACGAGGTCGACTATGCCGCCCGCCAGCTGGCCCAGGCGGGCCGCTTGGACCTGACGCACGAGTTTATCCAGCATGGCGACGTGACGGTCTATGCACATGTGACTTCGGTAGCGCGGGCGAGCCTGTCCTTTGCCGAGCGCCTGGGCCGCGTCGGTGTTTCGATCGACCGTGCCTCGCTGCTGCGCGGAGCCTTGTTACACGATTACTTTCTCTACGATTGGCACGATCCCGACCCAAGCCATCGGCTGCATGGCTTTCGCCACCCGTTTTTTGCCCTAGCGCGCGCGGAGGAAGATTTTGAGCTGACGTCGCGCGAACGGAATATTATCGTGCGGCATATGTTTCCGCTGGTGCCGGTGCCGCCGACGTGTCGTGAGGCTTGGATTGTGTGCCTGGCGGATAAATGGTGTGCTCTGCGCGAGACGGTCGCCGGCCGCCTGCCGCGCAAAGACGACGCGAACGATTTGAGCGAGGGCTCGAGCGACGGCTCGAGCAAAGATTCGAGTGAAAAGAGGAGAGGGTAGACGGTGGGGACCGCGATCGACATGGCATTTGACGGCGCGACGCTTGCCGCCTGTCCGCTTTCGGCACTGGTGCTCTCGTTCGCCTTCTACGGGTTTTGCGGCTGGGCATGGGAATCGACGGTCTGCGCCATGCTCAACCACGGACGCTTTGCCAACAGCGGCTTTTTGCTGGGACCGTGTTGCCCCATCTATGGCGCGGGCGGCATTGCCTGCTGGCTGCTGTTGCGCGGAATTCCTGACGCGTCGAGCCAGTTTGTCGCTGCAGCGCTCGTATGCAGCGTGATTGAGTACAGCGTAG
>UQVT01000122.1 GCA_900544465.1 uncultured Collinsella sp. | reverse complement strand
GATCGAGCTTGATCTGGGAAATCGCCTCGGCAAGACCGGTCGAAACGCGCTCGACCTCGGGAATGCCGCGTCCCTGGCGAAAATTGCGGTCGCTACAGTCGCCAGCAGCACCGACGACCATGGCCGGATAGTAACCAAGACTCTGAGCGAGCTTTTTGCCGGTAAGACCGGCGAGTTCGCTCGTGAGCTCCGTGCAGTCGGGTCCGACGCAAGCGGAATGCACCGCCCAGTTCACAAAGCCCGCAAATGGCTTGCCTTCGGTATCGAAGAACGATACGACAATGACCTCATTGTCGGCGAGTTCACCTGGGATGATGCGGTTGTCGTAGAAACCGGTGATGACCTGCTTGCCCAAGCGACAAATCGCGGGCTGTGCGTTGGCGCGGCACTCCTCAAAGCATTGGCAAATGGTATCGAGGAACCAGCGGTAGTAGTTCTCGTCGAATTTTCCCGTCCACCAGCTGCGGTGGTAAGCGACGATTGAAGTATGGTCGTGCGTCGCCGAGAGCAAAACGCAGTCACGGTCGATTCCATAGCGCTCGGCGAGCATTGTCTTGACTTCCTCGGCCATGCTTTCCTCGAACTCGAGGACATCGGCATTAAAAAGAAACACTTCACGTTCGCCTTGCTGGAAGAGGATGGCGTTGGCGAAGACGTCATCATGGACGCCCGTCGCAGGTTCAAGACGGTTGGGAAGATTGCGGTAGCCAATCAGGTAGATGTCGCCCTGTGGGGTAATTTTGCGGCGCGCGTGTCCAATGTTCATGCACGTTCTCCTTCTGTGTCACGCCGCATTCAAGGCGGCAATGATGATTTCGACGAGGCGCTCATGGGATCCGGCGGCAAAACCGGAGTTCATAGCCTCATAGGTGATTTTTTCGTACGCGTCGGGAGCCGGTAGGTACTTCTGTCCGCCGTTGACGAGCGTGGCAAAGAACACAGAGCCGGACCGGGCGGCGCGCACAGTGGCGCCGAATGCACTCGAGACCTCGGGTTGTACGCCGACAAGCTCGACGTTTCCCAGCCGGAGCAGATAGACCCTCGTGCGCTGCTCGCCAGCGGCATGAAACTCATACGTTCGGTGCGGAGCCAAAGAGTGAAAATCGGCGCGTGTCTGAGCGGGCAGGAGAACGTCGACCGTGCGGGCATCGATGCCGGTAGCGTCATCCTCACGCGCCATGCGAGCGGCTTCGATCAAAGCATTGCCCAAGGCCTGCCCCTGCTGGTGCAGCATGCGGTATCCGTCCTCATGGGCATCGACCGTCTGCTTAACGCCGGCCGCATCGAACATGACGTTCATGGCGCGCTCCGCCGGACCTTGGTCGCCCGCGGCGCCTGGCAGCAACAGGGCAACGCCGCCCAGCTCGCGCTCGAGTGACATGGCGGCAAAACCAAAGAGGTCTCCGCTCGCCATGCGCCTCCCCTCGGAGTCGCGCGACCCGTCGAGCACGGAGGACTGAACGTCCGCCGTCGCGAGCACGGCAACATACTCGCCCCCGGCATCCCTTATGGCGAGTACGGGCATCGTGTGGTCGGCAAACCCCCTGGGATTCGAGCCCAACCACCAGCCGGCAGGCGTCTCAATGTCGCGATTAACGTTCACGGGGCATTCGCCCTCCACAGTGGCGAGCGTGGCAGAGTGAATGCCCGCAACAGCGCGCTCGACAGCCGTGCGGGCGGCAGCGACGAGCGCTGCGCGATAGCGCTCGTTGCAATTGCGGGTAGCATCGTCGGCAAGATGCCCGGAAGTGCGGACGTGAGGCATGGAAAACGTGTGGGTAGGAACCACCCAAGAATAAGCACCGCTGCAATTGGCGGCATCCTCAACAACCTCACGCAGATCGGCGAGTAGAGCCGGAGCGATCGAGGTGACCTCAAGCGAAAGGACGCAGGCGCGTCGCCCCGTCCCCTCGATGATAAGGGCACGGGCGAAGACCTCATGACGGAGTTCGTCGAAACCGTCGAACGGCAACACGTCCCCAAGATCGATGGCCACACGAGCGGCCCCAGCCCTCATCTCTCCTTCGCCCATGGCAGATACTCCCCTCTGATTGCCGCTCACTCGACACCGTACAGTTGCTGCGCCGTACCGCCAAGCACAAGGTCGCTGTCTGTATCGCTCAGATTTGCAGCGCGAACGCAGGCGACACCCTCGGTGAGCCACTCGCGTTTGACGGGATAGCTCGTGCCAAAAACAATATGGTCTGCACCCAGCACGTCAACCGCGCAGGCGAGGAGTGTCTTGCCCCAAGGCTGGGCATGGGACATGTCGAAATAGATGTTGTTCTCGAGGTGCCTGGAAACGGTCTCGGTATCGACCTGAAAACGGCCAGAAGCATCAGAGCGCTTGGGACCATGAGGCAGCAGCATCTCCTTGAACGCAAAGTATGCGCCGCCGAGCATGGAGTGGACCATCTTGATATTGGGATAGCGCTCAAAGAAATCACCAAAGATCTCTCGGCCGATCGCCGTAGTTTGGTCGACGCAGCGGCCATAAGAGCGGCGAAGGTTGTCGTACGCGAGAAGCGACTCGTTCTCGACCGGCACGGGAACATGGTGCACGTAAACGGTGACATGGCGTTCGTTCAGGTGCTCGAAAAAGCTCGAGAAGACCTGGTCGTCGAGATAGCGCTTGCCGTAGTGAGCGCAGAGCTGCACGCCCGCAAAACCATCGTCGAGCCTGCGGTCGAGCTCCTCCAAATTCGCTTTGGTGCCAAAGGGCGGCACGGCGACAAGCGGAATCAGACGGCCATTTGACGCCTTCGCGTCAGCAGCCATACCGTCGTTGAAACGCCGGCACATCTCGAGCGACATCCACTCGTGGCAGCCGGGGAGCTTGAGGATCGCCTTGTCGACCCCCGCCTCATCCATATCGGCCAAGCGCTTCTCGAGGGTGTAGTCGCCCTCAATGTAGTTAAGACCCGGAGAACCGGCGGGCATCTCGATCACGATCTGTCGTTTGCCGGCGGAATTCATGGTCAGATAGCCTTCGGTGTCATAGGCGCGGGGTACCTCGGCCAAAAACTGTTCGCAGAGCGTCTCGTCATGAAAGATGTGCTCGTCGAACCAGTAGGAATTTGCATCGATAATCATTGGTTGGAACCGCCTTTCATCTTGTTGAAAACATTCTAGAAAAGCAGGTACCCGGACATCAATTCCAGCTTAAGCCCACTGTATTCCATTTTGGAATAGAACTTACCGCTCACACGCGAACCTCGCCCGCTCAACGAGACAAGCGCTAACAGCACGGGCTTAGACAGAAAACGGTCGGCCCGCATCCGTTGCGGGCCGACCGTTTCATTACAGGCTACCTTTGCCGTTACGCCTGGCGGTAATGATCGAAGAAGTCGGCGAGGTCTTCGAGCGACTCTTTGAGCACTTCCATGCGCGGCAGGTACACGATGCGGAAGTGATCGGGCTCGGCCCAGTTAAAGCCGCCGCCGCGCGTGATCAGAATCTTCTTCTCGTGCAGCAGGTCGAGGGCAAACTGCTCGTCATCGGTGATGTTGAACTTTTTAACATCCATCTTGGGGAAGATATAGAACGCCGCGCGCGGCTTGACCACCGAGATGCCATCGATCTTGTTGAGTGCCTCATACACAAAGTTGCGCTGCTCGTAGACACGACCGCCGGGACGGATGTAGTCGTTGACCGACTGATGGCCACCGAGCGCCGTCTGGACGATCGACTGGGCCGGCACGTTGGAGCACAGGCGCATGTTAGAGAGCATGTTGACGCCCATGATGAAGTCGCTCATGCAGCGCTGGTTGCCCGAAAGCACCATCCAGCCAATACGATAGCCCGCGATCATGTGCGACTTGGAAAGGCCGCTAAAGGTGACGCAGGGCAGGTCGGGGGCGAGCGAGGCAATCGAGACGTGCTCGTAGCCGTCCATGCACAGGCGGTCGTAGATCTCATCGGCAAAGATCATCAGCTGATGCCTGCGTGCAATCTCGACGATGCCCTCGAGCACCTCGCGCGGATAGACGGAACCCGTAGGGTTGTTGGGGTTGATGATGACGAGGGCTTTGGTCGCGCTCGTGATCTTGGACTCCATATCCTCCAGGTCGGGATACCAATCCGCCTGCTCATCACACAGGTAGTGCACGGGATGTCCACCGGCAAGGGTTGCACACGCCGTCCAGAGCGGATAGTCGGGGCTGGGGATCAGAATCTCGTCGCCATTGTCGAGCAGCGCGTTCATCGAAAGCTGAATGAGCTCGGACACGCCGTTGCCCGTGTAGATATGCTCCATCTGAACATTGGGCAGGCCCTTGATCTGCGAATACTGCATGATCGCCTTGCGCGCGGAGAACAGGCCACGCGAGTTGGAATAGCCTTCGCAGTCGGGCAGCTGCTGGCGCATGTCCTTGATGACCTCATCGGGTGTGCGGAAACCGAAGGGCGCCGGGTTGCCGATATTGAGCTTGAGGATGCGCTCGCCCTCGTCCTCCATACGGGCGGCCTCGTCGACGACGGGACCGCGCACGTCATACAGGACGTTGTCGAGTTTGGTGGATTTAGAAAAAGTACGCATGGTGGTGCTCCTTGCAATTTGAGCTGAGGGATGGGGTTCGGGCTTGGAATCGTTGCGGGGTGATGATGCCTCGCCTTGATCGGCGTCGCCGGCGAGCAGCCAGGTAACATCGACCTCCAAAATACGGGCGAGCAGCTCAGCCACATCGCGCCGCGGGATCGTCTTGCCGCTCACATATTGGCTCATCTGACTCTTGCCGAGTTTTTTGCCGAGCATCTCCGATGCGCGGATTACGTCCGACTGGCGAACGTCGCGATTGGACATAGTCTGTCGCAGGCGATCGCAAAACGTCTCTTGGGCCACAGGAACCTCCTTGCTAGCAAAGTTCAATTTATAGAACACGAATTGAACCTGAGTTCAATTTAGGCAGCAGTATAGCGCCGTACCTCATTCGAAAGTTCAATTTCATAAGAAAACGTACCGAACTCCGAGATTTGCCCAAAGCGGACAATGACGTGCACACGTTTAGAGGTATTCAAGGAATCGAGCAGCGGCAAGCGAAACGTCAGCCGTGCGATATATCGCATTGATCTGCCGATGGGGATGTCCCTCGAGCGGGCGCACGGCAACATCGAACTGACAGCGGCGCAAGATGAGCGCGGGAAGAATGCTCACGCCCAGGCCGTCCTCGACCATGGCCATAATCGCATAGTCATCCCAGGTCGACAGCTTGGAGCACACCGTCAGTCCCGCCCGACGGAACAGCGGCGTAATCTCGTCATCGGTGCCGCGTTCTAGCAGAATAAACTGCTCGTTGGCTAAATCGACAAGAGAAACGACCTCCGCCGTGGCAAGCAAAGAGTCTGCCGGCACTACTGCCATCAACTCGTCGCGCACCAAAGACCGCGATGTCATGCCGTTTTCTCGGGGCTCACGCGGGATAAAGCCCAGATCGCAGCGCCCTTCCGCCACCCATTGTTCAATCTCTGAGTAATCACCCATCAGCAACTCATAATCGACGTCCGGGTGATCGGCGCGAAAGCGCGCAATCACCGGCGGCAGCACGTGGGTCGCCACACTCGAAAACGTACCGATGCAGATTTTGCCGCGCATGAGCCCACGCATCTCATCCACCCGTCGCTGCAAACGAACAAATTCCTCGCATAACGCCTCGACCGCCGGCATAACTTGCCGCCCGTCAGCAGAAAGCACTACGCCCTCGCGACTGCGGTCGAGCACCTTAAAGCCCCAATCGGCCTCAAGATCGG
>UQVT01000121.1 GCA_900544465.1 uncultured Collinsella sp. | reverse complement strand
CGGATTTGAGGACGGCCGAAGAGGCGTCAGCAGGTCAGTGGGTCATCGTCCCGGCGTTCAGCATCAGGGTAGCGCTGCGACGCGGAAATCGCGCGCTGTTGACGCGCCCCCGCAGTGCCCGCTTCCCCCAAGGACAATTATCAGTGCAGGTAGAAGGCCTGTCGATTTTCGAAAAAGGCGGTCATGGTTGGCCCCATCGAGTTAAACGTCGTAGATGGCCCCTTTTCGTGGCGGACCATCAAACGAACGCCGACGCTTGTACTGTAGCCGCTCCGATCATTCGTAAGTTGCGGTGGAATAGTTCCTAAACTCGACTACTCAAGGCTAAAACCGGAACTATATCACCGCAACATAGGAGGGATGGGCGGGGGGGGTACTAGCTGGGTGCTGCTGTCGGACTGGGATGGTTTAGGCCTGTTTGCGGTGCTTCCATTGTTTGTGGCACCAGCGCATGAGCGCCTTTATGACGGGAATCGTGATGAGGATGGCCCATGCGGGATGGGGCTGGTTCAAGCAAAGCCACATGTAGAGGAACCAGGCAACGGCGGCCGCTGGATAGACGCTGCCGATCAGCTTGGACAGGCGGCGTCGATCGATAAAGTCGCCAAGCGCATAGTAGATGGGAATCAAAAAGACGAGGAAGAGCCCCATGGACCACGCGCCGTAGATAATGCCGAGCACCAGGTAGGCGAGGGCGACGAGCGCGGGAAAGGGGAATTTGTTCCATGCGCGTCCGAGCCCGGTGTTGAAATGCTTGCCATGATGGTCGAGCTTGTCGTGTGCTTCCTTCCAGCTGGAGAATTGCTCGCCGTCGATAACCACGGTGCCATCGGCGTTGGTGTGCACGCTGTGCCCGTCGTCCTCAAGCGTGTCAATATGTACGCCGCTCGGCCCCACATGTATCTCTTCGCCCTTGCGCTTGTTGGTCACATGGATGCCGCTCCAACCAACATGGACTTCCTCGCCTTTATTGGGATCAATGACGTGGATACCGCGCGTGAGGGAAATATCGACAAGTGGCTTATCGCTGCAATCAGCGTGCTCAGTAGAAGCCTCAGCCTTGTCAGCCACATCCGCTGTCTCGGTGTCGGCGTTACCGTCCTCCAGGTCGTCGGCATCGTTGGCCGCCTCCCCATATAGCAGCTCGTCCAACGACACACCATACAGCGCGGCGAGCGCAATGAGGTTATCGGTATCGGGTGAGGACTCGCTGCGCTCCCATTTACTAACAGCCTGGCGGCTTACGCCCAGCTGGGCAGCAAGCGCCTCTTGAGAAAGGCCGGCAGCTTTACGGCGATCGACGAGGCGTTGTGCCATCGCAAGATCCATGGTGGTTCCTTTCGTGTGGTGACCGTAATCGAATGAGCCGAGTATGCCGAGAACAACTGGTAGCGACCACCATTTCTAGTTAGAATCTGCTCCAACCCTACCGCAACTACCGGTAGCAACCCCTGATGACCAGCCATTTTAGGACAAATGTCAGTGAAGTGGCAGCCAAGAGCCCCACTCAGTAAGTTGCGGAAACTATTTCACCGCAACCTAATTTCAGGCTAGGCACCTGTAGCAAGAAGGCGAATAGCCTCGGCGAGTATGTAAACGTAGGGCCCTCCGACCCCGCCCGACGATTTCGATTGGCGACCTTTGACGGAGTCAAGGGAGGAGCCAAATCGAAATACGTCGGGCGGGGTCGGAGGACCCGATGGGATGGATTTCGGCCGAGACTATTCGTCGCCGAAGCTGATGCCCAGCGCCTTGGCCTCGCGCACCAGATCGCTCTGAGGATCGACAAACTTGAGCTTACCGGCGACCTCCTCGAGTGGCATGTGGCACATCTTGCCGTCGCGCAGGGCGATCATGTAGCCAAACTCGCCGCGTAAGCAGCCGAGCGCCGCCTCGACGCCGCACTGGGTCGCAAAGATGCGGTCCTGGGCGTCGGGCTGGCCGCCGCGCTGCGTGTGACCGGGGATAGCGACGCGGGTCTCGCGACCGGTCTTGGCCTCGATCTCCTTGGCGATGTCGTAGACGATCGACGGGCTCGTACGTTCGGCGAGCTTCTTCTTGTACTCTTTCTTGGGCAGCGCCGCGTCCTCCTTGGAGATGGCGCCCTCGGCGACGGCCACGATGGTAAAGCGGCTGCCGGTCTCCATGCGATGCTCGATGGTCTTGATGACGTTATCCATGTTGTAGGGGATTTCGGGGATCAAGATGACGTCCGCGCCGCCCGCGACGCCGGCATACAGCGGGATCCAGCCAACTTTGTGGCCCATGATCTCGATAACGAACACGCGCCCATGGCTCGAAGCGGTGGTGTGAATGTCGTCGATGCACTTGGTGGCGATGTCGATGGCGCTCGTAAAGCCAAAGGTCATCTCGGTGCCCCAGGTGTCGTTATCGATGGTCTTGGGCAAGGCAATAACGTTGAGGCCCTCTTCGCGCAGGCGGTTGGCAGTCTTGGTGGAGCCGTTGCCGCCCAGCATAAACAGGCAGTCGAGCTGCAGCTTGTGATAGGTGTGGACCATCGCGGGCACCTTCTCGACGCCGTCAGCCTCGGGAATGTCCAGACGCTTGAACGGTGTGCGGCTCGTGCCCAGGATAGTGCCGCCGCGGGTGAGGATGCCGCTAAAATCGGCGGGCGTCATGACGCGGAACCTGCTGTAGATAAGGCCCTGGTAGCCGTCCTCAAAACCGTAGATCTCGATAGGTTCTTCGCTATTGGTCATGAGTGTTTTGACGATGCCGCGCATGGTGGCGTTGAGCGCCTGGCAGTCGCCGCCACTAGTAAGAAGACCGATCCTAAGCATTATGAATCCTTCCGGGCAAGTTATAACATGCGCATAAGTTTACCCCCGCACACTGTTGATGCGGGGGTAAAACGTGTTAGCTCAAATGTATAGAAATGAAAGCAACGTCAGACGAGCGTAAGGACGACGGTGCCAGCTCCTTACAGCGCGAAGGCGTCGATGTCGCCCCAGTGGCGGCGCAGCGTGATGGCGGCAGCGGGCTCGGTGTTGTCAAAGACGACCGACCATTGCGTATTGCTGGTGATGTCTTCCGGATTGGGCTCTTGCGCTGCGGTGCGCAGGGCTTCCCAGACAATCGTCTCGTCCTGGGCACCGACATGGGCGTCAAGGACGTCGGCGATTGCGACGGCGCGCTCTTTACCATGGCCCAGCTCGCCATTCTTTTGGTTGGGCAGCACTTCGTCACCATAGCAGGCGTAGAAGTTCGTAACCTGTCGTACAGGAGTCGCTTTGAAAGCGCGGTCCGGATCGTGCGGATCCCACTCTACTACGCGCGCGTCACCGGCGGCGTCGTTGATAAAGAAGTGGTAATCGCATCTGGCCATGGCGTGCATGTCGTAGGCAGAAAGCAGGTCGACGGCCTCCTGCGTGGTAGCCGCGCGGTCGAGCACCAGGCGGATGGCGAGCGAAGTGTTGATGACGGGGCGCTGCGTGTCCTGGTCACAGGGTTTGGAATCCAGGGTGAGCACAGCAATGGATACGCCGCATTCGTTAATACCGTCGAGCTGGGCAAACGGGCCCATGAGTGCGGCGGCACGTCCGGCGACGGAGTCAAGCGGAGTATTATCGCCCAGGTTGTTAAGGGCCGCAAAACCGATGGAGGCATAGCCGCCGCGCGGGTGATTGCGCACCAGCAGCGCCGAGGTGTCGTCCTTAAAGTCGTAATTGCGACCGGTGCGTACGCGGCCTTCGGCATCTACGGCGACAAAAGCGCTGCAGGCAAACTGGGGCGCCTGGACATGTGCCGGCACACCGGGCAGCACCTGCGCCACCACGGCATCGATGTAGGCCTGGTCGTCGCGCACATCGGCTGCGATGATGCGGTCAAGGTCGTAGTCGTAGGCGATGTCGATGCCGTACAGGTCATAGCCGTCTGCGTAGCCCGTCAAGCGTTTGAGCGACGCGGCGGACTTGATTTGTTTGCGGTAAACGATGCCGGCGGCAGCGGCAAGGCCGACGGCGACACCCGCGGCACCGCAGGCGATGGCAATGTTACGTGGCTTCATGACGGCTCCTCTCGTCCTGTTAGCGCAATTGTCGCAAAAGGAGCGCGGGCATGATGGCTCAACTTGGTGAGCGGCGCGGAATTAAGCACGGAATGAAGCGTGAGGCACTGGCGTGGCGGGGTATGCTGGAGGGGACCATCAACCCAGCGAAAGGGGAGAGCATGACGGATCAGGAAACGCCCGAGCGCGTGCACGTGACGGCCGACGATATCGAGGCTGCCAACGACCTTATCGACTTTATCGAGGCATGCCCCAGCATGTTCCATACGGCAGCGACCATTATGGCCGAGCTCGACGAGGCGGGCTTTACCTACCTGCCCGAGAACGCGGCGTGGGACATCGAGCCGGGCGGGCGTTATTACACGCAGCGCAACACCTCGAGCGTCATCGCCTTTAAGGTGGGCGAGGACTTGGCCGCAACATGGGGCGAGGACGGCGTTGCCGGCGACTATCATTTTCAGCTCACGGCGTCGCACAGCGATTCGCCGACGTTTAAGGTCAAGGCCGTGCCCGAACTTGACGGTGCAGGCGAGACGCTGCGCCTGAACACCGAGGCCTACGGCGGCATGATCGACTACTCCTGGTTCGATCGCCCGCTGGCGCTCGCGGGCCGCGTGTTGGTGCGCGAGGGCGACCGTATTGAGAGCCGCCTGCTTGCCACCGAGCGCGAGATCGCTATTATCCCGAGCCTTGCCATCCATATGAATCGTGGCGTTAACGAGAGCTTTGCGCCCAACCGCGCCGTCGACCTGTGCCCGCTCATCAGCGCCGGCGACCTTAAGCAGGGCGACTTTGACGCCCTGATCGCCGAAGAGCTGGATGTTGAGCCCGAACAGATTTTGGGCCGCGATCTGTTCCTGGTCAATCGTCAGGATGCGCGCATTTGGGGCTGGGCCGACGAGTTTATCTCGACGCCCAAGCTTGACGACTTGGCCTGCGCCTTCACCTCGCTGCAGGCATTTTTGGATGCCGAGAATGCGCATGACATTTCGGTCTTTTGCTGCTTTGATAACGAGGAGGTTGGCTCCGAGACCAAGCAGGGCGCCATGTCGACGTTCTTGGCCGACGCGCTGCACCGCATCGACGGATCGCTGGGCTTTGACGACGAGTCGTACCATCGCGCCCTTGCCGCATCGATGCTCGTGAGCTGCGACAACGCACATGCCGTGCATCCCAATCATGCCGAAAAGTGCGATGCCCGCAATCAGGTGGTGCTCAACGGCGGTATCGTCATCAAGGAAGCCGCCAACCAGCACTACTGTACCGATGCCTTTAGCCGCGCGGTGTTCCAGGCTATTTGCGATGACGCCGACGTGCCCACGCAGGCCTTCGCCAACAAGAGCGATATGGCCGGCGGTTCTACCCTGGGCAATCTGTCCAATATGCAGGCGAGCATGCATGCTGTGGACATGGGCCTGCCGCAGCTTGCCATGCACTCGAGCTACGAGACCGGCGGCGTGCGCGACGTGATGTACGCCATCCGCGCCCTCACCGCCTTCTACGAGCGAAACCTAACCATCAACGGCGCCGAAAGCGTGGAGCTCTAAAACCTACCAAAAAGGGACAGGTTTATTTTGGCAGGTTTTATCTGGGCAAATGCCGCAATGCTAACGGTAAGAGAGCCGCTAGGACCCCGTCGACAGAGTCGACGCCAGCGAAACGCCGCAGGTAGAGCAAAAGTCAGCGAGAGCCCGCCAGAGCGAGCAAGGTGACGTGAAAGAGGAGGGCATAGGCCTTTTGGCC
>UQVT01000120.1 GCA_900544465.1 uncultured Collinsella sp. | reverse complement strand
TAGGCCTTTTGGCCATGCCCGACGATTGAACGTCAGATTGCCGCTCTGGCGGGCTCGCAGCGTCGAGGGGTTCCGGCGTTTGGCAAAACGCCGGAACAATTAGTGTTCGATCCAGCAGCGCAGGGTCTCGCCCGCCTGCAGATGACGCAGGTTCTCCGCGGCGATGTCGACCACATTATTGAGCGTGGCGGCTAGGTGGAACCAGCCGGAGACGTGCGGCGTGATGAACATGTTGGGCGCATCCCACAGTGGGCTTGTCTCAGGCAGCGGCTCGGGGTCGGTGACGTCGACCGCGGCGCCGGCGAGATGTCCCGACTCCAAGGCGGCAACCAAGTCGTCGGCGACCACAAGATCGCCGCGGCCGCCGTTGGCAAAGAAGGCGCCCGGTTTCATCGCGGCGAAGAACTCGGCGTTCGCCAGGCCGCGGGTCTCGGGTGTGCTGGGCATAAAGGATGCGACGATGTCAGCCTCGGCCAGGCGCTCGGATAGGGCGTCCATGCCGTCCATGTCCTCAAACACAATGGGGTAGACGAGCGGATGGCGCTTGATGCCGCGGACGTGCGCGCCCATGCCGCGGCAGAGCGTGGCGAAGTGGCCGCCGATATCGCCCGCGCCCAGCACCAGCACATTGGCGCTTTTGAGCGAGGTGACCGGCCCCAAATCCTCCCAGCGATGCTCGCGCTGCAAGTCGTGATAGCCGGGCAGGCGCTTCATCATGGAAAGGACCATGGCAAACATGTGCTCGCTCACAGCCTGGCCGTAGGCGCCCACCGAGCAGGAAAGCTTAGCGTCGGCTGGCACGGTGCCGGCGGCCAAGTAATCGTCATAGCCCGCGGTCTGCAGTTGCAACAGCTGGAGATGCTCGCATGCTGTGAGCATGTCAGGGTCGATGTTGCCCAAGATCACGTCGGCATCGGCGACCTGCTCGCGCGTGGCGGCGTCGGCGCTCGTGTAGATAAAGTCCTCGCCCGGAGCGCTCGACTCGAGGATCGCGCGATGGCGGTCGTTGACGGGCAGCAAAACCAGGATGTTCACAAGCAGTCCTTTCCGCTCGACCTACCAAAAAGGGACAGGTTTATTTTGGCAGGTTGTATCAGGCAAAACGCTATAAAAACGCCGGGCTACGCGATGGTTAACATATCCATCGCGTAGCCCGGCGCATCCACAGCTACCAGCTGAGCAGCTCGTAGCCGTCCTCGGTCACCACGAGCTGTACCTCGCACTGGGCCGAATCGCTGCCGTCCTTGGTGCGCACGCACCAACCGTCACCCTTGCTAATCTTAATGTCGGGCGCTCCGGCATTGACCATGGGCTCGATGGTAAAGACCATGCCCGGAGCCATGATGGTGTCCACATCGGGCGCCTCGGTGGTAAAGCCCACAAACGGGTCCTCGTGGAACTCCTTACCGATGCCGTGTCCGCCGTACTCGCGCACCACGCTAAAGCCGGCGTCCTCGACCGTCTTTTGCACGGCCTCGGCCATCACGGACAGCGGTAGCCATGGCTTGACGGCCGCCAGACCCGCCTCCACGCTGGCGCGGGTGACGTCGACCAGGCGCTGGCGCTCGGCCGAGACCTCGCCGATGCAGAACATGCGGCTCGAATCACTAAAGTAACCGTCCAGGATCGTGGAGCAGTCCACGTTGATGATGTCGCCCTCGTGCAGCACATCCGCATCGCAGGGGATACCGTGGCAGACGACGTCGTTGATCGAGGTGCACACGCTCTTGGGATAGCCCTCGTAGTTAAGATCGGCCGGCGTGCCGCCGTGCTCGACGGTGTAGTCGTAGATCATCTGGTCGATCTGGTTGGTGGTCATGCCCGCGGCGATGTGTTCGCCTACGTAATCGAGCACACCCACGTTGATGGCGGCCGAGCGCTTGATGCCCTCGATATCGGCGGGAGTCTTGTAGAGCGTGCGGGGCAGAACCTCCCAGCCCTCTTCCCATAAGCGCTCGAGGCGCTCATCAAAGGCGCTATGGCATTTCTTATATTTTTTGCCGCTGCCGCACCAGCAGACGTCGTTGCGGCCGGGCACGGGTCCATTGTCAAACATGGCTAACTTCCTTTCATTCGCAGCTAGTATAGCCCACTCACAGGGCAGCTGCGCGCTAGTAGCTCACCTGGCAGGGAATGCCGAGGGCGCGCACGCGCGCGGCGATGGCGTCGAGGGCCTCGGGCGCTGCTTTGGCAAGGCCGGCGACCGGCGTCTCGCGAGCCACCGTGTAGATGGTCGCTTCTTGTGGGCGAATGCGCTCAAGTGCCGCGAGCCAGGGGGCAACGTACTCCTCGCCGGTGTTGTCGATGGGCTTGCCCAGATACTCACCGGTCAAAAAGATCGTCTGGATAATAACGTGACCGTCAAAGCTTGCGAACGTCTCAATCTGGTGCTCGACGTCGTAGGGGCCAACAGGCTGGTCGAGCAGCTGGATAAATGCCGGATCGACCGTATCGAGCTTGAGGATGTTGTCGTCGACCATCATGAGCGCATCGTGCACCTCGGGGCGGTCGGCGCGCGTACCGTTGGAGAGCACGGCGATTTTGGAGTTTGGGGCCAGCTGATCGCGCAGCGCGACGGCGCCGGCAATCGCCTGAGGAAACTCCGGTGCGGCGGTGGGCTCGCCGTTTCCTGCGAAGGTGATCACATCGGGGAGCTCGCCCTCGGCTGCCATCTCGCGCAGCTTTGCCTCGAGCGCGTCGAGTACCACGGCAGCTGTGTTGTACGGCTCATGGCAGGGGCGCTCGGCGTTGAGGCCGTTTTCGCAGTAAATGCAGTCGAACGTGCAGATTTTGCCGCTGGCCGGCATCATGTTGACGCCGAGCGAGAGACCAAGGCGACGGCTGCGAACGGGCCCAAAGATGGGGCTGGCATTCAAAAACGTAGACATAGGCATATGCTCCTCAAGACAATTGTGCCTAAGCATAGCATCGGCTCCAAAGCAAGGTGCGGGCTCTTGCTTTACAAGTTTCGTTTTTTCACGTCGCCCATTATGCCGCGCCATGAAAAGCCTCGGGTCGGGTAAAGTTAATCTGTTAACAAGGTGTAAGGCAATGTGGGTCCATCCAACCGCGCTGACGTGCAACTGGATGAGCATTGATGATGGGGGCACAACATGAATTTTACGGTCGAGAATACGGGCACCACGATTGCCTGTCGCGAATATGCCGGCCCAGATGTGTCGCCTGATGCTCCTGCCTTGGCGTGCGTGCACGGCGCTTGTGTCGACGGCACATTTTTCGACGGTATCGCTTGTGAGCTCAGCCGCAACTACCGCGTAATTGCCTACGACCGCCGCGGCTGCGGTGGCAGCAGCGATGCGGCAGACGGCAGCTATGATCTTGCCGCTCAGGCCGCCGACCTGCAAGCCGTGATCGAACACGTTGGCGCTCCGACAAATGTGCTTGCGCACAGCGCCGGTACGTTGGTGGCACTGGAGCTTCTTCGCACCGAACCCCATCTCGTCGCCCGTGCGATTCTGCATGAGCCGGCTGTGTCGGCCGAAGGCGTCGGCATGGGCGCAGCTCCGATTTTGCTCGATATGATTGCGGCTGGAAAGGTTTCAAGGGCGCTTCGGCTTTTCTTGGGAGCTCTCGGCGACTTGGACCCCGAGGCTCCTGGGACGACCGAAGCGGAAGCCAAGCATGCCCTGCGCAATGGTCGTTGCTTTATGGCTAATGAATACGGAACAAATATGACATATGCTCCCGACTGGGAGCGCGCCCGCGAATCAAAGGCGGTGTCGGCTGTGTTTTTGGGCGAGCTTTCGGTCGGTACGCCCCGCGAGGCTGGTACGCGAGCGGCTGCCGAATATCTCGATTGCCCCCTTGTGACGATCCCGGGCGCGCATAACGGTTTGCGCGATCGCCCCGTTACGGCGGCAAACGCCGTTCGCGATGTCTTGGAGCGTTAGCACGCTCGATGACCTGCGGGGAGGGGGACTGTTAGCGTTTCGTCATTGTTAACGAATGCGCCAATAACCACGCGCCCGCGGCTCCATTACCACCGTTTGCCAGGTCATAAAAATGTAACAGCATTCATGTGCTTACCTGCATCGGCAAGGTGTTACCCTTGTAGCATTTGGAACCCACCGCTACCATGCGAAACTATCGAAAGGGCCCCATATGCTCAATAATCACGAGGTCAATCTAACCGACGAGGAGGCTGCCGCCGAGGTCGCCCGCGTCGCGAAGACCTACCCCGTGGTGCGTTTGTTGTCGGCCGATCAGATTAAGAGCGAGCCTAACTGCTTGCTCGCCGGCGATCGCTGCCCTTGTCTGCGTCAGTCGAGTCTTGAGGCCTTGGCAGGTTCCGATGATGTATCGGAGCAGCTGCTCAATGATGGTACCGAGTACCGCGCTCGCCTGCGCCCTCTGAAGGTCGAGGGCGAGCCTCACGTCCTGCTGATGGTGCGTCCGATCGATGAGCAAGAGGCTGCAGAAGAGGACCTCGTCTACACCGACGTGCTGACGAGTGTGCGCAATCGCCGATATTACGAGGAAAAGCTCCGTAGCGCCCGCATGAATGCCGGCGTTGCGGTGATCGACCTTGATGATTTTAGGGTCTTCAACGATACGTGTGGCCGTCATGCCGGCGACCTTGCGCTCGGTGCTGTGGCGACAGCCATACGCAGCGGAATTCGTTCGACTGACGAGCTTGTACGCTATGGCTGCGACAAGTTTGTGGTCGTCATGCCCAATATTCCCTCCGATGACTTCACCCGTCGCCTGCATCAGGTGTCCGATGCCGTTCATGCCACGATTGTTCCGGGCCATGAGTACGTGAGCTTGACGGCATGTGTTGGCGGTGTTCGCATTCATGGCGAGACGGTCGATGAAGGAGTTGGCCGCGCTGTCCAGTTATTGAGCCGCGCTAAGGCAAAAGCCGGTACGGTCGTGACCGATGCCGATTCCATCGAAGCCTTCCAAAGCGAAAAGCCTTTGGTGCTTATTGTCGATGACTCCGAGATGAACCGAGCCATTCTCAACGAGATGCTCAAGGACGAGTATTGCATCCTCGAGGCCGACAACGGTCGTACGGCGCTCGACATGGTCGACCGCTATGGCGATGAGTTGTCGCTCGTGCTGCTGGATATTGTCATGCCGGGCATAAGCGGCTTTGAGGTGCTGGCCGATCTGTCGCGCCGATCGGGTATCGACAATCTGCCTTTCATCATGATTTCGAGCGAAGATTCCGATGATATGGTTCTGCGCGCGTACGAGCTGGGCGCCTCGGACTATATCAACCGCCCGTTTGACTCCCGTGTCGTGCGCCGCCGTGTAAGCAACACCATCCGCCTATACGCCAAACAGCGCCGCCTGACGAACCTGCTGTCCCAGCAGTACAACGAGCGCGTCAAGAACAGTCGCATGCTCATCGATATCATGGCCGGCGTCATGGAGCTTCGCAACGGCGAGAGCGGCAGGCACGTTACGAACATCGAGAAGCTGACCGAGCTGCTGCTTGGCTGTCTGGTCCAGCGTAGCGGCACGATCTCCCTCGACAATGAGGAACGCTCCACGATTGCCCTGGCTTCGGCGCTGCACGATATCGGCAAGATGTCGATTGACGATGCGATTCTCAACAAGCCCGGACGCCTTACGCCCGAGGAGTTCGAGATTATGAAGACGCATACCACGATCGGCGCCGACATGCTGCGTGAGCTGGGTAGCCATCACGCCGGCAATGCGCTTATGGAATATGCGTACCAGATTGCGCGTTGGCATCACGAGCGCTGGGACGGCAAGGGTTATCCCGATGGCCTTAAGGGAGACGAAATTCCCATTGCCGCACAGGTGGTTTCGGTGGCCGACGTGTACGATGCGCTGACGA
>UQVT01000119.1 GCA_900544465.1 uncultured Collinsella sp. | reverse complement strand
ATCCCTCATCGCCCACCACTGATTTGATAGGCTCCCAGCAATGGAAGCCTTTCTTTTTTGGGCCCAGCGCATGGGATTCGAACCCGAAAGGGTGCGGAGCTGAGGAAACGCGAAGCGTTTTCCAGCGCAGCACGCGAGGAGCGGAGCGACGAAGCGGGGCGCGGGCGGCGCCAGCCGCACGCGGACATCCCTCATCGCCCACCACCGATTTGTTAGGCCTCCAGCGATGGAGGCCTTTCCTTTTTCAGGCCCAGCGCATGGGATTCGAACCCGCCAGCACGTCCGTCACAAAGGCCGTGGCCAAAAAATGGCAAAAATGAGTACTGTTACCAATTTTATAGCAGCGATTTTTGGGTTTCGCTGGATAAATCTAGCTCTGAATCAGCGATTTGAAGCCTTTACTAGCTGTTTTCCCATTAACATAACTGAACATGTGTGGTCTAACTAATCCTAGGTAGTCGGTTTCATATGAGATTCAACTGGTGACAGTACTCATATTTGGCATTTTTTGTCCAAAGGCTCTCCTGGCCATTGCAGATTTATGGCAAAACGGGCTCCAGACCGCCGAATCGTGCCGCATATGGCACGTCCGCAGTCCGGAACCCGGTCAAAATTGAGTTATTGCGCCGCGTTAGCCCAAGACACCCGACAGGATCTCGATCAGACTGTCCACGTCGGATTCCTCGCAGACGAGCGGCGGCAGGAAACGCAGCGTATGGGCACCCGTAGCGTTAATTACGGCACCGGCGGCCAGCGCGCGGGCAACAATATCATGCGCGTCGCCCGCTGCCTCATCCAGGTCGCAGCCGAGCATCAAGCCGCGACCGCGCACATCGGTAACATGCGGTAACTTGGCGAGTTTTGCCTCCATATAGGCGCCTACCTTGGCAGCGTGGTCGGCATAATCGCCGCGCACGAGCGCGGAGAGCGTCGCGGCGCACGCCGCGATGGCCAAGCAGCTACCGCCAAAGGTCGAGCCGTGGTCACCCGGCTTAAACACGTCGGCAATCTCCTTCTTTGCCACCACGGCGCCCATGGGCACGCCATCAGCAATGCCCTTGGCAAGGCTCATGATGTCGGGCTCCACGCCATAGGTTTGGAATGCGAACGGCTTGCCGGAGCGGAAGATGCCGCACTGGACCTCATCGGCGATAAGCACGGCGCCCACTTCGTGTGCCAGGTCGCGCGCTGCCGCCATAAACTCCTCGGTCATGGGGTGCACACCGCTCTCGCCCTGAATCGGCTCGAGCATCACGGCACAAATTTCGCTCCCCAGCTGCTTAAAGATCGCACGCAGTTCATCGATATCGTTGGGCGTGCAGGCCACAAAGCCACCCGGCAGCGGGCGGAAACTATCCTGCAGCCAATCCTGCATGGTGGCGGCAATGGTCTCGAGCGTACGGCCGTGGAAGCCGCCGCGCATGCACACGATAGTGTTGCCGCCGTTACCGGCACGCTTGGCGTACAGGCGCGCGAGCTTCATCGAGCCCTCGTTGGCCTCGGCGCCGGAGTTGGCAAAGAAGGTCTCCCACACCTGCTCATCCGCTGCCGGGGCACCAAGAGCAGCTGCCGTGGTCTCATCGCCGGCGACAATGGCATCGGCAAGCACGCGCGCACCATCTACGTCGTCGTTAGCAAGCTTGGACAGCAGCGCCGCGACCTGTCCACGCTGCTCGATGTAGAAGTAATTGGAGACATGCATGAGCTTTTTGGTCTGTGCCTCGAGCGCCGAGAGCACAGCCGGGTCGCCATGACCTAGGCTGCACACGCCGATGCCGGCAAGAAAGTCGAGGTACTCACGACCATCGTCGCCGGTGAGCTTCATGCCGTGACCCTCGACAAACTCGACCGGAGAGCGGCCAAAGGTATGCATAACGTAATGGGATTCAAGCGATTGCTGAGCTGCAAGTGACATGGGATGCCTTTCGTTGGGCGCCGGACGGCGCAGGCCTATGGGTGCAGGAATGGGGCGGCTGCGAGTCAGTTAGACCGTCTGAAGCTTCTCGACCTCGTCGAGGTTCTCGGTCAGACGCGCAGCAAACGTCGAAAGCGGATGCGGATGCGTATCGAACTCGTAAGCCGTCTCGGTGGAATGGATCACGGTACCGACGCCGGCATCGGTCAGCAGCTCCAGCAGCAGCGAATGCGGCGTGGTGCCGTTGATGATGTGAGCGCGAAATACGCCGCCGGCAAGCGCATCGACGGCCGCACGCAGCTTGGGAATCATGCCCTTATCGACCTCGCCGCCGTAGAGCATTTCGTTAACCTCGTCGAGCGTTAGGTTGGAGATGAGTGAGTCTTTATCGCTAAAGTCCTTGTACAGGCCGTCGACGTCGGTCAAAAAGATCGCCTTATGCGCATGCAGCGCCGCCGCAACGGCACCGGCGGCGGTATCGGCGTTGATGTTGAAGAAACCGCCGTCCTCCCCCGCCGCGACGGTAGCGATGACGGGGATGTACTCGCTATCGAGCAGGCGCTCGATATAGTCGGTGTTGACGTGCGTGACCTTGCCTACGCGGCCGAGTTCGGGGTCGAGCGGCTCGGCGATGAGCGTACCGGCATCGCTGCCCGAAACGCCCACGGCCAGGTTGCCGTGATGGTTGAGCGCCGCGACCAGCTCCTGGTTGACCTTGCCGCCCAGCACCTCGCGCACGATATCCATGGTCGCCGGCGTGGTCACGCGCTGGCCGTTCTTAAACTCGACGGGAATATCGTAATGGCTCAGCGCCTCGTTGATAGCCTTGCCGCCGCCATGCACGATGACGGGGCGCATGCCGATGATCTTAAGCAGGACGATGTCGCTCATCACGTCGCGGCGCAGCTGCTCATCAACCATGGCGGCTCCGCCATATTTGATAACAACCGTCTTGCCGGTCAGGTTCTTAATCCACGGCAGCGCTTCGAACAGCAGCTGCGCGGTTGCTTCGTTGGATTCGCTCGAACGACAATCGCGTGCGAATTTCATAATCTGCCTCGTCTTTCGTATCGTTATCGCGCCGTGCTCCACTGTCCGCAATCGCGGCAAGATGCGCAGCGTGCCTGGAATCTAGGAACGGTAGTCGCCGTTAATGGAGATGTACTCGTGCGTGAGGTCGCAAGTCCACACGGTGGTCGCCGCGTCGCCCGCGCCTAGGTCTGCCGAGATCACGATCTCGGGCGCCTCAAAACGTCGCAGAGCCTCGTCCTCGTCAAAGGGAACGGTCAGGCCGTCACGGCAGACGGGCATGCCCATCATGTCGATGGAAACGTCTTCCTGATTAAACTTCACGCCGCACTTGCCGAGTGCCATGGCGACGCGGCCCCAGTTGCAGTCGTGGCCGGCGATGCAGGTCTTAACGAGCGGCGAGTTGGCAACGGCGCGAGCGGCGATATCGGCCTCCTCGTCGTTCACGGCGCCGGTAACGTTGACCGTAACAAGCTTGGATGCGCCCTCGCCATCGGCGGCGATATTGCGCGCCAGGCTCTCGCACACCTCGTGCACGGCAAATGCCAACTCGTCGAAGGCATCGGAGCCCTCGACGATAGGCTCGGCATCTGCGGCAGCGGCGCCGGAGGCAAGCATGATGCAGGTGTCGTTGGTCGAGGTGTCGGAATCGACCGTTACCTTGTTAAAGGTCTGCTTGACGGTCGAGAGCAGCAGGGTATGAAGTGCCGCAGGCTCGACGGGGGCATCGGTGGTGATAACTGCGATCATGGTGGCCATGTTGGGCATAATCATGCCCGAGCCCTTGCACATTCCGCCTACCGTATAGACATTACCCGCATGACCCGCAGCCTCACTGACGTAGGACACGGCGTACTCCTTGGAGTGCGTGTCGGTCGTCATGATGGCGCGAGCGGCATCGGCTCCACCGTGGGCGGAGAGCGCCTCGTAGGCAGCAGGAATGGCGGTCTCAAACGTGTCGATCGGCAGAATCTGGCCAATCACGCCCGTGGAGGCAACCAGAATCTGCTGGGGCCCGCAGCCGATGACCTGCGATGCGATGCTGCACGTCTCGCGCGCGCATGCAAGGCCGGTCTCACCCGTGGCGGCGTTGGCATTGCCAGAGTTGACCGAAACGCCGGCGATGATTCCGTAGCCCTTGTCGGCACCGCCCAGGTTGGCACGGCTCACCTGCACGGGTGCCGCGCAAAAGCGATTGGTGGTAAACACGCCGGCGCCGGGACAGGGTTTATCGGGCACGACGAGCGCGTAATCCAGACGCTCGGGGTTCTTGCGGAATCCCGCATGGATGCCTGCGGCCTTAAAGCCGGCCGCTGCCGTAACGCCACCCTCGACGGCGCGAATCTTGATATCAATCAGGTCGGTATTCATCGTCTTTATGACTCCTTATGTCAAACAAAAAACGGACATCGGTTGGTGCGCCATGCCAGTCGTAATCATGAGACCAGCTTAAGAGTGGCGCCCCACTCGATGCCCGACTACCAAATCGTTAACAATCGAATGTGCTACACCGGGCACGCCACTGTGGGCAAGCCTCGTCGCTCGTCAAAGCCAAAGACGATATTGGCACACTGGACTGCTTGGCCCGCAGCGCCCTTGCACAGATTGTCGATAGCGCCCGTCGCCACCAGCACGCCCGCGCGTTTGTTGAGCGCAAGGCCAATCTGGGCGGCGTTGGTTCCAACGACCGAAGCCGTCTTGGGCTGCTGGACGGCGTCGAGCACACGCACAAAGGTGCGTCCAGCGTAGAACTGCTTGTAATAGTCGACGACATCCTCAAGAGCCAGGGAGTCGATGGCCTGCGGCGTGAGCGGCAGCGTCACCGTGGAGAGCAGGCCGCGCTTGAGCGGTGCCAGATGCGGGGTGAAGACGACGCGATCGGTCAGGCCAAGGATTTGCTCAATCTCGGGCGTGTGGCGATGCTTGCCCACGCCGTAGGCCTCCAAGTTCTCGTCAGCGCTGCAAAAATGCGTACGAGCGTTGCAGGACTTGCCGGCACCCGTCACGCCGCTGATGGCATCAACGATCACGGGGCCGCTCTGGGCAACCCAGCCAGCGCGCACGGCGGGCGCGGCGGCAAGGCTCGTTGCGGTGGGATAGCAACCGGCGCAGGCGACCAGCACGGGTTTGCCGTCGGCATGGTCGGATGCGGCGGTCTCCAAGTCCCGGCAGAATAGCTCGGGCAGGCCAAAGGCACGGGTCTTGAGCAGCTCGGGGCTCGTATGCTCGGCGGCATACCACGTCTCAAAGACGGACGCGTCGTTCAGGCGGTAGTCGGCCGAAAGATCAAAGCAGGAGACGCCCGATGCAAGCAGCGCGGGCACCTGTGCCATGGCAGCCGTGTGCGGCACGGCAAGAAAAACCGCATCGCAGCTCTTAAGCTCGGGGGCGTCATGCGTGGTGAAAACCAGATCGCTCACGCCAGCAAAGCTCGGATACACCGCGGACAGCGGCTGGCCGGCATCGGCGTTGGACGTAATGGCAACAAGTTCAAACTCGGGATGGCCGAGCACGAGGCGAATGAGCTCGGCTCCGGCATATCCAGCCGCGCCGACGATTCCAACCTTCAATGACATATCAGACTCCTTGTCTGCGATTTATGCACCGATGCGCATTTCGCAGTGGTCGTTATGAAGTGGGTTGAAACTTTAGCACCAAAAGATGCATGAACACGTAAATGGCTTGCATATTCATGCATTGAAACATTCCCGACACATTCGCTTGAAGGAATTGACAAATGGAGCGGGCCCCGTATTGACCGGCGCTCCTAACGGCACCGGGCAATACGGGGCCCGCCCATGCGAAAACCAAGTTGTTAGGATGAGCCAGCCGGCTAGAGCTCGACCGGCACCCATTCGTCGTGATTGCAGATAAAAGCCTCGGGATCCTCGACGCTAAAGAAGACGAGCGTGGGGTCGTTAGGCCCCTCATAGTGCTCGCCCAGG
>UQVT01000118.1 GCA_900544465.1 uncultured Collinsella sp. | reverse complement strand
GTGTGTAAAGAGGAGATTTGCCATGAGCAAGACAATAGTTAGGCCCACGCTATCGCTGGGCAACCACATCTATCTGTATCGCCTGCTGCGCGATGCGATTGGATGCGGCAAGCAAACGTTTATGACGCAGGTCGAAGAGGCGCTCGCCGCGGGCGACATGGCCGCTTATGACCTGGGCTTCGAGTCAACGCGCGAGCTGCTCGAGGAGCTCGACGACTGCATTAAGTTGACTGTCTTTAAGGGCGGTCGCCTGTATGCCACCGTCATCGCCAACGATGCCTGGGATGCCGCCCTTGCCAAGGGCGAGGACAAGCCCAAGGCAGCCAAGGGAGCCAAGCAGTCCTACAAAAAGAAAAAGCGCGGCGAGAAGGACCTCAAGGCCGTGCGCCCCAAGCACGTTAAGCGTCCCGAGCCTGAAGCCATGGTTGAAGCCGTGCCAGAATCCGAGCCCGAGGCAGAGATTGAAGTCGCTATTGAGGTAACGGCAGAAGCCGAAACCGAAATCGCCGCCACGACCGATCCCAAAGTCATATCCGAGCAGGAAGCCACTGCGGAGCTCAACGAGACTCCCAAGTCGACAACCGAAGAAGTCGCTAACCAACCCGAGACGCCTTCGTTCCAAAACAGTGATGTCTTTAGCGACGAGGCCGAGGACGATCAGCCCGCCGATCAAGACGCTACCGAGTCGACGCCGAAGCCCGAGACGCCGCAGCCCGCCATCTCGCTCACGGTCGTCTATGACCCCGAGAACGCCAACGCCGGCATCACCACTATGGCATCCACGCCCATCGAAGCAAAGTCGAGCGTCGAGAATGAGAGCGCGATGCAGGTTGAGTTTGAAACTGCAGCTGTAGACGCGCCCGTCACCGTGAAGCCCGCAGATTCCGCAGTTAAGCCGGAACCGGTGCCTGAGCCCGCACCCGTCATCGAATCCGTGCCCACCTCTACTTGCGACCAAGTTCCCGCACCGGCACCGGCTTCGGTACCCGCAGCGGCCCCAACCCCCGCACCCGCAGCGCCCGCCATCCCTGAGGACTTCCCCGTCGATTTCGCAACCGAGGTCTTCTGCCCCGGCCCGCTTCTGCACCAGTTGTCGACCTATCTCCCCTACGGCGCCGACACGCTCGGCATTGTCGGCGAGTACTACTGGATCGCCCGCGAGCGCGGTACCATCGAGGCCGCGCGAAACCGCGCAAACTTCCCCCTGTGCTACACGCAGGCCGGCGAGCGCCGCGAGGTTACCGTGCGCATCCGCCGCAACACCACCGGCGGTCTCGGAGCCGCCTGGGCCATCGACAAGGTCGAAGCCCCGGTCGAGTAAAAAACGGCCTCGGATAGCCAATTGACCATCCGAGGCCGTTTGAATTCAGGCCTTTTAGTTGTCATCGGTGCATATAGACACCAGAGAAGCAAGCTCATCCTCAAGTTGCGGAGCAAAGTATCTAAAAGAAACCTGCGCTCCAGTCGGTATCGACTCAATCATATTCGCAGCATTATCTGAAACTCGGTACGATGCAGTTTCACCTGTCTTCAAATCCTCTATTGAGCAGACAGCGTCTTCAGCATCAATCGACCTAAGCACGCCTTTTCCTTGTAACATCACATCGGCATGCCCGCCAGCTATTTCTAATGAACCTGAGTCTGTCGCAGTCACTTCTCCGGAACCTCCGCGCGATATCTCTTCCTTTGTTGAACAGCCCACCAATGAAGCCATCAGCACCAAAGACAGAGCTAGACGAATCGCCCTACTTCGAAAAAGTCGTTCCATAAGTCCACGCATAATAGCTCTGATCATACTTCAGGAAGGATAAAGATGAATTCCAGCCGTCCGCTATGCCAATCATCTGCCTTGTCTCTCCAGTTTTCTTACCAGTAAGTGTGGCGTAAGCCTCCGCTGTTACAGAATGGGCTGATCCGTTGTACAAACTCGCATGTAAAACATTCGGTCTATTAGAGTTAATCTCATTTTGAATGCTCGCGATAGCCGGAGAGGAGACAGTGCGGGCGATAAGAGTACTTCCTCTGCTTGCGCAGTAATTTGTAAACCCCGTTGCACAGGTTGATATCGGCGTTCCACCCAAAACAACGCCGGGAACAGTCTGTTCTTCATCGGAAAGAGCATGGGTATTGGTGTAATTCCATATCTGCATATATTGCGAAGGGTCGCTATATAAATTGGCAATGCCATACAGTTCCGCAACGTTCGAAAAAGCTGTCACCATACAAGCATAGTGGGCGGTAAGCCTCTTAATCTCGCTTTCATCATATGACATAAACTGAGAAATGGAACGAAATCCAGATACTGTGTAATCCTGCATTTGAGTTGCGTAAATTACAACATCGTTCCAGCTTGAAGGTTTATTCGATAAAACGACAGGCCGTCCTTCTATGGAAACAGCCGGGATTGTTCTTCCGCAATTTGTTGTTATTGAACCGTCCAAAGATTGCACGCCGAATTCGAATGGATTGATCATTACGACTGGGTTATTGAACGAATAAGACTCGACACCAAGATCTCCTCCCCGATCCATAGGGCTGACTAAGCCGTCTCCAAAACGATATCCCGTAAGTATTTCATCATCTGAAGCATCTAAAACCAAATAGCCCGCGGCTCTATTGGATGTCACAACCGGAACAATGTAACCAAGCGGGGACCCATCAACATCTACAAAAGGAATAGGGTCAGAAGGCGTATACGAATAGCCGAGGAGTCCCTTTATATATTTATCGGCAAGCTCTTGCGCAATTTCAGAAGTAAATTGTATCTGCTCACCATCAATATTGCCCGTCGAAGCAAAAACCTCTTTCGGACGTGCGGCTAAGGCGACAATTGAAGACGCGACAAGTTGCAGAAAACGACGACGCGAAAGCATATGTTCTTCTTTCTAGAGAAGCGACTTATAAGGTACTCCTATTCTATAATCTTTTTTGTAACGTTACAGCACTGGTTATATTTCAATTCGATTTGCTTATGTCCTTGCAACCCAATGCGTCTTTACGTTTTAAACGGAATTAGAAAATCACTCATAGCAAAAACGGGCTTTAATCCCAAAGAGATGACTTTGATTATGAATCAAACCAGCAGCCAGGGCATAGCTGCAGTGCAATCGCTACAAGAAAGGCCGCCCTTGGTGGCGGCCCTTCTACTTGCTACTAGTCGCGCGTCAGCTTGCGGTGAATACGATGCGGCTGGGCTGCATCCTCGCCCAGGCGCTCGATGCGGTTGGCCTGATAGGCCTCAAAGTTGCCCTCGAACCAATACCAGTTGCCCGGATTCTCGTCGGTGCCCTCCCACGCCAGAATGTGCGTGGCGACGCGGTCCAGAAACATACGATCGTGGCTAATAACCACCGAGCAGCCCGGGAACTCGAGCAGCGCCGCTTCGAGCGAGGACAGTGTCTCGACGTCGAGGTCGTTCGTGGGCTCGTCGAGGAGCAGCAGGTTGCCGCCCTGCTTGAGCGTAAGCGCCAAGTTCAGACGGTTGCGCTCGCCACCGGAGAGTACGCCGGCGCGCTTCTGCTGGTCCTGGCCCTTAAAGCCAAAGCTCGCCACATAAGCGCGGCTCGGAACCTCGGTCTCGCCGACCATCATGTGGTCCAGGCCATCCGAGACGACCTCCCACAGGTTCTTGTCGGGGTCGATGCCAGAACGGTTCTGATCGACATAGGAGATCTTGACGGTCTCGCCCACCTCGAGCTCGCCCGAAGTCAGCGGCTCCAGACCCACAATCGTCTTGAAGAGCGTGGTCTTACCGACACCGTTGGGACCGATGACGCCCACGATGCCGTTGCGCGGCAGGGTGAACGAAAGGTCATCGATGAGCACACGGCCATCGAACTCCTTGTGCAGGTGATGGGCCTCGAGCACCTTGTTGCCCAGACGCGGGCCCACAGGGATGCGGATGTCGGTCCAGTCGAGCTTCTGGCTTGCGCGGGCCTCGGCCTCCATCTCCTCATAGCGAGCCAGACGGGCCTTGTTCTTTGCCTGGCGGGCCTTGGGCGAGCTGCGCACCCACTCGAGCTCGGCCTCCATGCGCTTGGCGAGCTTGGCATCGCGGTTGCCCTGCGCCTCGATACGGGCGGCCTTGGTCTCCAGATACGTGGAGTAGTTGCCCTTGTAGGGATAAAGGTGACCGCGGTCGACCTCGCAGATCCACTCGGCAACGTTATCCAGGAAGTAGCGATCGTGTGTGACGGCAAGCACCGCGCCCTGGTAGTTGTGCAGGAAGTGCTCGAGCCACAGGATCGACTCGGCGTCCAGGTGGTTCGTGGGCTCGTCGAGCAGCAGCAGGTCGGGAGCCTCGAGCAGCAGCTTGCACAGGGCCACGCGGCGGCGCTCGCCGCCGGAAAGCACGTTGACCGGCATGTCGGAATCGGGCAGCTGCAGGGCGTCCATGGCCTGGCCGAGCTTGGAATCGATATCCCAGCCATCGGCGGCGTCAATCTCGTCCTGGAGCTTGCCCATCTCGGCCATGAGGGCGTCCATGTCGCAATCCGGGTCGCACATCTCCTCGCCGATCTTATTGAAGCGATCGACCTTGGCGATCATGTCGCCAAATGCCATGCGCACGTTCTCGATGACGGTCTTGTCGTCGTCGAGCGGCGGCTCCTGCTGCAGGATGCCCACGGTGTAGCCGGGGGTGAGCCTGGCATCACCGTTGGAGACCTCCTCGATGCCGGCCATGATCTTGAGCAGGGTCGACTTGCCCATGCCGTTGGGACCCACAACGCCGATCTTGGCACCGGGGTAGAAGCTCAGGGTCACGTCGTCAAGGATTACCTTGTCGCCATGGGCCTTACGAGCCTGATACATCTGGTAGATGAACTCTGCCATTTGCCTGTTTTATCCTTTCTACCTGCTGTTTCTCTATTCTTGATTCGCTTTAGTGGAAACGAAATGAGGAAACCAGCTCTGAAACTTAACGAAAAAAGGGGCATGGTTGCCCATACCCCCTAATACTACCTGGGAAAAGTCCCCCGGAACATACTATGAACTGCGTACGCTAGTTTTCCGCAACCTTAACGAGCGGCTCGCTGCGATTTGCGCCACAGCAGATACGAGTAGACGTAGACGGCTCCGACCGAACCAAACGCCAGAACCGCAATCACTGCGGCGATGACTTCACTCGAAAGCACGCTGCCCGCCACGCCCATCACAATCAGGCCAACACCCAGCACCATAAAGCAGGCACCGCCAAAGCGCTGCGTACGGCGCCAGTTCTCGGGATCGGCAAGTGCCCAGGGCGCCTTGATACCGAGCGTATAGTTCTGCTTCACACGCGGCAAGTAGTTGCCTACGCCGATGAACAGCAAACCGACAACACCGGAAATCAGCACGTTAACCGAACCGACCGCCGGCACCACGCCCCAGACCGTAAGCTCTCCCAGCCAGCTTATGGCGCACATGAACAAGGTGAAGGCGATTACGAAGCCCTGATAGAACTTGCCCGAGGTTCGATATGCCTCACCTTTGGGGTCGATGCGCGGCACCACGCAGAACATTGCGAGAAGCGCCAGAGGCAGCACGCCGAGCGCGGAGGCCATCCAGCTAGGACCCCAACCGTCGACAGCGCCGTTCGCGCCCCAGTGCGTGGGAATCTGCGCAGGCAAGCTCGGCATCACCCAGAGATGCGCAGCAACATTAATAGCGCAGACCACAACAAGCATGGCCCACGCGCGCGACGATACCCCCGTGGCGTGAATGCCCTTGTTTTCGTTATTCATCCTTATCACCTTCCGTGTTTGTAAAGCCTATAAACCAACCGATCAAGTCCTGCATGACGGTGGTGTTTAAACTGTATACGATGTTTTGGCCATGGCGCTCGTCGGTCACCAACCCGGCGTTTTTGAGCGTCGCCAAGTGATGGCTCAGCGACGGCTTACTGATATCGAAATGCTCGGCAAGCTCCCCCGCCGTGCAATTGCCCTCGCGCAGCAACTCCAAAATGCGCCGTCGCGTTGGATCGGCAAGCGCCTTAAAACCCTCTCCCGGCATAGGACCTCCTCTCAGCATTTCGTTCGACGCGCACACTATACTCGATATTTAGATGTTTGTCTAACTATCTAATC
>UQVT01000117.1 GCA_900544465.1 uncultured Collinsella sp. | reverse complement strand
CCACCTGCCCCGAGGTGAGCTTTGTCGGCCGCTCCAACGTGGGCAAGTCGTCGATCATGAACAAGCTTTTTGGCCGCAAGAACCTCGTCAAGGTTTCGAGCACACCGGGCAAGACGAGCAATATCAATTTCTTCGAGGCCGATGACGTGCACTTCGTTGACCTGCCGGGCTATGGTTTCGCCCGTCGTTCCAAGGCCGAGCGTGACCGTTGGGCAGAACTTATCGGCGACTTCTTCGACTCGGAGCGCAGCTTTAACCTGGTCGTGTCGCTGGTGGATATTCGTCACGACCCCAGTAAGCTCGACCATGACATGATCGACTACCTGCAGGGCAACGAGTTCAACTTTATCGTTTGCCTCACCAAGGCCGACAAGCTCAGCCGCACCCAGCAAGCCCGCCAGGCAGCAGCCATCAAAAAGCAGCTCAACGTCCCGGCCGAGAACGTGATCATCACAAGCTCCCAGACCGGTACCGGCATCGACGAACTCAAGCGCCGCATCGCCGAAGCCTGCCTCTAATAAGTGCCCCAGCCTAGCAAGAGCCCCTATCAATAAAAGGCCATGATTTCAGCCTGGCGCCCCTTCAAAGCGTGGGTCCCTGTAGACATCGCTAGCTACGTTGCCATAGGGCCACCCAGGGGCATCCCCTTAAAAACATTCCGCAGCACGAGGCCCGCTTATCCGCAGCTCCGAAGGAGCAGGATAAGTGGGCCTCAAGTGCGAGGACGTTTTTAAGGGGATGCCCCTGGGTGGCCCGGACAGACCGATCGGCGATGTCTACAGGTACTCGATTTGAGCGCCTTCCGTGTCGCACGTCAGAATATGCGTATCACACTTAGGGAACTGCTCGCGCAGCTTGACCTGCAGGAACTTTGCCACGATGGTGTCGTCAGTCACGGCCATGAGAGTCGAGCCCGAGCCGCTGATCCAGATGGTCTTGGCGCCGCCGTTAAGGCAGGTGTCGCGCACGGCGTTGTAGTCGGGAATCAGACGGCGACGATAGGGTTCCTGGATGCGGTCGTCATTGGCGGCGGCAATCAGGTCGAGGTCACCAGTCTCCAAGCCGCGCGTCATGCCGGCGATGCGGCCCATCTGCCACACGGCGGTGGAGAGTGGAATCTCCTGCGGCACAACCTTGCGCGCCTCGCTCGTATGCACCTCGTAGGGCGGAATCACGGTAATAAAACGCAGGCGATCGCTCACCTCGTAGCGCAGGCACTGGGGGAGCGAATCGGTCGGCGTAAAGGAACAGACGGCGCCGCCCAGGATAGCGGGGGCGACGTTATCGGGATGGCCCTCGACTTCGGTGGCAATGCGAACCAGCTCGGCGCGGTCGACGGTGTGGCCTGTCAGTGCGGCGGCGGCCATAATGCCGGCGACGACGCAGGTGGAGCTGGAGCCCAGGCCGCGGGCGACGGGCACGTCGGTCTGGATGTCGATGGCAACGGGAAAAGCCGGCTCGTCCCATGCAGCCAGTGCATCGACAAAGCTCACGTAGACCAGGTTGTTCTCGTTTTGGAATTCCTCGGGGCAGCCCGTGATGGTGAGTTTGTCGGCGCGCTCGAAGGTGAAGTGCGAGTAAAGGCTGACGGCCATGCCGAGGGTGTCGTAGCCGATGCCTAGGTTGGCGCTGGTTGCTGGGACGGTGATTTTGATCATGTGGGTCCTCCTGGGCGGGTCTGGCCGTTTAGTTCGCTGCTCGGGCAGTCCTGGCTCGCTCGGAAAGCACATTAAGTGCTTTCCGGCTCGTGCGGAACTCGCGACGAACTAAACGGCCAGACCCGCTCGCATGCTCGTCATTATCCCGAAAGCTAAATAAAAAGAAGGTGCGCCGGCTTTCGCCGGCGCCTTATAAGGGGTTTTAGTTGGTAGTCATCTTTTTTGCTGCAGACTCGACGTAGTTGGCCATGTCGGCTACGTCGCAGACGTCTTCGAAGCGGACGGGCTTGGATTCGAGTTCGGCGAGCTGGGTCGGGGCGACCGTGTTGGTGGCCTGCTCGAGCACACGCATAGCCTCAAAATCATCCTCGGGAACGTCGAGGCCCAGGGCGTCGCAGCAGGCACGCGGGAACTTGTAGGGGCTGGCGGTCGAAAGCAGCACGCGGGCCTTGGCGCCCTCGGCGGGGGCGACCTTTTCAAAGACGTGATAGCCGCAAGCGGTGTGCGGGTCGATCACGTAGCCGTTCGCATCCCAGCAACTCTTGATGGCAGCGCGGACCTCGTCCTCGCTGGCCCAACCGCAGCCAAAGACGCTCTGAATCTTTGCCAGCAGGTCGGCGGGAACCTCGTGGCGACCCGTCTGGGCAAGCTGCTCCATAAGGCCGGCAACGAGCTCGCAGTCGCCGTCGGACAGGAAGTACAGCATGCGCTCCAGGTTGGAGCTAATAAGGATGTCCATCGACGGCGAGATGGTCGTGAAGAACGGGCGGTTACGGTCGTAAACGCCGGTGGTCAGGAAGTCGGCAAGCACGTTGTTCTTGTCGCTCGCCACGACGAGCTTGGCGACGGGCAGACCCATACGCTTGGCATAGTAGCCGGCCAGGATATCGCCAAAATTGCCGGTCGGTACGCAGAACTCCACGGCGTCGCCGGCCTCGATGGCGCCGGCGCGCAGCAGCTGCGCATAGGCGGCAAAGTAGTAGACGACCTGCGGTACCAGGCGGCCGACGTTGATGGAGTTGGCGCTCGAAAGCACCGTGCCGGCGGCCTCCAGGCGCTCGGCAAGCTCCTTATCGGCAAAGATGCGCTTGACGGCGCTCTGGGCGTCGTCAAAGTTGCCGCGGATGCCGCAGACGGCGACGTTGTCGCCCTCCTGCGTGGACATCTGCAGGTTCTGGACGCGGCTGACCTTGCCCTCGGGATAAAAGACGGTGATGCCCGTGCCCGGAGCGTCGGCAAAACCGGCGAGTGCGGCCTTGCCCGTGTCGCCCGACGTGGCGGTGACGATCATGATGCGCTCGGCGCCGCCGTCCTTGGCGGAAGTGCGGGCCATCAGACGGGGGAGCATCTGCAGGGCGACGTCCTTGAAGGCGCTTGTGGGGCCGCCAAAGAGCTCCATCACATAGGTCTGGGGGGCGTCAGCGCCCGGCGCAGCGTCGAGTTTGACGAGCGGCGTAACCTCTTCACTCGTGAACGTGCCGCGGTATGCCTCGTCGACACACGCCGAAATTTCTTCGGCCGTGTAATCATTCAGTAACATTCCCAACACATCTTGAGCGATTTCAAAGTACGATTTATCTGCAAGCGAGCTGATATCGACCTGCTGGGTGCCCAGCTCGTCCGAGACAAACAAACCCCCGTCGGGAGCGATGCCGGTACGGATTGCCACCTTACTTGAGCACGATAAAGTGCGTCCTCGTGTACTATGATAAATTCCCATATAACACTGCTCCTCGGATGCCTTGGTCCCAATCGGTGAAACCATGGTATCAGAGCGCGCAAAACAGGTTTGCAGAGGCTTTTAGAAAGGTAACCTCCACGCCATGATAAAAATTGCCAAGTTTGGCGGCTCGTCGGTCGCCGACGCCGAACACTTTAAGAAGATCAAGGCCATCGTCGATGCCGACCCAGCCCGCCGTTTTGTGGTGGTTTCCGCCTGCGGTCGCCGTTTTATGGGCGACACCAAGGTGACCGACCTGCTCTACCTGGTTAACGCGCACGTTAAGTACCACGTGTCGTGCGAGGAGCTGCTCGAGGATATCGGCCAGCGCTATTTTGATATCGCCGACGAGCTGGAGCTCACCTATCCCATCCGCGAGGAGTTTGCGGCCTTTGCCGAGCGCGCCCGCTCGGGCGGCTACTCCACCGAGGAGCTCGTGAGCCGCGGCGAGTACTTTACCGCCCGCCTCATGGCCGAGTACCTGGGCCTGCCGTTCCTGGATGCCGCGACGGTCGTGGCGTTCCATCATGACGGTTCGCTCAGCATGAACCGCACCTCCGAGCTGGTGCAGGAGTACGGCCAGCGGGGCGGCTTTGTCATGCCCGGCTTCTACGGCGCGACCCGCGAGGGCCAGATTAAGCTGCTCGACCGTGGCGGCGGAGACATTTCCGGTGCCATTCTGGCCAAGTGCCTGGGTGCCGACCTGTACGAGAACTGGACCGACGTTTCGGGCTTCTATTCTGCGGATCCTCGCATCGTGCCCGAGGCTCAGCCCATCGCTCGCGTCACCTACGAGGAGCTGCGCGAGCTTTCGTACATGGGCGCGAGCGTCCTGCACGAGGAGGCCGTGTTCCCCGTGCGCGAGGCCGGTATTCCGCTGGTCATCAAGAACACCAACGCCCCGCAGGACCCCGGCACTATCATTAGCGAGACGGCTGACGAGGGCGAGGCCGAGCCCATCATTACCGGCGTGACCGGCAAGCGCGGCTTTGTCGCCATCAACGTTGCCCGCGACCGTACCAAGCCGCGCGTTGGCTTTATGCGCCGTGCGCTTTCGGTGTTCGAACGCTATGACGTTTCCGTTGAGCACATGCCCACCGGCGTGGACCGCTTTGGCGCCGTGGTGCAGGAAGAGGACGTGCACGACTCACTGTACTCGCTCGTGGGCGACATCCAGCAGGAGGTTGAGCCGCTCGAGATTGAGGTCGTCGAGGGCCTGGCGCTCATCGCGACGGTCGGCCGCAACCTGCGCGGTCGTGCCGGCATCTCCGGCCACCTGTTTGGCATGCTTGGCCAGGCCGGCGTGAGCGTGCGTATGATTTCGCAGAGCTGCGACGAGATCAACATCATCATCGGCGTGGAGGAGAAGGACTTCGATCTGGCGATCCAGACCATCTACCGCGCCTTCTCCGACGAGAACGGCATCGTGAAGGTTGCGGACTTGGAGCCCAGCGCGCCGCTCGAGCCTGCCCTGGCCGCGCTTCACAAGTAGCGGCCGTCCCGACAATATTTTTGGGACATGCCTAAAAATCTATTGCGGGGCGTTTCGTTTCGGTTTCGTTTCGACGGGGCGGGTTTTATGTCCGCCCCGTTTTTGTATAAACTGGGGCACAATTGAGCCTGCTTGATGTGCGGGCAAAGCCACAACCTTTAAAGGGGGAAGCATGAAACAGTACACGGTTGCTATTTTGGGCGCGACGGGAGCCGTGGGCACCCAGATGCTCGAGTGCCTGAACGAGCAGGAGTTTCCGGTCGGCAAGCTCAAGTTGCTGGCGAGTGCACGTTCTGCGGGCAAGACCGTCGAGTTCCGCGGCGAGCAGGTTGTGATTGAGGAAGCTTGCCCCGAGGCCTTTGAGGGCTGTGACATCGTACTCGGTGCTGCCGGCGACGATATCGCCAAGGAGCTGCTGCCCGAGGCCGTCAAGCGCGGTGCCGTCGTGGTCGACAACAGCCATGCCTTCCGCCTGGATCCCGAGGTGCCGCTGGTCGTGCCCGAGATTAACGCCGACGACATCAAGTGGCACCACGGCCTCATTGCCAACCCCAACTGCGCGACCATCATTGGCCTGGTTCCCACCTGGCCGCTGCACCAGCTCGCAGGCGTAAAGCGCATGATTGTCTCGACGTATCAGGCTGCTTCGGGCGCTGGCGCTCCCGGCATGGCCGAGCTCGAGGCTCAGCTGGCCGCCCTGGGCCGTGGCGAGGAGATTCCCGAGCCGCGCGCGTTTGCCGCCCAGCTGGCGAGCAACCTGATTCCGCAGATCGGTGGCGTTAAGGAGGAGGGCTTTACCTCCGAGGAGATGAAGCTGCAGAACGAGGGCCGCAAGATCATGCACCTGCCCGAGCTGCGCGTGAACTGCACCTGCGTGCGCGTGCCCGTGCTGCGTTCGCACTCCGAGAGCATTACGCTCGAGTTTGAGCGCGATATTACGGTTGAGGAGGCCCGTGCTGCGCTGGCTGCCGCTCCCGGCGTCAAGCTGGTTGACGATATGGCTGCCGAGGATGCACACGACCGCTTCCCCATGCCGATGGATACGTCCGACCAAGACCTGATTTGGGTCGGCCGCGTGCGTCGCGACATCTCGAACCCCGAGGCCGCGCACGGTATCACCTTCTGGTGCTGCGGCGACCAAATCCGTAAGGGCGCGGCAACCAACGCCGTCCAGATCGCTAAGCTGCTCTGCGAGTAGCGGTGGACCTGTCCGG
>UQVT01000116.1 GCA_900544465.1 uncultured Collinsella sp. | reverse complement strand
TGGATGTCGTAGATCTTGAACTGCTCGCTGCGGCCAAAGTGCATAAAGATGTTGCCGTTGTCGTACGTCGTTGCCACCCTCATGGTGCCGACCTCCTTTGCTGGCCATGCGGCCGTCGTCGTGGTGATGGGGGAGTATGCGATATTACCGCCCTCGATGACAATCGCTCGTCCATTGACCAACGCGTTTGCCACCTTGCGATGCGCGCGGCTGCTGATTGCCGCCACCGTGGCGCGGGCGATGCCCATGTGCAGGGCGACGGCCTCCTGATTGAGGCCCTCCAGATCGCACAGGCGCAGTACTTCGAGCTCATCGACCGTCATATCGATAGCGTCTCCGCTGGCAAGGCCATCGGGGGTAAAGCCGCGATATTCGGGGATGATCCCAACGCGGCGCAGTTTTTCGCGTCTTCCAGCCATACACTCTCCAAATCTGACATATGTCAACAATAGAATAGCGAACGTGCGGATTTGCGCAAGGAATTTCTGGCATATGTCAGAAAATGAGGGCTTATGTTTGGGCTGTGGGGCCGCGTGCGCCTGGGCTACAATGAATCTCGCTTGTAGGCGACTGACAGGAGGGTCAATGAGCAAAGCTGATCAACAGTTTGTAACCATGTGCCGCGATATCTTGGACCATGGCACCACCACCGAGGGCCAAAAGGTCCGCCCGGTGTGGGAGGACGGCACCCCTGCCTATACCATTAAAAACTTTGGTGTCACGGCGCGCTATGATCTGCGCGAGGAGTTCCCCGCGCTCACCCTGCGCCGTACGGCGCTTAAGTCTGCCATGGACGAGATTCTGTGGATCTATCAAAAGAAGTCCAATAACGTGCATGACCTCAACAGCCATATCTGGGATGAGTGGGCCGATGAGACCGGTTCCATCGGTAAAGCCTACGGCTATCAGATTGGTCAGAAGAGCCATTACGCCGAGGGCGACTTCGACCAGATGGACCGTGTACTGTACGACCTTAAGCACACGCCGTATAGTCGCCGCATTATGACCAATACGTACGTGTTTAGCGATCTGTCCGAGATGCACCTTTATCCATGCGCCTATAGCGTGACCTATAACGTGACGCAGCGTCCTCAGGACGACAAGCCGACGCTCAACATGATTCTCAACCAGCGCAGCCAGGACATTTTAGCCGCGAACAACTGGAACGTGTGCCAGTACGCCATTTTGCTGATGATGGTCGCGCAGTCGGTCGATATGATTCCCGGTGAGCTGCTGCACGTGATCGCCGACGCCCATATCTATGATCGTCATGTCGATATCGTCCGCGAGCTTATCGAGCGTCCGCAGTTTGCGGCACCCAAGGTAACGCTCAACCCCGATGTGCATGACTTCTATGCGTTTACGACCGATGACCTGATCGTCGTGGGCTATGAGCACGGCCCTCAGGTCAAGAACATCCCCATCGCGGTGTAGGTGACGCGCATGACGTGTGAGCTTTCTGCCATCGTCGCCGTGTGTGACGACTGGGGTATTGGCTGCGAGGGCGATATGGTGGTGTCCAATCGCGCCGATATGCGCCATTTTGTGGCCTGCACCAAGGGCTGCCCGGTTATCATGGGACGCAAGACGCTGCTGAGTTTTCCCGGCGGGCGTCCTCTCAAGAACCGCCGCAATATCGTGCTTACGCGCGATATAGGCTTTACCCGCGAGGGCGTCGACGTGGTGCATAGCGTTGACGAAGCGCTCTCTGCGGTTGCCGATGAGCTCGTTGCCTGGGTGATCGGTGGCGGCGATGTCTATCGGCAGTTTTTGCCGTACTGCGTGGAGGCCGAGGTCACTCATAACCACTGCGTGCATGTCGTGGACACGTATTTTCCCGACTTGGACGCCGATCCCGCGTGGGAGATTGCGCAGCGTAGCGGGGTCGCGACGATTGCCGCCGGTGAGGGTGACGAGGGCGTCAATTATGAGTTCGTGACGTATCGTCGCATCGAGGCGTAAATCGTCTGGCGTGAACGGTATCATCGTGTTGATTGAATGCATGGGGCGGCGCTTAGCGTCGCCTCGTTTGGTATAGATGTGCTGTAAAGAAGGGTGCGGGCTGGCTGCTATGACTGATGCCGTTGAGGTTCTGCGAATTGATTCGCTCGAGGACGAGCGGCTCGATGCCTACGTGCGACTGACCGAGCGTGAGCTTCGCTGCGTGCTGGAGCCGCAGAAGGGCATTTTTATCGCTGAGAGTGCCAAGGTCATCGAGCGTGCGGTTCGCGCCGGATATGAGCCGGTGAGCTTTCTTTTGGGCGAGCGCTGGCTCGACCAGATGATGCCGCTGTTTGACCAGCTTGTCGTGCGCGAGGGAGCGGGTCCGGTTCCCGTGTTCGTGGCCTCCATGGAGCTCATGGAGCAGTTGACGGGCTTTAACGTGACGCGCGGCGCGCTGGCGGCGTTCCGTCGCCCGCGTCAGATTCCGGTTGATGAGTTCTTGGGCGGCGTCGTCGAGGCGGTGGGGGATCGTCCGGTGCGCGTGTGCGTGCTTGAGGGTATTGTCGATCACACCAATGTTGGCGCGATTTTCCGCTCGGCTGCCGCATTGAACGTTGACGGTATTTTGGTCAGCCCGACGTGCTGCGACCCGCTGTACCGTCGCTCGGCCCGGGTGAGCATGGGCACCGTGTTTCAGGTGCCGTGGACGCGCATTGGCAGCGAGGCTCGTGTGTGGCCGCATGATGGTCTGAGCGCGTTGCACGATGCCGGCTTTTCGTGCGCCGCTATGGCGTTGACGGACGATTCCGTATCGCTGGACGATCCCGTGCTGCAGAAGATTGATCGCTTGGCGCTTTTTATGGGTACCGAGGGTGCCGGCTTGGGCGCCAAGACCATTGCCGGCTGTGACCACGCGGTGCGCATTCCGATGGCGCACGGGGTCGATTCGCTTAACGTTGCCGCGGCGAGCGCCGTCGCCTTTTGGCAGCTGTGCCCGCACGTGAGCAATGAGTATCACTACCAGCCGGGTTTGTATCACTAGGCAGTTTTCCGCACCGCGCTCTAATTCGGGGTGTTTCGGTCGCCGCCAGTCGGTGCTAAGCTGGTTTTGGCTTTGGTTTTAAATTGCTGTTTTGCTGTTTGACGTATGCGTGTGGGGAGGGCGTGTGGCTAAGAAATCTACGGCTATCGATGTAACGCAAGGTGTCATTTGGCAGCAACTACTGTCGCTGTGCGTTCCCATCTTTTTTTGTTCGTTTTTTCAGCAGGCCTACACGCTTATCGGTACCTATATCGTCGGTCAGTTTGGCGGCAAACTCGCGTTGGGCGGCATTCAGGCCACGATGGTCCTCACCGAGCTCTGCATTGGCTTTTGCGTTGGCGTCGGCGCCGGCTGCGCGGTCATTACCGGTCAGTATTTTGGCCAGCACGATGATGAACGGCTGAGTCGTTCGGTCCATACCGCCATGACGCTCGCGCTGGTGGGCGGTATCGTTTTCTCGATTCTTGGCATAGTGTTCGTTGAGCCCATGCTGGTGCTTATGAACACGCCGCATGAACTATTGGCCGAGGGCGTGGCCTATGCTCGCTGTTATTTTGCCGCGATGGTTGCGGCACTGCTGCTTAATATGGGAACCGCATTGCTGCGTGCCGTGGGCGACACGCGCGGGCCCGCCGTGATCATTGCCTCTGGCTGCCTTGTTAACGTGGTGCTGGATATCATCTTTGTCGCTGTGTTGCATATGGAGGCGCTGGGCTGCGGCATCGCAGTGGCGCTGACCATTTGCTCCAATGCAACGATGATCGTGTTGCGCATGATGCGCGCTCCGGGTGCATGGCGTCTTTCGCTGTCTAAGCTCGGTATCGATCGCGGTATTTGCAAGAGTATGATCTCGTGTGGTCTGCCACTCGGTTTTCAATCGGCTGCCTATTCGATCTCGAACGTGCTGATCCAGGTGTCGGTTAATTCGTTTGGCGCCGATGTCACGACTGCTTGGGGTCTATCTGGGCGCCTGGATGGCATTATCTGGATGGTGACCGAGGCGCTCGGCGTATCGATCACTACGTTCTCGGCGCAGAACTTTGGCGCGCGCAACTACGAGCGCATGCGCAAGGGCTACCATACGTCGCTCGTGCTGTCGTTTATGCTCATTGGTGGCCTGTCTGCCGTGCTGCTGGTGTTCTCGGGCCCGCTGTCGCGTTTGTTTGTCGACGATGCTTCGATTTCGGCGTACACCACGACTATCCTCCATTTCATTGCGCCGTTCTATGCGATTTTCTCGATTATCGAGAACGCCTCGGGTTCCATCCGCGGCGCCGGCGTGAGTTTGCAGCCTATGATGCTCACCATCTTTGGCACCGTTGTCTTGAGGGTGATCTGGGTGTTTGCGATCATGCCCTTCGATCCGTCGCTCGAGCATCTACTGCTGGTCTACCCCGTAACCTGGCTCATCACCGCAACCATGTTCACCATCTACCACCACAGCGGCAACTGGCTAGGTCGCGCCACCGCCTAGCTCATCCGTCGGATACCCCTGATAAGTTGCGGTGAAATAGTTCCTGAAAAGCCCTTGCGGACCGTCAAACAAGTACTATTCCACCGCAACTTCCTTATGAGCTGTAGGTGTTGGCGGAAAACGAATCAATTAGTATTCGATGCCCTGACGGGCTAGGAGGCCTTCGTCGAAGTAGTGTTTGACGGGTCGCATTTCGGTGACCAGGTCCGCGAGGTCTGCGAGGGGCAGCAGGCCGCGGCCGGTTAGCACGAGCTCCGTGGTGGCGGGCTTTATCGCAATCAGTTCCTCGACATCCTCTCGCGCCCCAAAGCAGCCTTCGTCTTGCCCTTGCCGTCGCCCGTATAGATCTGAACCTTGCCGACTTCCAGTGATGCCATATCTGTCCTTTCGTGCCCGGCGTCGGTTTATCGTCGCTTGGGTTGGGTATTCTAGAAACCATTATCAACCCCAGTAGATGGAGTTCAAGCAGATGGAGATGGATGACAACAAGCGTAGACGGAATATGATCCTCTACGTGCTCATCGCCTTCGTCGTCTACCTCGTGCTCTCGACCGTTCTGTTCCCCAACATCGGTCACACGCAGCAGATTACGAAGACCGACTACTCGACGTTTGTCAAAGCGCTCGATAAGAAGAGCGTCGACAAGGTCGAGTACAACACGGACGATTACACCATTTATTACACCAAGAAGGGCGAGGACAAGAACATCGCCTATAAGACGACCGGTGTGCCGAATGATGCGGGCTTTACCGATCGCGTGCTTGAGTCTGGCGCTTCGCTGGAGTCGGTCGTTCCCGATAAAAACTCGGGTTTGATGACCTACTACCTGCTCACTCTCATTCTTCCCATGGCGATTTTCTTCCTCATCGGTTGGTGGCTTAACCGCCGCATGAAGAAGGCTATGGGCGATGACGGCCCGTCGATGAACTTTGGTGGCGGCGGTTTTGGCGGCGGCGGACTGGGTAAGTCCGGCGCGCGCGTGATCGCCTCCAAGGACGTGGGCGTGACCTTTAAGGACGTCGCCGGCCAGGAAGAGGCCAAGGAGTCTCTCAAGGAGGTCGTCGACTTTCTGGAGAAGCCGCAGCGCTACGAGGAGATCGGCGCCAAGCTGCCGCGCGGTGCTCTCCTTGTTGGCCCTCCGGGTACCGGTAAGACCCTGCTTGCCAAGGCTGTTGCCGGCGAGGCCGGTGTTCCGTTCTTTAGCATTTCGGGCTCTGAGTTCGTTGAGATGTTTGTTGGTCGCGGCGCTGCAAAGGTTCGTGACCTGTTTAAGCAGGCCAAGGAAAAGGCCCCGTGTATCGTCTTTATCGATGAGATCGATACCATCGGTAAGAAGCGCGATGGCGGCGGCTTTAGCGGCAACGACGAGCGCGAGCAGACGCTCAATCAGTTGCTGACCGAGATGGATGGCTTCGATAACCACAAGGGTATCGTTGTCCTCGCTGCCACCAACCGTCCCGACAGTCTCGATCCCGCTCTACTGCGCCCCGGTCGTTTTGACCGCCGCATCCCCGTCGAGTTGCCCGATCTGACCGGCCGTAAGAACATCCTCGAGCTCCACGCCAAGAGTGTGAAGACCGAGCCGCCGATCGATCTGACCGCGATTGCCCGTGCCACGCCCGGTGCCTCGGGCGCCGACCTGGCCAATATCATCAACGAGGGCGCCCTGCGCGCCGTTCGCGAAGGTCGCAAGCGTGCAACCCAGGACGACTTCGAGGAGTCGGTGGAGGTCGTCATTGCCGGCCAACAGCGTAAGTCCACGGTGCTTTCCGACCACGAGAAGCAGGTCGTTTCCTACCA
>UQVT01000115.1 GCA_900544465.1 uncultured Collinsella sp. | reverse complement strand
CCTTGGCCTGCTCGACCATGTCCTGGTAGCCGTTCTTGATGCGCATGCCGCACGCAATGCCCTGCACGCAGGCGTTCTTTACCGGAGCGCTGGTAAGCAGCTTGATGCCGGCCGTGCCAAGCAGAAAACCGCCACCGACAAGCAGGGTGTTAAACGTCGACTTCTTCATGTTGCTTCTCCCTTTTGCCGCATTGGACGCGGCACGGTGCCTCAGCACCCGAGTAAACAAGTTTGCTCGAGCACACTTTTGGAAAATAGTTTAGTTTATCTAACTATTAAGTTCAACAATGGTTAACTTTTTGGAAACTATGGCGATGAACTCAATATGACAAAGGGGCTGTCCCTTTGTCCCTTATGGGACAGTCCCTTTACCTACAGCTGCCAGGCAGCCGCTTCCTTTTGCAGCGCAACCATGCGGGCAAATTCTCCACCTGCCGCCTTGAGCTGCGCCGGAGTGCCCTGCTCGGCAACCACACCATCCTTGAGCACGACGATCTTGTCGGCATTTTCCACCGTACGCATGCGATGCGCAATCACGATAACCGTCTTACCTGCGAGCAGACGGGAGAGCGCCTGCTGTACCACGGTCTCATTCTCCACATCCAAGCTTGCCGTCGCCTCGTCCAACAGCACGATGGGCGCATCTTTGAGCAGCGCGCGGGCGATAGAGATGCGCTGACGCTCGCCGCCGGACAGCCTGGAGCCGTTCTCTCCGATCATGGTGTCATAGCCCTGCGGCATGCGGTTCACGAACTCGTCGCAGTTGGCGGCACGCGCAGCCGCAAGCACTTCCTCATCGGTGGCATCACGACGCCCGAGGCGGATGTTTCCCATCACCGTGTCGTCGAAGAGCAACACGTCTTGGAACACGATGGCGTAATCACGCAGCAGTACCTCGGGATCCACGCTCGCAACATCCACGCCACCCACGGTAACCTTGCCCGCGGTGGCATCCCAAAAGCGCGCGGCCAGGCGGCTCACTGTAGACTTGCCAGAGCCCGAAGGACCGACTAGTGCCGTGACCTCGCCTTCCTTGGCCGTAAAGCTCACATCGGTAAGAACTTTCTCGCCGGCGCGGCCGTCCTCGCCCGCACCATAGCCAAATGCCACGTGATCGAACACCACATCGTGACCCGCGGGCTCAAATTTCTCGCTGCCCCGCGCCACAGGCTCTTCCATGATGGAACGCATGCGCTTGGCAGACGACTCGGCGGCAAACAGCTCGGACATTAACATTAACGCCTGGTCAAAGGGCGCATAGATTCGGCTCACCATAAGCAGGAAGGCAAACATCACCAAAAAGTCGACCTGCCCGGAGGCGACCATCGCGGCACCCGTGACCAGCGTGGTGGCAATGCCCAGACGCAGGATGGCAAAGGCGGAGTTGACCAAAAGCCCGTTAGCGAGCTCGCCCTTGGTGGTCTCGCGCTCCTCGGCATCGATCACGGCGTTGAGTCCCTCAAGATAATGGGCCTCCTGGTTGGTGGCACGGATCTCGCGAACGCAGTCGAGCGTCTCTTGAATCGCCTCGGTAACCTTGACCTTCTCGGCGCGCACGCGATCGAACACCGGAGTCATGGGGCCGCGTGTTAGATACAGCACGGCAAAGGCCACGGGAACGCTCCAAAACGCCGCGATCGCCAGCTGCCAGCAAAAGAACAACGACGCCACGAACACAATGGCGCTTGCGATGATGGCACCCCAAAGCTCTCCCAGCACGTGGCTGTAGGCGTGCTCCATGGCCTGGACGTCACCCATGATAGTCTCGGTTAAATCGGCCAGATCACGACGACCAAAAAACGACAGCGGCAGTTTGCGCAAGCGCTCGGCGATCTCCATGCGCTGCTTGCCGCACTCCTCGTAAAAGATGCAGTAGGTGTAGTAATACTGCTGCCAGTTAGAGACAAAGAGCAACACAAAAAAGACCAGGAGGCCGCCCACGATCGACAGGGTATCCGGCAGGTCAGCCCCGCTGGCGAGATGCTCGACAAAGCCGGCCATAACCAGGAATAGAAAACCCATGCCGGCCATGGAAATAAGATTGGTGAGCGTGGTCCAGAAAATGCCGCGTTTTACGCCGGCGACGCCTTTATCGGATAGGAAATACTTCTTTTGGAATGAGGCGAACATTTAGGCCTCGCCTCCCTTCGTGACGGCGGCATCCGCGGTCGCAGCAGTAATCTTCCAGCTCGCGGCCTGCTCGTACTCGGCCCGCATCTTGGCATACAGGCCGTTTTGGGACAGCAACTCGGCATGGGTACCCGACTCCTGCACGCTGCCCTGGTTGAGCACCACGATTTGGTCTGCGCCCACTACAGTCGAGAGTCGGTGCGCGATCATAATGACCGTGCGGCCCGCCGCCAGCTTGCTAAAGGCGCGCTGGATGAGCGCCTCGTTCTCGGGATCGGCAAACGCCGTGGCCTCGTCGAGCACCACGATAGGCGCGTCTTTAAGGATCGCGCGGGCGAGCGCCACGCGCTGGACCTCGCCGCCCGAAAGATATGCTCCGCCGGCGCCGAGCATGGTATTGATACCCTGTGGGAGCTTGGCCACAATGTCGTCGCACTGAGCTGCGGAGAGGGCCGCACGCACTTCGTCGTCAGTGGCCGTAGGCTTGGAGGCGCGCACGTTATCGGCAAGTGTTTGCCGGAACAGCTGGTTGGTCTGGAACACGAAGGCGACCTGGTCCATAAGCTCGTGCGGATCCATATCGCGAACGTCCACACCGCCTACGAGCACTCGACCCGAGGAAACATCCCAAAAACGCGGGATCAGGCTTGCGCAGGTTGACTTACCGCCACCCGAGGGACCCACCAGGGCGAGAGTGCTACCAGCGGGAACGCTGAAACTTACATGGCTAACGGCAGGTGCCTCGGCGCCCTCGTACGTAAAGCTCACGTCCTCAAATCGCACGTCGCTGCCGGCAGGGTGCTTGGGTTGGGCGGGCACGGAGAGCTGCTTGGAATCCATGACGCTTCGAATACGAGCCAACGAATCGGCACTCATCTGAGAGGCCTCGCCCACAAACATGAGCTTGGTCATGGCCGTCGGTACCACGGCCGAAAATATCGCGTAAAACGTGAAGTTGGTCATAAAATGCGCGAAGTCCGTCTCGCCTGGCGCCAACAGCAACGCCACGGGCAACAGGAATGCCACAAGGCCATTGAGCGCGGTAAGGTTGAGCACCTGCGGACCTCGGCAGAACGTGCCCGCATAGTTTTGCGCCATGTCGGCGTATTCGGCGATCGCATCGTGGAAGGCCTTAAAGGAGTAGACCGTCTGCTGAAACACCTTGACCACGGGGATGCCTCGTACGTATTCGGTGCCGGTCTTGTTCATCTTGACCAGCGCTCCCATGTAGGCCTTCATGAACTCGGCGCCTTTGCCGCTCATCATGGTAGCCATGGCGCCAAACGAAATGGCCACCGAGATGAGGCATGCCGCGCCCAAGCGCCAATCGAGGGCGAAAAGCAGCACGAGCAAGCCCACGACCATGGCGACGGCGCCTGCGATATCGGGCAGCATGTGTGCGAGCAAAGTCTCGGTGGAGGCGGCACACCCGTCTACAATGCGGCGCAGCTCGCCGGTGGCATGCGTGTCGAAGTAGCCGAGCGGCAACTTAAGCAGGTGCTCGCTCGTAGCCTTACGGATATTGGACGCGCAGCGAAACGCGGACAGATGCGTGCACATGAGCCCCACGAAATAAGTTACGATGCTTGCCAGCGCAAACCCCACGGCCCACCAGCCATACATCGCGATGTCGCAGGCTTCGCTCCAGTTAGGTGCCACGGCGATCAGGTCGCGAGCGACAAGCCAAATGCACACGTACGGGCCAAAGCTCAGCAGCTGCGAGAGCGCCGAGAGCGCCATGCCCAAATACGTTAGGAATTTACGGTCACCGGCATACGCGAGCAACTCGCCGATGCCTCCACCTTCCCTTTTTGATCCCTTTGCCATGAGATTCCTTTCTAACGGCTTGAGAGTTAACCGTAATGAACTTATCATTGATGTGTTAGCCATGGCTCACAATCAAGCCAGGCGTGGACGTTTCTGCAAAGGAAAGGGACGCTTTTGCAAATACGGCGGGCAGCGACCGACATAACCGAGCTCTACGCACCACAGTTTGAGCAGTTTGGCCTGGAGCTTTCCGGCAAGGGCGCTGTCTTTACCGGCGAGGTGGCAAACGATCGGGCGCACGGACGCGCATGGATCATGCCCCTCTCCCCTGCCTGCATCGTCATGGAGCATTTCATCACCCCGACGCACGATATGTACCTGACCGAATACACACCCGAGCCATATGCCTGCGTGAGCGAGGTCAGCGCGCCCACACTTACATGCATGCCCGAGGCTGGCATAACGCCCGCGAACCTCAAACCATTGCATGGACCGTGGCCAAACAATGCCGTTTGCAGCTTTATCCAAGATAACTGTGGCGAGGAATTAAGCCCGCTGTTTGCGGGGGAGCTCTATCACTCGCGCTCGGTGCTCTTTTTGCCTGAATATTTTGACGAACTGGAGCACCGCTATCCCACCGAGTTCGCGGGAATCTTTGAGGCGTTTGCCGAGCCATGGCACGAGGAAGCGACGTCTGCCATCTGCCACACGCTGCGCCGGATTAACGAGGACCGCGCTCGCACCGTAGGCGGACACGTCTATATGCAGGGCATCGTGGAGACCATGGTCGCGGAGCTCGCCTGTTCGCGCGCGGCCCACAAGCAGGCGCGGCAGGCGGCAGACACACGCGTCAGCATAGCCATTGCCGAAGAAGCAACGGAAATGATTGAGCGCGCGCTCGACAAAGGCAGGCGTGTGGGTGTCAACGAGGTGGCCGAGAGGCTCTACACAAGCCGCTCCAAACTATGCGCCACCTTTAAGGCCCAAACTGGCGAGCCCCTGGGCGCCTACATTCGCAGACGCCGTATGGAGCGAGCACAGGACCTTTTGGCCGATAGCACGCTCACGATAGCACAGGTGGCAGAGCGTCTAGGCTACCCTCAGCAGGCCGCCTTCACCCAAGCTTTCAAACAATACACCGGCACCACCCCCACCACCTGGCGCTCCCAACACCAGTAAGGAGCCAGCAAAGGGACAGACCAATGAGCTCCACATGCAGAGGAGGTCACCTGCAATGTGACAAAGGGACTGTCCCTTTGTCACATTCACAAAAATGGGCGCGCCAACGGCGCACCCATTCACTCTATTCCATTCAGCCCCGCCTGACCCGAACGGCCGAGTCGTTGCAGAACCCGGGAGCCCCGGCAGGGCGGGTGCTTGCTCAAAATGAGTTCCGCACGCAAAGAAGGCCACTTAATGTGGCCTTCGTCTTGCGCAGGACTGTTCGAAATTTTGAGGAAGCACCCGCCCTGCCGGGGCTCCCGGGTTCCCGTTTACGAGAGCGACGTTCTCAGCAACTCGTTGAAGAGCTTCGGGTTGCCCTTGCCGCGGCTCGCCTTCATGCACTGGCCCACCAAAAAGCCGATGACCTTCTGGTTGCCGTCACGATACTGTTGCGCCTGATCGGCACAGTTTGCCAGCACCTCGTCCACGATCGGCTGCAGCGCGCCGGCATCGCTCACCTGACGCATACCGCGCTCGTCGACGATCTTGTTGGGGTCGTCGCCGGTCTGGGCCATGGCCTCAAAGACCTCGTGCGCCTGGTTGGAGCTGATGGCATCGGTCGCGAGCAACTTGGCAAGAGCTGCCACCTGAGCCGGCGCGATGCCGGACTCGGCCAGCGAGACGCCCGCGCCCTTAAGGTAGGCGATCATCTCGTTCACCAGCAGGTTTGCGACCGTCTGGGCCTCCTTGCCAGCCATACCGGCAGCGGCGGCCTCAAAGAACTCGGCAAACTCCGGGTCGCCGGCGATCTGCTCGGCATCGGCCGTCTTAATGCCAAAGTCGGCCTCAAAACGGGCGCGCTTGGCATCGGGCAGCTCGGGGATCTCGCCACGGCAGCGGTCGATGAACTCGTCGTCCAGATCGAACGGCGCCAGATCGGGGTCGGGGAACAGGCGGTAGTCGTCGGCCGTCTCCTTCACACGCATGACCACGGTGCGCTTGCGGCTGGGCTCCCAGTGGCGGGTCTCCTGATAGATGATGCCGCCCTCCTCGAGCACCTCGGCCTGGCGGCAAATCTCGTAGGCAAGGCCATCATGCAGGCTCTTAAACGAGTTGAGGTTCTTAAGCTCGGTCTTGGTGCCCAGCTTGGTCTCGCCGCGGCGACGCAGCGACACGTTGCCGTCGCAGCGCATGGAACCCTTCTCCATGGAGCAGTCCGAAATGCCCAGCGTCACAAAGATGCGACGGAGCT
>UQVT01000114.1 GCA_900544465.1 uncultured Collinsella sp. | reverse complement strand
CCAACCAGACGACGAGTGCTGCTAAGGCGTATTTGGCGGCACGTTTGATATTGTTGCGCGAAAGGGTGCACATCCAACCCGCGATAAACAAAAATACCCAGCTGATGCTGGCGCGCCAGATGTCTTGAAAGACGGTCTGGGTAAACCAGGGCATATCCCAGTCGTACAGGTAGGCGAGATCGTAGCAAGCGTGAAAACCTGCCATTGAAATCATCGTAAACCCGCGGACGGTATCAAAGATGGTGATGCGTTTTTGCATTACGAGAACCGGCGCATCAAGCCGACGACTTTGCCCAAGATAACGGGATTCGTTGCATAGATAGGCTCCATGGTGTCATTCTCTGGCTGCAGGCGTACGCGTCCCTGCTCCTTGTAGAATGTCTTGACGGTCGCTGAACCATCAATCATGGCCACGACAATTTCGCCGTTCATGGCACTCTTTTGTTCACGGACGATGATGTAATCGCCATTGAAGATGCCGACATTGATCATTGAGCTCCCATGCACCTCAAGGATAAAGGAACCCTGATCAGTGGCGATTTCGGTCGGGATAGTAAAAGTGTCTTCTATATTCTGCTCGGCCAGAATGGGAATCCCAGCCGCGACGCGACCAACGAGCGGTAGCGAGACCGTTCCGCGAGGTGCGGTGGGTTCGTCAGATTTAGAAATTGAGACAGAGGAACCGTCCTCGGTAAAGAGTTCCAGGGCGCGCGGTTTGGTGGCATCGCGCTTGAGTAGCCCGCGCGCCTCCAGGGCAGATAGATGGGCGTGCACGGTGCTGGGGGAGGAAAGGCCCACGGCAGAAGCCATCTCGCGCACGCTGGGCGGATAACCTTTCTCCTGCTGATATTCCTTGATGAAGTCGTAAATTTGCTGCTGACGCTTGGTAATTTTGCGAGCCATCAGGGCATCCTCTCTACCCATGTCAAACAAATGTTCGGATTTTGCTTGACAGGAACAACTGTTCGAAGATAATAATAACCGAACATTCGTTCTCGCGCTAGACATTTTTGTCCGCGCGGCTTGATAAAACTGTTCTCAGCAAAACACGCGAGAGGAGAACATGATGAACGCAACGAATATGGTCCAGGGAAACCTCGCCCTTAAGCTCGAGACGCCTGCAGAACCCACTTTTACGGTTGTTCAGGGTGGCCGCTCCGGCTTTCAGCCTTTGACTGTAAAGCCTGCTCGCAATCAGCAGGCTGTAGTCGCGCCGCCCCGCGTTGCCCTGAAGGTTTCGACGATTGTCGCCGTTGCCGTTGCGCTCACGCTCTTCTTTGTCCTCGCTACGTCGGTCTTTAGCGCTCGTCACGCCGCGTATGCCGAGTCCGTTTCCAACGTTACCTACGAGACCATTCGCGTTCAGTCTGGCGATTCTCTTTGGTCGCTTGCCGAGGAATATCCAATCGAAGGCCTTTCCACGCAAGAGACTTCCGACATGATCCGTAACGTCAATCATCTGGAGCATGGTTCGCTCGCCGCCGGTGCGCATCTTAAGGTTCCTGCTCGTTCGTAATCATTATTGCGCTGCGCATGGTACCCTTGTTATCGTTTAAAAGGAGGTACCATGCGCTGTCCCAAATGCGGCAAGGCACATACCCGCGTCGTTGATTCCCGTATGCAGGAGTCAAATAACACCATTAAGCGCCGTCGCGAATGTTGCTCGTGTAACTACCGCTTTACAACGTTCGAGCGATGCGAAGACCCAATCGAGGTCATTAAGTCGGACGGAACCAAGCAGCGGTTCGATCGCAATAAGCTGCTCGTCGGCTTGATGCGCGCCACCATCAAGCGTGATATCGACACTAAGAAGCTCAATGAGATTATCGACGACATTGAGGTCGAGCTGCGCTCTCGCACGCTGACGGCCGTCACGTCGCATGAGTTGGGTGACATGGTGCTCAAACGCTTGGCCAAGATCGACAAGGTGGCGTACATCCGCTTTGCCTCGGTCTACCGCGATTTCAAAGACGTCGATGAGTTTCTGCAAGAGCTCGACAAGCTAAGGTGATTCCATGTCCAACATTACCCTCAACATAAAGCGTCTCGATCCCACCGTCGAGCTTCCCAAATACGCCCATCCCACCGATGCCGGCTTGGATCTGCGCTCCAACGAGGACTGCGTCCTGAAGCCCTTCGAACGTCGTCTGGTCTCTACCGGGCTGGCCATCGCCCTGCCCGATGGCTACGCCGGCTTCGTCCAGCCCCGCAGCGGTCTCGCCATCAAGCAGGGCCTGTCTATAGTCAATACGCCTGGCCTCATCGACGCCCACTACCGAGGAGAACTCAAGGTTATCCTCATCAACCTGGACCCCTCAAACAACATCCAAATCAACAAAGGCGACCGCATAGCCCAACTCGTCATCCAAGAAGTCCCCACGGTTAACCTCATAGAAGTAGAAGAACTAGACGAAACCGACCGAGGCAACGGAGGCTTCGGCTCCAGCGGCGTCGCCTAGGGGCGCTCGTATCCCTCCCGCCCGGGGCTTACCTATATCATTCCATGCTCAAACATTCTCGCGTCGCTTCGCTCGCTGCGAAACTGCGCGTGGAACGATATAGGTAAGCCCCGGGCGGGCGGCTACTCGCTTGAAACAATATTTACTTTTCTAGTAAGCCGATGCGACAAAGGGGCTGTCCCTTTGTCGCATCGGCTTACTGTATTTATATTTTCCTGTTTTACCTTTGCAGGTTCTAATGGAGGGGATACCGAAGTAGCTGCTAGTAAGTAAACGCAGCCGCTCTGCCGGAGCCGCCCTTATATCGTTCCACGCGCAGTTTCGCAGCGAAGCGAGAATGTTTGAGCATGGAATGATATAAGGGCGGCTCCGGCAGAGCGGCGGACATTCGACTAGCGGATATGCGCGGGCTTTCCTCCCCAGTAGAAGCGGCAGAAGGCTCGTTTGCGCTTTTGGGGCTTGCCTACGAGCTCCATGCTTGCGATGGCTATGTCTTCGGCTGCGTGGGGGCGGCGTAGCACTTCGCCGTTGATGAGTAGGGCTTTGAGTGATTCGGGATGGTCGTGCAAGTGACGTAGCGTTACGATGAGTTCTCGTGCGGTGGTGACATGCATGCTGGCGCCCATGCCGGTGAGCATCGTGGTGTTTGCCTTTTCCTGGCCATAGGACTTGCCCAGCAGGATCATCGGCAGATGCGCGCACAGGCACTCGGTGACGGTGAGTCCGCCCGATTTGAGAATTGCCAGGTCGCAGCCGTGCATGAGGGCCGCCATGTCGTCCACGTAGTCTAGAACCGTGACGTTTTCGAGCTTCATGGCGTCGAAGAGCGTCTTGAGTCGGGTGGCGTATTCTTTATCCTTGCCCGGTAAAAAGACAAAGTGCATGTCCTCAAAGCTGCGTAAGAAGGGGAGCGTGTGGTCCATCGCGGCGCGGAAACGCACGTATGGTTGGGGTAAACTGGCACCGGCCATCACCAATACGACGGTTTTGTCTATGGGGAGATTGAACTTGCTGAGCTCATCTTCGCGTTTGTAATCTGAATCGAAACCGGCTCGGATGGGGATGCCCGTTATGCGGATCTTTGACTCGGGAACCTTGCGCGGGCGCAGCGTTTCGGCCATAAACTCGTTGGCTACACAGAATAGATCGGTGTCCTTGTGGGGCCAAAAGCCTTCGACTTCGTAATCGGTCGGCACGCAGATGACCGGGTAATCGATACCCGTGATGACGCGGGCGCCCACAGCGACGTTGGCCGCCGTAATGTGTGTTGCGACCACGGCTATGGGCCTGCGGGTCCGGACGTATTCGTTGAAGGCGGGGAACATAATTCGTGACCATGCTGTGCCGCCGCCCCAGAGCAGATGTCCTGTAAGCGTATATCGCCAGGTCAGGTCGTAAATGGGGCGTGTGGCTCCCGTAAAAGAAGCCGCGGTCTTATTGCCGTCGAATTTAATACGTCCAAAATCAAGGATATCGAGCACTTCAATTTCAATATCCTCAGGGATTCCCTTGGTGCCGCGGATAAGGTCAAATGCTTGTGCAATCGCGTTGGCGGCGGCTTTGTGGCCCGATCCAACCGATGCGTGCACAATGGTTACCAGGGGTTTTTGTGTAGGTGAAACGGTCATTTGCTCCGGTTGGGGAGTGACTTGCATGGGCAGGGGAGCGCTATTGCTCGTCTGCGTTTGATCCATCGATAACTCCCCTTCAGCTTTGTTACGCGATTTATCATTGTAGTGCATGAGTGTCATGTTCACGTAAATTTGGGTATGAGCGCAAAGAACGACAACGTTTCGACGAGAGGATTCTTCATGACTACCGATCAGCCGATTGATGTTGCGATTATCGGTGGAGGCCCCGCGGGCTATGCTGCCGCCATTTACGCTGCGCGTGCCAACCTGACGACGACCGTGATTGAGCAGGGCATGTCGGGTGGACAGATCGCCACGACCAATGAAGTCGAGAACTATCCGGGCATTCCGCTCTTGAGTGGCGCCGAACTCGGCGAGCGTTTTCAGCAACATGCAGAGGGGCTGGGAGCGCAGGTTACATGGAGCATGGTTACGGGTATCGATTACGATGCCGATGCAGCGCTGTTTACGGTGCATCACGATATGGGCGATACGCTTGCCTCGAGCGTTATCGCTTGCATGGGTGCCACGCCGCGATCTGCTGGTTTCGCTGGCGAGGATACGTATCGCGGTCGTGGCGTTTCGTATTGCGCGACGTGTGACGGCATGTTCTTCCGTGGCAAGCAGGTTTTTGTCATTGGCGGCGGCAATGCTGCCTGTGAGGAAGCCCTGTTCTTGTCAGAAATCGCCAGCAGCGTGACCATCGTCTTGCGTCGCGATCAGTTCCGTGCACCTGATGGTGTTGTTCAGAAAGTACTCGAAAAGGACAATATTACAGTTAGGTACCAAACTAGTATTGTTGAGCTTTCTGGTGAAGCGATGCCCACGACAATTTCGTTCAAGGACAATGCAAGCAGTAAGACGCATGCCGAGACCTTTGATCCTGGCTCGTTTGGCATTTTTGTCTTTACCGGCACGCAACCCCATACCGAGCTTGTTGAGCATCTAGTCGATCTGGCGCCTGATGGCGGCATTCTGACTGATGAATCCATGGCGACCCGCACGCCAGGTCTATTTGCCGCTGGCGATATCCGTTCCAAACGTTTACGCCAGGTTGTGACCGCTGTTTCGGACGGAGCCATAGCAGCAACGAGCGCATACGCGTTTCTCCGTGGATAAGTACGATAATATATCTTATGTAAGGTTGCTATCTTTAAACAAAGTGGTTGGACGGTGCGTCAATGTGCTGTCCAACCACTTTTACTTAGCGGGTATGTGGTATGCAAAACTAGATAACCTAGAATACAATATAGAAAACGAACGGAGGCCTCTAATGAACCATGTCAAACATGTTATCCCGATGTCCGATACATCGGTCAGAATTAAGCCGGAGGATATTCAGCCGACGGTGCTGCCGAATGCATTTATTCAGTCCGATATGGTGGGTAAACTCAACGCGTTGAGCCTGCCACGCTATGATCAGCTGCCCAACGTAACGCTCTATCGCGATCAGGTTATTGAATATGTGGCGCTGTGGATGGAGCCGCTTTCGATTTGCGTAGAGCAGCCCGTTATCACGCCTTCGATGATCAATAACTACGTGAAAGTCGGACTCGTTCCTGCTCCGGTTAAAAAGCAGTATGGCCGTGAGCAGATTGCGCGTCTCATCGCCATTTGTATCTTTAAGCAGGTGCTGCCCATCGCTGCGGTTCAGGCGCTTTTTAATATTCAGCGCTTGAGCTACGACGCTCCGACGGCTTTCGATTATGTGGTCGATCAACTTGAGGCATCGATTCGTGCGGCGTTTTCCGTCGAGCAGACTCCCGTGCCCGATACTGCACATCAGGTTACGCGCGAGTCGCTGCTCGCACGCAGTGCGGTATCGTCCTTCGTTTCGAAGGCGTACCTGATGAGCTACCTCAAGTTCAATGGGTTTAATAGCTAACCGAGGTATAAGACGGGCGGGATAAAAGCCACTGGCTCTTTATCCCGCCCGTACGTTTGTCTAGTTGGACATTATCGGCCCGAAGCGACGCCCATGCCGTAGCCGATGATGAGGCCATGCATCTCGGCATAGTATGAATCTAGCCCGTTACAGGGCATGATGATAGTCTTGGAGCCTGGCCAGCGCTCCACAATGCGGCTGGCAAGTGCCTGGGCGCCTACCTCATTCTCGACGTGGTCGATGATGACCTCGCCACCCGTGAAGCCCTCGGCCTCCATGGTGTCGACAATCTTGGTGAGCATCTTCTTTTCGCCACGCGTGTGCCCAACGAGTTCAATTTTGCCCGCTTCGCTCGCCGTGCCCAAAATGCGGATATTGAGCTTGTTGGCAATGACGCCGGCTGCCTTAGG
>UQVT01000113.1 GCA_900544465.1 uncultured Collinsella sp. | reverse complement strand
GCCTTTTCGTGTAACTTTATGCCCCTGCTGCCGTTTAACACCGAGTTCGCCCGCAAGTGGTCCAACCTCTACGATATCCAGGTAACCGAGGGCTATCGCGACCCCATCATCGTCACCGAGTTCATGCATCGGTTCTATGTCCAGGAAGGCAACAAACGCGTCAGTGTCCTCAAATTCCTGGACGCTCCAACGGTTTCGGCCAGGGTTACCCGTCTCTACCCCGGCACATGGGATTCCGTCGAAAGCCGCCTGTACGGTGAATTCTGCGCGTTTTGGCGCGTCTGCCCCCTATACGAGATCGAGTTCTCGCGTGAGGGAAGCTACGAGACGCTCGCCAAGATGCTCGGTCAGAACCTTATCGAAAAATGGCCGCAGAAAAAGGTCGACTACCTGCGCCACACCTTCCTGCTCTTTAAGCGCGCCTACCTTCGCGCAGGCGGCGACCACCTGGACATTACGCCTGCCGACGCCATGCTCGTTTACCTCAATGTGTACAACCAGGACCGCCTGCTGGATACGCCGACGGATATCGTCGTAAACCGCCTGTGCAAGATCTGGCGCGAGCTGGTCATTGCCGGCAAAAATGACGAGGACAAGGTCGATCTTGTCGAAGCGCCGAGCGTCGATGAGGAGGAGTCGCCCGCCAAGTCCACCTCTGGCGTGCTCAACTTCTTTATGGGCAAGACTGTCTATTCGGCGGCCAACCCCCTGCGTATCGCCTTTATCCATGAGTTCCCCTGTGCGGCGTCGAGCTGGGACAGTCTGCACGACCAAGGGCGTCAGTATCTCGATGAGCACTTTGACGGCATCGTGCGCACCGAGGCGTTCGAGGACTGTCGCGATCCGGACGTGTTCTACGCCGCCGTGGAAACGGCTGTCAAACATGGAGACAACGTCATCTTCTCGACCTCGCACCGCCTGATGGAATACACGCTCAGAGCTGCCGTTGAGTATCCCCAGGTTCGGTTCCTTAACTGCTCTATCGGCCTTCCCCACCAAAGCGTCCGTTCGTACTTTGGCAAGATGTACGAGGCCAAGTTCCTCCTGGGCGCCCTTGCCGCCAGCATGGCGGACAACCATCGCATCGGCTACCACGCGTCGGTCTTCGCATCCGGCGCGCTCAGCGAGATCAATGCCTTTGCCATCGGCGCCTCGCTGCTCGACCCCCGCGCGCAAATTATCCTCACCTGGGGCGATGTGCCCGCCGGCGGTCTTGCCGAGGCCATGTGCCGCGAAGGCGTGAGCGTCATGACCGGCGCTGACATGTCAAAGTCACTCGAAGACCCTACGGCCTACGGACTCCACCGCCTGGTCGATGGCAAGGTTTCCGGCATCGCCATGCCGGTATGGAACTGGGGCCGTTACTACGAGCTCATCGTTCGCAGCCTTCTGCACGGCACGTGGGACGAGACCAGCGATGACAACCAAGTGCGCGCCGTCAACTACTGGTACGGCATGAGCTCCGGCGTTATCGACATCCGTTACGCTCCGGGCCTACCCTACCAGACGCGCAAACTCGTGCAGTTGCTCCGCAACGGCATTGTCGAGGGATCCATCAACCCCTTTGGCGGCGAGCTCCACAGTCAGAACGGCGTGGTACAGATCGAAGGCTTCCCTCCGCTGCCGAGCACGCAGATTGTCGAGATGAATTGGCTGGCGGATAACGTGGTAGGCACCATTCCGCAGCTCGACGATGAGCCGAAAGTCCCTGCCCTATGAAAATCCTTGCCATAGCCGATACCGAAGAACGATGCCTTTGGGAGTGCTTTCGCAAGGAACGCTTTGAGGGCGTCGACCTGATTTTGTCCGCCGGCGATCTGGACCCGGACTATCTTGAGTTTTTGGTTACGGTCATCAACAAACCGCTCATCTACGTGCGTGGCAATCACGATGACCGCTACGCACGTCATGCACCGGGCGGATGTATCTGCGTAGAAGACAGCGTGTACACGTACCGAGGGATTCGCATTGCGGGCCTTGGCGGGTCCATGCGTTATCGCGACGGCGCCAACATGTACACCGAACGCGAGATGTCCAAGCGTATGCGTAAGCTGTCGCGTAAGGTTAGGATGGTCGGCGGGTGCGACATTCTGCTTACCCATGCGCCCGCCGCCGGTATGGGTGATCTGGACGATCTACCGCATCGAGGGTTTGAGTGCTTTAACACGGCGCTTGAGTCCTGGGGAGCCGACTACATGGTGCATGGGCATGTACACCAAAGCTACGGTTACGATTTTCAGCGCGAGCGGCAGCATGTGTGTGGAACGACGATCATCAACGCCTGCGGCTATACGCAGTTTGAGCTCGACCAGACGCGCTACCCCATCCGTGGCTGGCAGGCAGCCTGGCTCAACTCGCAAACCATGCGCCGCGAGCTCAAGCGCCACGAGGCCATTGAGTCCTCTACCGCAAGAACGCCCTGGTAACCACCTTTAAGGCTTGACGCTGCGCCGGCCCCAAGCACCCCATCTCGCCCCTCAAACCGTCGCTCGCGTACCAAAGTACGCGTCGCTCCTCTTTCGGGGCGAGATGGGGCACTTGGAACCGGCTCGCTGCGATGCCATAACATTGACGCCAAAGTGCCAAAACCACCACAAAGGTGCCTGTCCCCTTTGTGGTGGTTTTGACCCGAGATAGCAAGAAACCCGGTCCTGCACAAGGCAGAACCGGGTTTCTTTAGCAATGCTTGCTTTGCTCAGGCAGTAACTAGCAGTTACTCAGCCAGGAAGTCACGCTGGACAGCGGGATCGACCTTGACGCCAGGGCCCATGGTGGAAGACACGGAGATGGACTTGACGTACTTGCCCTTAGCAGAAGAGGGCTTGACGCGCAGGATCTCGGTGTACAGGGCAGCGTAGTTCTCGACGAGCTGCTGCTCAGAGAAGGACTTCTTGCCCAGGGGCACGTGGCAGATGCCGTAGCGGTCGGCGCGGTACTCAACGCGGCCAGCCTTGAGCTCGGAGACCATCTTGGCGACGTCCATGGTCACGGTGCCGAGCTTGGGGTTCGGCATGAGGCCACGGGGACCAAGGATCTTACCGATGCGGCCAACCTTGGCCATCATGTTCGGCGTAGCGATAGCGGCGTCGAAGTTGATCTCGCCCTTCTGGATCTGGGCGACGAGCTCGTCGGAACCGATGATATCGGCGCCGGCAGCCTCAGCCTCGCGGGCCTTCTCGCCCTCGGCGAAGACGGCAACACGAACGGTCTTGCCGGTGCCGTGGGGCAGGGAGATGGAACCACGGATGTTCTGGTCAGCCTTACGAGTATCGATGCCCAGACGGAAGTGGGCCTCGACGGTCTCGTCGAACTTGGCGGTGTCGAGCTCCTTGATGAGCTTGGCAGCCTGAAGGGGGGTGTAGAGCGTGGCGCGGTCGATCTTCTCGGCAGCGGCGTTATAGCTCTTACCATGCTTAGCCATGTGCATTACCTCCTGTGGTTAAACGGGCGTGAGCCCTCCCACATCGTATCGTGTGCCCTATTGCACACATTTAACGGGCGCCCCGCTCGGAGCACCCGTCGTTACCATAAGAAATCGCTACTCAGCGATGGTGACGCCCATGGAACGGGCGGTACCGGCGATGATCTTCTTGGCGGCGTCAATGTCGTTGGCATTGAGGTCCGGCATCTTGATCTCGGCGATCTTGGTGAGCTGCTCCTGGGAGAGCTGACCAACCTTGTCGGCCTGGGGCTTAGCGGAACCAGACTTGAGGTTCAGCTCCTTCTTGATGAGGTGAGCCGCCGGCGGGGTCTTGGTGATGAAGGAGAAGGACTTATCCTCGTAGACAGAGATCTCAACGGGGATGATGTCGCCCTTCTTGTCCTGCGTCTCGGCGTTAAAGGCCTGGCAGAACTGCATGATGTTCACGCCAGCAGCGCCCAGGGCGGGGCCGACGGGAGGAGCGGGGTTAGCTGCACCAGCAGGAATCTGGAGCTTAATGACGTTGGCAACCTTCTTCTCAGCCATGGTCATTCCTTTCGAATCACGAGTGTGAAGTACTTGCTATATCGTAAGCACGCACGTGTTAGAAGCACTCCTGAGATGAGCAGTCACAGAAGAAGCACGCTCGCGCGAACGGACGAAAACTTAAGCGATGACAGCGACCTGGTTAAAGTCCAACTCGACCGGCGTCTCGCGGCCAAAGATCATCAGCGTGACCTTGAGCTTGCCAGCCTCGGTGTTAACCTCGGAGACCTTGCCATCAAAGTCGGTAAGCGGGCCATCGGTGACGCGGACGGACGTGCCGACCTGAATATCAACCGAGGTGCGCTTGGGCGAATCGCCCTTACCGAGACGACGAGTCATCTTATTGTACTCATCGCGGGAAAGCGGTGCGGGCTTACCGTTGCCGCCCAGGAAACCGGTGACGCCGGGCGTGTTGCGAACACACGTCCAAGCATCATCATCCATCTCCATGCGGACCAGGACATAACCCGGGAAAATCTTGGAATCCTTGGTCTCGCGCTTGCCACCCTCTTTGATCTCGGTGACGCGCTCCATAGGAATCTCGATATCAAAGATACGGTCCTGCATGCCCATGGTCTCGATACGATGCTCGAGATCGGACTTTACGCGGTTCTCGTATCCGGAGTAAGTGTGAACGACGTACCAACGCTTAGACATGGTTTAGCCCCTCAATCCAGAGAACAGAGCAAGAGCCTCGCCAAAGCCAGCATCGAGCAGAGCGATGACGACGCCGACGACGACCAGAGAAGCGCAAACGACGACCGAGTAGTTCACGAGCTCCTTCTTATCGGGCCACGTGACACGCTTCATCTCGGACTTGACCGAAGCGAAATACTTCTTGGTGCGGGCGAAGAAACCAGGCTTCTCGTTCTTCTTGGACTTCGCAGCCTTCTCGTTCTTCTTGGCAACGGCCTTCTTGGCCTCAACCTTGGAGTTGGCGGCAGCGCTGTTGGCAGGTGCCGGCTGCTGAGCCTTCTTCTTGTTCTTCTTGTTGGCCATTTGGGTTACCTCCGCGCAATGCGCTTATACATGAGTAAACCGTAAGCCCCCAAGTGGGAGCTTACGGAATAATGACTGGCACGCCAGGAAGGACTCGAACCCTCAACACTCGGTTTTGGAGACCGATGCTCTACCAATTGAACTACTGGCGTATGTGACTAGAGACTAGCGAGTCTCTTTGTGCAGCGTGTGGTGACGGCACCAGGGGCAATACTTCTTGATCTCCATACGATCAGGCATGGTCGACTTGTTCTTGGTGGTCGTATAGTTGCGGCGCTTGCACTCAGTGCACGCAAGAGTAACTAGAGTACGCATGTATCCTGAACCTTTCATTTCCGCCCCGTACGGGCACGAGTTGTTACTTTATCAGCTCCACGTAAGTGCTGTCAATGAAAACCTCGAGTCAATTGGTTCTCGGTGGATCCATTCATATTTGGAACACATCAATGAAGCCATCGAGAGCTAATCGACGGTGCATCCAGGACCATTATCGATCCTCTCGACACCAGCAACGGCTCAATATCCATTGCAGAAAAGAACCCGGCACCCATATAAGTGCCGGGTTCTCTAAGTCAGCTATATCAAAGAGCTAATTTACTCAATGATCGTGGAGACGATGCCCGAACCGACGGTGTGGCCACCCTCGCGGATAGCGAAGCGCAGGCCCTCCTCCATGGCGATCGGGTGGATGAGGTCGCCCTCGATGGTGATGTGGTCACCAGGCATAGCCATCTCGGTGCCCTCGGGGAGCTTGACCGTACCGGTAACGTCGGTGGTACGGAAGTAGAACTGAGGACGATAACCATCGAAGAACGGGGTGTGACGGCCGCCCTCCTCCTTGGTCAGAACGTAGATCTCACCGGTGAACTTGGTGTGCGGGGTAACCGAACCGGGCTTGCAGAGAACCTGGCCGCGCTCGATGTCCTCGCGCTTGATGCCGCGGAGCAGCAGACCGACGTTGTCGCCAGCCTCGCAGAAGTCCATGGACTTACGGAACATCTCGATACCGGTAACGACGGTGTTCTGGGTATCCTTGATGCCGACGATCTCGACGGGCTCGTTGAGCTTGAGCTCACCGCGCTCGACACGGCCGGTAGCAACGGTACCACGGCCGGAGATGGTCATAACGTCCTCAACGGCCATCAGGAACGGGAGGTCGTTGTTACGAGCAGGCGTCGGGATGTACTCGTCGACGGCGTTCATGAGCTCGCGGATAGCGTCCATCCACTTGGCGTCGCCCTCGAGAGCGCCCAGAGCGGAACCGCGGATGACGGGGATGTCGTCGCCGGGGAAATCGTACTCGGAGAGGAGCTCACGGGTCTCCATCTCGACGAGGTCGATGAGCTCGTCATCGTCGACCATGTCGCACTTGTTCAGGAAGACGACGATGTAGGGAACGCCGACCTGACGGGCGAGCAGGATGTGCTCGCGGGTCTGAGCCATGGGGCCGTCGGTAGCGGCGATGACCAGGATAGCGCCGTCCATCTGAGCAGCACCGGAGATCATGTTCTTGACGTAGTCAGCGTGGCCCGGGCAGTCAACGTGAGCGTAGTGACGG
>UQVT01000112.1 GCA_900544465.1 uncultured Collinsella sp. | reverse complement strand
CTTGCCGTGCTCGATATTGAGCGCTTTGCCAAGGCCGCACATGACCACGGCGTGCCGCTGATGGTCGACAACACCTTCCCGACGCCTGTGATGTGCCGTCCCTTTGAGTGGGGCGCCGACATCGTTACGCACTCCACCACCAAGTACATGGATGGACATGCTGCCTACCTGGGCGGCGTGATCGTTGACCACGGCCAGTTTGACTGGATGGCTCATGCGGACAAGTTCCCGGGTCTTACCACGCCCGATGAGAGCTACCACGGCGTGACCTATGCCGAGAAGTTTGGTCGCGAGGGTGCCTTTATTACCAAGGCCACCGCGCAGCTCATGCGCGACCTCGGCCCCATGCAGAACCCGCAGGCGGCATTCTTCCTGAACAGCTCTCTCGAGAGCCTGCATGTGCGCATGCCGCGTCATTGCGAGAACGGCCTGGCCGTTGCCAAGTTCCTGCAGAGCCATCCCAAGGTGCGCTTCGTGAGCTATCCGGGCCTGGAGGGCGATAAGTACTATGACATCGCTCAGAAGTACATGCCCAACGGTACCTGCGGCGTTGTGAGCTTTGGCTTTAACGGTGGTCGCGCGGCGGCCGAGACCTTTATGAAGAGCCTCAAGCTCGCCCAGATCGCCACACACGTGGCCGACGCCCGCACTTGCTGCCTGCATCCTGCTAACGCTACGCATCGCCAGATGAACGACGAGGAGCTCATCGCCTGCGGTATCTCCGCCGACATGGTGCGTCTGTCGTGCGGCCTCGAGGACACGGCCGATCTGATTGCCGACCTTGAGCAGGCACTCGAGCAGTGCTAGGCTAGCTCCGTACAAGGTGCCGATGCTGGCAGAAAGCTTCGGTGGCCTTTCGTTCCGATTCCGTAGGCGGGACCCCAATCGCGGCTGTTTGCAGGCGATTGGGGCCCCGTTTTTGCGTTGCGCCACTCGAAAGGATGGATATGGAGAAAACCGCAGAGCAGCTGCGCCGCGAGCACATTGCCCTAGAGGGCGATACCCATGGCAAGAACAAATGGGCGATTCTGTTTACCGTGCTCATCATGACGTTTATGGTGTGTCTGGATTCGACCGTCGTGACCGTGGCGCTGCCCGTGATGCAAAAGGAGCTGGGCGTGGGCCTCGATCGCATTCAGCTGGTGAGCTCGGTGTATCTGCTTGCGACGTGCGTGGCCATGTTGCCGTTTGGCCGCCTGGGCGACGTGCGCGGCAAGGTGGGCGTATTTCAGCTGGGCGTAATCGTCTTTACGGTCGGCTCGTTGCTGTGCGGCCTTTCGGGTTCGCTCGAGGTTCTTATCTTGGCGCGCATTGTTCAGGGTGTCGGTTGCGCGGCGGCCATGGCTAACAACATGGGTATCATCACCGAGTCGTTCCCGGCGCGCGAACGAGGCCGTGCTATGGGTATTCTCGCGACCTTTGTGGCCCTCGGCATGATGTGTGGCCCCGTGCTCGGTGGCATGCTGGTGGCAAGCTTTCCCTGGGAGAGCATCTTCCTCATCAACCTGCCCATTGGCGTCATCTCGTTTATCGTGGGGCTCTACACGTTGCCGCATGTTAAGCCGGAGGCCGGCGACCGTCCCATGTCCCTTGCCGAGGCCACTCGTCGCTGCTTTGCAAATTCGGCCTTTACCATCAACCTTGCCTGCATGCTCATCGTGTTCGTTGGTATTGGCGCATCCGAGTTTATCCTGCCGTTCTATTTTCAGGACGCCCGCGGCTTTGGTTCCGACATTTCCGGATTGCTGTTTTTGGCGCTGCCGATGGTGAATGCCTTTATCGGCCCGCTTTCGGGTGCGGTTTCGGACCGTGTTGGCTGCGAGGGTCCCACGGCGGTCGGCCTGGGCGTGTACGTGTGCGGGCTCTTTGCGGTAAGTACGCTCGACGAGCACTCTTCCATCCCTGTGATTGTGTGCTGTGCCGCGTTTATGTCGTGCGGTACGTCGATTTTCCAGAGCCCCAACAACTCGCTGTATATGGGCTCGGCTCCGCGCGAAGCGCTCGGCTTTGCGGGCAGCCTGGGTAGTTTGGCACGCTACGCCGGCATGGCGCTCGGCATTACGGCGGCGTCGCATATCCTGTATGGGCAGATGAGCGTGGCAATGGGCGAGGCCGTGACCAGTTTTGTTACAGGTCGTCCGGACGTATTCCTATTCGGCTTTCGCTCGGTGTTCTACGTACTCATGGCTGTGGCCGCCGTGGGCTTTGCGCTTGCCATGGTGCGTTTGGTGAAGATGCGCGCCCGCCATTAGCATGTTGGGAGGCTGTCTGCCACGATTCGCGCCGTCCCAAAAAGACTGGTTTGTGGTGCGATGTGGCTTGTGGGGCGGGCGGGGGTCGGTCCGTGGTAGACTATCGAACAACGTTTATTAATTGCGCGGTATCGTTGCCGCGAGAAGGGGTTGCGCCATGCAGGAGCTTGAGGATCGTATTCGCCATGACGGCATCGTAAAGGCCGGTAACGTCCTTAAGGTTGATGCCTTCCTCAACCACCAGTGCGACGTTGAGCTGTTCGACCACATGGGCGCCGAATGGGCCCGTCTGTTCGAGGGTGTCGAGATCAACAAGATCCTGACGATTGAGGCTTCGGGTATTGGTATGGCCTGCATCGCAGCTCAGCATTTTGGCGGCGTGCCGGTGGTCTTTGCAAAGAAGGCCCAGTCCATCAACCTTGACGGCGAGCAGTATGCCACGACCATCTACTCCTTTACCAAGCAGAAGGAGTACCCGGTCATTGTCGGCAAGCGCTTTCTGTCCGAGGGCGATAAGGTCCTGATTATCGACGACTTCCTGGCCAACGGCTGCGCGCTTGAGGGCCTTATTAAGATCTGCGAGGCTGCGGGCGCCGAAGTTGCCGGCATTGGCATTGCCGTTGAGAAGGGCTTCCAGGGCGGCGGCGATAAGCTCCGTAAGCGCGGCTTCCGCGTTGAGAGCTTGGCCCGTATCGCCGATATGGACTGCGAGAACGGCGAGATCACCTTCGCCTAAGCGCGCAACATAAGCGATTGGTATGCGATGTGACAAAGGGACTGTCCCTTTGTCACATTTTTTGTATGAGGGGAGGTGTTGATATGGACGAGAACAAGATGGGCTGGCGCGAGTATGCGCGCTTTGCCGAGATGTCGGTTGAGGAGCTGGCGCGCGATTGCGAGGTACAGGTGTTTCGCGCGACGGGTCCGGGTGGGCAGGGCGTGAACACGACGGACTCTGCGGTGCGCATGAAACATGGGCCCACGGGGATTGTCGTGACGGCGCGTGAGAGCCGCAGCCAGTTTCAGAATCGCGCGAGCTGCCTGCGTAAGCTGCGCGCTGAGCTTGAGCGTCGCGGGCGTCCACCGCGTCGACGCGTAAAGACCAAGGTGCCTCAGCGCTCTCGCCAGCGCAGGCTTAATGACAAGCACTTCAACGCCAATAAAAAGGCCAACCGTCGCAAGCCGGGCGGGGAGGAATAGCCTCCTCGTAAGTTGCGGTGAAATAGGGACTGTTTATGCAGCTAAAGCCGTAAGACAGTCCCTATTTCACCGCAACTTAGGTGGGGTTAGCGGGTGGGGTGCCAGACCTCGAGGGCGCCGGCGAGGATGTCGACCTCGATGCGTGAGGCGACAACGGGCTCGCCGTCGGCCTGGATGGGGTAGTCGGGCTCCTCCAAGGTGAGCGCGGCATGGCGGCATCGGCGCATGCGAACCGGTGGCAACTTGGTATGGTGGCCGTCCTTAGCCGAAAGAAACATAGGCAGGGCAACCGCGCGAGGGACGGGGCCGCAGGCGTAGCAGACGTCGAGCATGCCGTCGCAGGGGTCGGCATCGGGGCAGATACGATAGCCCGAGCCATACGTGGGGCCCAGCTGAATCGCCATGATGATCGCCCTCACGCGCTCGGCGGGCGCGTCGTCAAAGCTGGCTGTCATGGGGTAATTGCGATAGCGTAGGCCAAACTGCTCAAGTCCCGAGAGAGTGTAGAGCGGAGTGCCGGCGAGACCCGTCTTTTTGCGCAGCTCGGTGGTGCCCAGGCCGATGGCGGCATCGATGCCGATCGAAAGCGTCTGGTCGTAGTACTCAACGGAAGCCTCGCCGCTACCGCTTGCGGGGTTCCATGAGCGAATGCGCCCGATGTCCTGACGCTGCAGCTCGCAGGAGAGCAGCGCGCCAAAATCCTTACCGGAGAAATCGTCGATGCCGAGTGTTTGGGCAAAATCGTTGCCGGAGCCCACGGGTAGGATGGCGAGAGCGGGGCGGACCGCCTCATCCTGCGTCATAAGCCCGTTGACGACCTCGTGAATCACGCCGTCGCCGCCAAGGGCGATAACGGTGCGATAGCCCTGAGCCTGTGCGGCAAGCTCCTTGGCGTGTCCCATGCGCTCGGTTAGCACCAGGTCAAACTGGGATGCGCGTGCAGTCATGTCCATAAAGCGTTGCAGGCGCTCGGCAACTTCGCGCGCCGCACCCAACTGGGCGGCTGGGTTGGCGATGATGAGCGTGAGGCCAAAATCAGTTGCGTGCATGGGGCGACTCCCGGCGTATGACGTGACGGTGCGGTCGCGCTCAGGTCGAATTGCCCCCGATTGTGGCTGCACGTCGAATACTTACGTCTACTCTATCAGGTCGTTGTGGCGCTCGATAGCATCCGCTACCGTACCGCCCTCATCTACAATAAGCGAACGGCGCTTGGGCGAGATAATGCGCTGGGCGGGGTACACGCCGCGGTGTCCGGCGGTTAGGTAGCTGATAAAGGCCACGATGACAAAGAACCCGGCAGCCGTGCCGTGGAACAGGTCGATGGCCATCATACAGGTGGTGATAGGCACGTTAAGGCCGGCGCAGAACACGCCGAGCATGCCCAGCGCTGCCAGAAAGCTGGGATCGATTCCGACGAGGCAACCTATCCAGCCGCCGAGCGCCGCACCGATGCCAAACAGGGGCGTGACCTCGCCGCCTTGGAAGCCCGCGCCCAGGGTAAGCGCTGTGACGACCAACTTGATGGCTGCGTCCGCCAGGGTGGTGTTGCCGGCAAATCCGGCGCCGGAAAGCCACGTGGAAAGGCCGGCGTAGTTCCAGGCGTCGAGGAGGGCATAGGCGGCCAAAACCACGAGTGCGCCGATGAGTGCGCGAACGAGGTAATTGGTGATAAAGCGACCGTAGAGGCTCTTGACGGTTCGAACCGACCAGGCAAAGAGGCGTGCCGTCAGACCGAAGATAATTGCGCTGATAACAACGATGACGACCGTTTTGGGCGTCATAGCGGGAACGCTGGCGATGACATTCGCCTCGTACTCGGTACCTAGGGCGAGTGATGTAAAGTAGCCGGTAAACGAGGCGACCAGGCAGTAGATGCCCGCGGTGTAGTCGATCTTGCCGATAAAGCACATCTCCATGCCAAAGAAAGCCCCGGCAAGGGGCGAGCCGAATACGGCGCCAAAGGCCGACGAGATGCCGGCGAGCATGAGGTCGTGGTGGTCATGCTTTTTGAGGTGGGCGAGGCTCGAGATGTTGCTGGCGATGGTGCCGCCAATCTGCACCGCAGCTCCCTCGCGACCGGCCGATCCGCCCGTTAGGTGCGTGAGCGTGGAGCAGACGAAGGTGAGGACGGCCATGCGCATATGGATGAGGCGGGTGCCCAGAGCGGAGTCGATGACCAGGTTGTTACCGCGTTTGGCGGCGAGACCGTGGTTTTTGTACACCCATGCGGTGACAACGCCCACAACGGGAAGCAGCGCGTAAATCCACGCATGCTGCTCGCGATAGTCGGTCGCGATATTCAACGAGGCCAAAAACGCCCAAGCGGCAACGCCCATGGCGAGCGAGACGATGACGACGAGTGCGAGCAACTTGGCGCTCGCGAGTAGGTTGCGGGCGTTGCGGCGCGTGTCGGCAGCCAAGAGATGCTCAGAGCGGGTGAGCTGATGCCTGCCTGCCGCGATGACGTCGTTCAGAGAGAAAAAACCGCCTTCGTCGAGCGGCTGGGAATGATCCTGCGCTTCGTTTGCGCTTTCGGGTTTGTCGTTATGAGCCATACGTTCCTCTTTTAGGTTGCAACGCAAGCATTATAAAACGCGGTAAACGCGACGAGCCGGTGGGTTGGTTTCCGTTCTGTTTCGCGGCCTGCAACTGACAGGTGTATTTGCGGGTGCAGGCCGAGTCGCGGTCGTGCGTCGGGGGATTATACTGAGACAAGCATAAAGAATCGGCGCCCCTGTTGTGCGCCGTGGCATTAAGAGGTGCATATGGCAGAGAAACTCATTCCGCTGGAGGACGCGCAGTCGATTGTCCTGTCGCACGTTGCTCCGACCGATCTCGTCGAGATTCCCGTGTGGCAGGCCGCCGGTCTTCCCTTGGCCGAGGACGCGGTGGCCGATATCGACATCTCGCCGTTTGCCAACAGCGCCATGGACGGGTATGCCGTGCGCTCGGCGGACTTGGCGCAGGCATCTGGCGAGGCGCCGGTGACGCTCGATGTTATCGGACATGAGGCCGCGGGTCATGTGTTTGGGGACGCAATCGGCGCGGGCGAGACGGTCCGCATCATGACGGGCGCGCCGGTGCCCGAGGGTGCCGATGCCGTGGTGAAGTACGAGATCGTCGATGTGCTCGACGGTGACGGCAACGAGGGCTCGCGTGTGAGGTT
>UQVT01000111.1 GCA_900544465.1 uncultured Collinsella sp. | reverse complement strand
GCGCGCCGTTATGGTGCGAATCAGGTAGTCGAGTGCACCGTAGAACTCATGCACGTCCGTGCTGCCCAGCTCTCCAAGCGGCACGTTGCGGCTAAAGTCGTTGACGCCGCCAAAGACGATGTAGATATCGGCCGCATCGTCGATACCGTCCAGGCGCTCGACAAACGAATCGGTACGGTCGGCCTTGATGGCGATGCGCGAACCCTTGATGCCAAAGTTCTCGACGACCGCGCCTCCCAGCAACGCGCCCAGATGCGAAGTCCAGGAGATGTCGTTACCGCCTGCGCCGCATCCGTTATCGCCCCATGTGGTCGAATCGCCAAAGCAGCAAATGGTCGATTCACTCAAGCTCTTCGTTTCCATAATCTTCTCCTCATCCGCCCATCGGCGGTCATACAGGAACGTACCGTTTATTCGCAGCATGCCGAGGGGCTATGAACGGGCGCATTCCGCAACGTGCGAATCGAGCCATTCGATATCCTCGGCAAGATGTGCCACGCCCAGATGGTGTTCACCCGGACACACCTCGTGCCGCAGGCCATCTCTGCGACCCAGCAACTTGTAGGCATCGCGCACGATCTCGAGCTGCTCGTCAACATTTTTCAGCCCGCGCGAACCGTTCAGATGATCCTCTTCGCAGCTTTGCACCAGCAGCGGATGCGGCGCGATGAGCGAGGCAATATCGCCCATGTCGAGTAAGCGCCAAAGTCCGGGCGTGTAGTTGCAGCTGCAATTGCCATTGAGATGCAGCAGCGAATCATCGACACCGTACAGATAGCCCGAGACAAACGCCTTGCGCACACGCGGGTCGAGTGCGGCCAGGTACAACGTCATGTAGCCGCCACCCGAAAAACCAAAGCAACCCAGGTCATCCATGGCAATGTCGCCGCGCGCCTCCAAGTAATCGATCAAGCGCATGTTGTCCCAGACGTTGAGGCCCGCGACCGTAAGACCCAGTGGCTCGGCCATACGTGCTTGATTCAGACACGTACCGCGCAGGTAGCTGTTCTCGTCATCGCCCTGACCCTTCCAGTCACGACGGTATCCCCAACCGCGCGCATCAGGGCAGACGGTCACGTAACCCATGCGTGCCAAACGCAGACCGTAGTCGTAATTGAACTTACGCACGGCATCATCGACAGCCGGCACGCCCGCAACACCGGCTACGCTTGCAGCACCCGCTCCCTGATGGCCATGCGGGCAGATATAACAGCGTTTGAGTCCCCGCTCATCAAGCTTAGGATGAGACGGTTCCAACAGGTAGAACGGCATCCAAACATCGCGCTCGACCTGCAACATCGCATGGGTGCGCACGATGCCGCCGGCAACCCGCACGCGGCTGAGCTCACGAATCTCAATAGGGACGCGGTCCATAAGCGAAAGGCCCAAAACATCGTACAGACGAGTCCTGGTCGCAATCTTCCATGCCTCAAAATCTGCAGGAGTCTTGCCCGTAAAAGCAGCCGAACGCCCCTCGCGCTTCAGCCGGGCACGCAGCGCAGGTTCGTCTTCGCAGTACGTCTCGATGTGCACGGTGCGGCCGTTGGCAGACAGTTCAGCCGTCTCAACCGCATCACCGTCGCCGCCCTCGGGATCCCAGCCATCCCCACCGGCAAGCACCTGCTCGCGAGCGTACCCGGCGGCAGCCATCACATCGAGTTCATTCGCCCACGGCACCCAGCCGGTAGTATCACCCGCCGGCCCATGCAGAATCGCGCCAGCATACTGCACGCAGTTGTGTGCCGCCGGCTTATTCCAATCCCACCAGCCTTCGCGCTTGACATGTCGCCCCAGCCAGCAATCGATCAGCACAGTTTGCGCCCATTCGCGCCAAGGACGACCCAGGTAGACCGAATCCGGCGCCACGCCATCCGGAGCTGTAAACGAACAGCCGTGGAACACAAAGCCGTGCGGCTCGCCTTCGGGCGTCGACGCCGCCGTCACGTAGCCGTTCACGTCCATATCGCGGTTGAGCGAGCGAATCTCGCACCCCTCAAAGTAGGCACGCGCGCCGCCAAAGATAAAGTCGACATCGCCCTCGATCCGGCAACGTCGAAAATACTGGCGCCCCACCCGGCGCGGCGCATACTGTTTGGGTCCTATAAACCCGCCCGGTTTGGCCTCATACGGCGGCAGCGGACCCAAAAACAGCGTGTCTTGGTGTCCCTTAATGCAGCAGGCATCGACAACCAGACGGTCGCCATCAGCATACAGGGCAATCGCCTGACCGACCTCGCGCCCATCGCCCGCATCGTTTTCGATCGTGAGGTTCTCGAGCCGTACGTCGTCGGCATCGACCAAAACGGTATAGGTCCTAAACGTGCCGAGCGTGCCGTCGACGCCCGAGCCGTCCTCCGAAGGCATCTTGGCACCCAGGCTGCCCACGATACGCACGCTGTCGGCCGTCTCTCCCTCAATCGTCACATGCGAGCGACGAATCTCGACCCGCTCGCGATACTCGTCCGGATCGACGTGAATCATCACCGGTTGCTCGGCATCCGGATAGAGCTGATCGGCTGCCGCCAAGGCATCGGAAATCGTTGGATACGCTCCTGCCGCAGCCCTCGAAACGCGAAGCGTATAGATACTTTCGCTCATCGTCCATCACGCTCCCAGGAAGCGAACTGTTCAGGCCAGCCCTGAACCTGTGGCTGAATATGCTCGGCGCAGCCCTTAAATGCCGTTTGGGCCGTGGCGAGCGATGCCCCATGCTTTCCATGCGGAAAGACATGTAGGCTAAAGCCAATCCCGTGGTCGGCAAGAGCCTGCGCAAGAAGGGGGCTATTTTGAACTGGTACCGATGCATCCTCGGCGGTATGCCACAAGAACGTACGGGGGAAGCCATCGCCCACCATATTCTCGATCGACAACTTTTGAGCCAAAGCGCCATCGGCACCCGTTAGGTGTTCAAACGAACCACGATGAGCATAGGCCCCCGAGCTTACGACCGGATAGCCCAAGCAAAGTGTGTCAGGCCGAATCGACTCAGGCGATGCCGAAATCGACTCTGCAAGCCAGGGTTGGTCCCAAAGCGCCCCGAGCAAGCCAACTAGATGCCCACCGGCCGAAAAACCCATGACCGTAATCCGATCAGGATCGACACAGTACTCTGCCGCATGGCTTCGGACGGTATCGACCGCCCGCGCGAGTTCTTGCAATGCCAGCGGATAGACAGCCGGAGCAACCGAATAGTTCAGTACAAACGCTTGGTAGCCCATCGCCAACAAACGGAGCGCTACCGGCTCGCCTTCGCGCGGCGAAACGTGATCGTAGCCGCCTCCTGGCACGACCACAACTGCAGGCAGCGGTTTTAAAGCATAAGCATCTTCGGACGGGGCAAAAACATAAGACGTAATCGTGGCAGACGAGCCATCGACCCCGACAGGAATCGTTTTATTGAGCATGTATTCCCTTTCACCATGATGCGTAGCGCAGCGCACACGGCCGTATCGCACAAGGGCTGCATTGCCGATTTATCCGACAATGCAGCCCTGGTCATCACCCCGAGTTAGGAACGGATAACCTTGTCGACGTTCTGGAGCTGCAGTTCCTCGCCGTCCTGGCCCTCGATCACCACATTTTGCAGATCGAGTACCTTGACGTTTTGCGCGATGATGCCCTGGCGTACCATGGGCTCAACGCCGCAGGCCATGGCCGGGACAAAGGGCTCGGCATCGTCGGCAAAGGTAACGTGAACGTCTTGGAACGTCAGACGCGTCACCTTGCTCTCGGGCAGACCCGTGATATAGGCCGCGGCAGCATGGCAGTTGGTGGCCTCGATATCGCAAAACGTCGTGGCACCAAAGCCGGGCGTGCGGTCGTCGACAGGCAGCGCCTCGCGAGACTGCACGTAATCGGTCTTGCCGTCCTTGTCACAGAAGTAGAAGGAGTTGACCACGAAGGGCGTGAGCACCTCGTCCATGCGAATGTGCTCAAAGGTAATGCCCTCGTTGACGGCATCCTTGCCGCGCCCGCGGCGGGTCTTGACGCGCAGGCCGCGGTCGGTGCGCTCAAAGAGGCACTTGCTCACGGTAAGGTCCTTGATGCCGCCGGCAGCCTCTGAACCCAGGACCACGGCGCCGTGACCATCGTGCATGTAGCAGTGAGAGATCAGCACGTCGTGCGTAGCGGGGCGAAGCTCGGGCTCAATGCCCAGCTTGCCGCTCTTGATGGCGATGCAGTCGTCGCCCACCGAGAACTGACAACCAAGGATGCGAACAAAACCGCAGCTCTCGGGATCGAAGCCGTCGGTGTTGTGGGAGTTCTTGGGACCCTCGATGGACAGGCAGAGCGCATCGACGTGCTCGCACAGGATGGGGTGGATGTTCCACGCCGGGCTGTTGCGGACGGTGAAGCCGGCCATGCTCACGTTCTCACACTCGGATAGGAAGATCATGCGCGGGCGGGCGACCTCGCGGCCCTCCTCCGGGCGAAAGATGTTCTTAAAGTCCTTGTTCCACCAGTTGTCCTCGGCAAAATCGGTCTGACCGTCGATGGCACCACGACCATAGATGCACACGTCGTGCACGCTCAGACCCGTAAAGGTAGAGCAGTAGGTCGAGAAACTCTCGCCCTCCCAGCGGCCCAGGGGCAGCATATCGGTGCCGGCATACCCGGCGCCCTCGTCGCCTGTGACCGTGCCCGGAATGTAGGCAAGCGCCGCGCGATCGTGACGGGCCAACAGCACCGCTCCCTCGGCGAGCTCGATGTTGATATTGCTCTTAAGGAAGAGAGACTTGATGCGATAACTACCGGCGGGGATCAGCACGCGGCCACCCTTGGGGCAGGCCATGATGGCAGCCTGGATGTTGGTGGTGTCATCATGCTCGGCATCGCCCTTGGCGCCACAGTCGCGAACGTTGATGGTAAAGGGCTCAGCCGGCGTGGTGACACCTACGCTCAGCTCACGCTCGCCACAGACAAAACGGACCAGGTTGCGCTTGCCGGGGGTCAGGCCGTCGACATAGGTCTCGACCGTATTCGTGGTACCGGCGGGCTCGTCGTTGACAAAGATCTCCCACGTATCGGCGCAGGTAAAGTAACCGCCGTCGTCAAGCTCGATAACCGCCGCGCGCGCGTTGCGCCAGATAACGTTCGTCTCCATGGGTTTCTCCCTCAAAAAGATGCTCTAAAGGCAAATTGTACGCTGTTGAAAAAGGGCCGTGCCTGCCGGCGGAATTCCGGTGGCACGGCCCTGTGATTTGGACGATATGTCGGCCTTACTCGGCGGGAGTTACGCTACCGTCCTGGAAGCCAACGTTGTTGTGGGCAAAGCAGTCCTCGTACTTAAAGCCGGAGAGCTCCTCGCAAAGCGCCTTGACCTCGGGCTTGACGTCGGCCATCTTGCCACCCTCCTTGACTCGGTGAATCTCGTCGCGAAGGACGTCGCACTGCTCCTTGTCGATCTTGATGCCGCGGGCAAGGACGGCCGCAAGCAGGAAGAAGCCGGCGCAGCCGATGATCATGTAGCCGCAGATATACAGAGGCACGGTAGCGGGCTGGGTCACGGCGTCGCTATTGCCGGCGGTCTGAATGAAGCCGGAGGCAGCAAGGACGATAGCCCACACGTTGACGGCGATAGCCTGGGCGATCTGCTGGCAGAGCTGCTGCGCGGAGCTGTAGATGCCCTCGCGACGACGCAGGGTGATGAGCTCATCGACATCGGGGATGTAGTTGAGCAGAACATCGGGCAGGTACTGGAAGCCGACGTAGAAGAACTTCCAGATGGCGAAGATGATGGGGTAGGCGATCATGGCGATGGCGACCGTGGAGGTGCCGTTAATCTGACCAAAGGCGAAGTAGTTGTAGGCAATGATGCACGCAGCGCAACCGACATTTGCAAGGTACCAAGACTTGTGGAAGCCCTTCTTGGCCATGAGGGCGACCCAGATGGCGGTGCAGACGATAGCGACGACCTTGCCAGGCATCTCCATCACGGACTCGTAGGACTTAGGAATCTGCAGGCAGTAGACGATGAAGAAGGACAGGCAGGCAGACCAGCAGGCAGCAGCGAGCTTCGTGGAGACCTGTGCGTACAGGACCTTGCGGAAGGACTTGTTGCGGAAGGTGGAGATAACGTCGATGAAGAACTTCTTGATACCCTCGCCGACGCTCTCGATCTTCTCCTGAGCGACCTCCTCGGGGGTGTGCTCCCACGTGGACAGGTACACACAAAGCAGCGAGATTGCCATGACCGAAGCGTTGACCGTAGCGATGATGAAGTAGCTGAACGGGTTGGTCTCGCCGAAGGTGCCAAAGCCGAAGCCCACAAGTGCAGCCATCAGGAAGCCGGCGGCGTTACCAAAGAGATGCTTGTAGCCGGTGAGGTACGTACGCTCCTTAAAGTCGTCGGTCATCTCGATGGTAAGCGGCGACAGGTTGGCGGTGCAGAACGTGTACGCGACGTTGTAGATCAGGTACAGCACAAAGTAGTACGGGAAGCCAAACGGCGTAGCCACGAAGATGAGCGGCTCGGCGATCATCATCGGGATGGCCAGCAAGATCCAGAAACGACGACGACCAAAGATGCGGCCAATCTTGGTGGCATAGAAGTTATCGGCCACAAAGCCCATCAGCGGGCAAAGAATGGCGTTGACATAGATGGCAAACGAGCTGATCAGTGCAGCCTCGCCTGCGGACAGGCCACACTCCGTGGACAGGAACAGCACCATGTAGCTGTGCGTAAAGGTCAGGGCACCGGA
>UQVT01000110.1 GCA_900544465.1 uncultured Collinsella sp. | reverse complement strand
TCCATAAACGCCACGCGACGACGGTTGTAGAACCACTCGGTATCGACCAGCACGCCGTCCATGTCAAACAGCACTGCTTTGATCATACGCATCTCCTCCCACCTGCCAAATAGAGACAGGTTTATTTTGGTAGGTTTTATCCTGGGTTTTGCGACGCGACAGGCGTGCCCTCCCAAGAGCAAAAAAGGGGACGGGGCGCAAACCCCATCCCCTCTCAATCAACCCGTAAGGTCTACTTACTTGTGATTAGTAGGAAAGCTTCCACATGTAGCGACGCATGGTCAGCGGGTGCTGACGGGCCTCGGCGATCTGGTTGCCGTACTCGCGCATAACGGCGAGGTGCAGCAGCGGGTTGAAGTAGGTGACGACGCTCGCGGGCACGGCGTCAGCCAGGCCGTAGTCCTTGGAGTCGATCAGAGCGACCTTGGCGCCCATGCGCTCAAGGAAGGTGAGGGCGCGGGCGTCCATCGGACGGGTAGCGCCATCGGACATGAAGAAGACGTAGGGCTTACCCTCGGTGGAAACCTCGAACGGGCCGTGGAAGTACTCGCCGGTGTTGTAGGCGGCGGCGTCGATCCACTGCATCTCGGTGAACAGGAAGGCGGCGTGAGAGTAAGCCATCTTCTCGGAGGCACCAGAGGCCATGAAGTAAATCATCTTGTCGTCCTTGAAGTCCTCAGCGAACTTCTTGGCGAGCTTCTTGCAGGACTGAGCAGCGTTCTCGCAGAGATCGAAGACGTTGGTGAGGCCGGTGATCATGTCGTCGTACTTGTCATAGCCCTCGGTCTGCTGAAGGATCTCGAGAGCAAGAGCGATGGCATAGCCGGGCTTCTCGCACTTGGCAGCGAAGTTGGCGTGGAAGCCGTGAACGATGACGTAGTCAGCGTCGACGGTCAGAGCGGAGCCAGCCTTGTTGGTGAGGGAGACGACCGGGCAGTTGTGCTTCTTGGCGGTCTTGTTGGCCTCGACGGTCTCGGGCGTGGAGCCACCGAGGGAGCAGGTGATCACGAAGGTGTGCTCGTTGACCCAGGAAGGCGTGTCGTAGTTGAACTCGTTAGCAGTGAAGATCTGAACGTTCAGCTTGTCCGTGTTGTTGGCCAGGAAGTACTTGGCGGGGTACAGGTCGGACATGGAAGCACCGCAGCCGACGAAGGCGACACTGTGGATCTCGTGGTTGGACAGGACGTCAGCGACGATCTGCTTAGGGAGGTTAAGGTCGATCTCGTACATCTGACACATTCCTTTCGATTTTTGCGGCGCCACATTGCCGGGCGCTCGCAGGGTTACCGTGGTTTGGACCGAGTCGCCGGTCCGTTGAGGATGCGACAAGGGGACTGTCCCATTGTCGCATTTTGGGGATGGAAGCCTGCCTGGGGTATGGGATGCCAGGCAGGCCCCCGGGGGAAAGCGGTTAGGCGCTTGGTCGCGACTAGGCCAGAATGCCGGCCGCGGAGAGGGCGATGCCGCCCACGATGGCGATCACGAGAAGCCAACCGGTGTTGACGTTCTTCTTGATGAGCCAGTACATAAGGCCGGTGAGGCCAAGGGAGATCATCTGGGGCATCATGCCGTCCAGGATGTCCTGGATAACGACGGTGCCCTCAGCGAACTGCAGCGGGGTGGTGGCGCCGATCAGCGTGGCGATCATGCCGCCTACGGACATAAGACCCACGATGCCGCAGACATACATGAGCTTCTCCATGAGGTCGCCGCCCTGAAGCTTGCTCAGGTACTCGTGGCCGCCCTGATAGCCCATCTTGGCTGCGAACCAAGTGATCAGCACAGAGGGGACGATGGAGATGAGCATGGCCAGGATCGGGCCCATGATGGAGCCCTGCTGAGCCAGCTGAACGCCCAGACCAAAGGCGATAACACGGATGGTGCCCTGGAAGAAGGAGTCACCGATGCCGGAAAGCGGGCCCATAAGGGAGGTCTTGACCGCGTTAATCGAATCGGGGTTGAAGTTCTCGGGATCCTTGGCGTACTCCTCCTCCATGGAGGCGGTGAGGCCCAGGATAAAGGCGCTCGTCTGCGGGGTGCAGTTGTAGAACGCCATGTGACGGTGGTAAGCCTCTTTCTTAGCAGCGAGCTGCTTGGGGTCGGACTCGTCCGGATAGAGGCGGTCGAGCGTGGGAACCATGCCGTAGAGGAAGCCCATGTTCATCTGACGCTCGTAGTTCCAAGAGGCCTGGATGGCCCAGGAGCGCCAGAAGAACTGGCTGACCTTCTTGTTCAGGGACACGTCCTTGGTTGCGGTTGCCATAGTGTGTTCCTCCTTAGTCTTCGTCGTCTTCGAGCGGATCGTAGTCGGAATCGACGCCGGCAGCAGCATGGGAACCGTTGAACTTGAAGCCCATGAAGACGACAGCCAGGCACACACCGATCAGAGCGACCGCGATGACGGACAGGTTGAGGTAAGCGGCGAGCAGGAAACCGATGAACAGGAACGGAGTCATACCCTTCTTGATCATCATGGTGAGCAGCAGGGCCAAGCCGTAGGCGGTCATGATCTTGGTCGAAACGTTAAGACCAGTGGACAGCCACTCGGGAACCATGTTGACGATGGCCTGAACCAGGTCGGTGCCAACAAAGACGGCGAGGAAGATCGGCAGGAAGTACATGACGGCGTACAGACCGGAGCCGGCGCAGATGTGCATACGGTAGGCGGTCTTGAACTTTCCGTTATCGATCGCGTTATCTGCCACATGGGTGAGGGCGGCGATGATGGAGCGGAACACGATGCCGAGGAGCTGACCCAGGACGGCGACCGGGATGGCGATCGTCATGGCGGTCTCGGCGGAAGCATCGGTCAGGCACGCAAAGGCAGCGGCCACGATGCCGCCCAGGACCATATCGGGCGGAACGGCGGCGCCGACCTGCACCAGGCCCATGGACACGAGCTCGACGGCGGCACCGACGGCAAGGCCGGTGGGCACATCGCCCAGCAGCAGACCGACGAGCGTAGCGCCAACGAGGGGCTGCTCGAAGTTAAGACGACCGAGCAGGCGGGAGTCCCACATGCAGAACACGCCGACGAGGCCGACGAGCACCGCACTGATGAACGTATTCATACCCTTCTCCTTTCAGTCAGGCAAAAGCCTGGTTGATTACAGCTTGGCGTCGATGTCGACGCTCTGATACGTAGGGGTCTGCTGGACATAGAGCTTGATGCCCATGTCGAGCAGCTGGTTGACGTCGGCCTTCTGGGTGGCGTCGAGGAAGACGGAGCTGTCCTTGCCGCCGACCTGATCGGCACCGTCGTGGTTGGCGGTGGCGCCCAAGTTGATGGCGTCGAGCTTGTAGCCCTGGCAGAACTGCAGCATCTCGGCCGTGTTGCCAAAGACGAACATGACGCGCTCGCCGAGGGTGTTGAGCTTGTCCATCTTGGCGAGGGCACGCTCGACGGTGAAGACGTTCAGGCGCACGCCCTGGGGCTTGGCCAGCTTAAGAGCGCCCTTCTTGATGTCATCGTTGGCGGCAGCGTTGTCGACGACGATGATGCGCTCGGCCTGAACCTTGGTGGTCCAGGTAAAGACGACCTGGCCGTGCAGCAGACGGTAGTCAAGACGTGCGAGGACGATCTTGGCGGGACCGGAGCTGTGACGGGACGCCTTGGCCTTCTTGGCGGGAGCCGCGGCGGGCTGGGCCGGTGCGTTGGGGTTGGTCAGACCGTTGCGGGCCTCGTTGATGAGGGCCGCGAGCTCGGCGCCCTCGACGGGGACGGGGCTCATAGCGAGCGTGAGCGCCAGCGGGATGTTGAAACCGCTGACAACCGTGAACTTCGTGCCGTTCTTGGAAAGCTCGACCATGCTGTTGTTGACCGAGCTGCCGAGCATATCGGTCAGCATATAGACGGTGTCGTCCGCGTTGAACGTGGCGATCATAGCCTCAACCTTATTGGTGATGGGCTCCTTGTCGTCACGAGCAAGCGACACGACGTGGACGTTCGACACGTCGCCGAGAACCATCTCGAGCGTGTCTTTGGCGCCTGCGGCCAGGCCGCCATGAGATGCGAGAATGATCTGATTCATCTTGCCTCCTCCTTTTCGTTATGGTCATTATAACGTCTTATACGTTGCTTATATTGCTAATTAGTATAAAGACCGTTCGCGGGTGAAAATCGACCGTTGACGGGTTTAACGTACTCGAAACGTTGGACTGGGTAGGCCGGCGCTAGCTGGATAACCCCAGGTCAGACCCTGCGCGCAATCCCCTATCGCACGAAGTACCAGGGGCTTTCCTGTACGGTGGGTTCCAGCGCAATGCCGGTGCGTTCCTTAAACAGATCCATGTCCTGAGATTTTTCGGTCCACCACGCGTTGGGCTTAAAGGTCATGCTCTCAATGACATGACCGACAAACACACTGTTGCGCAGCTTGGAGAAGTCGGTGTTCATAATCAGGATGGACGCGAGCACCAACACGATGCCCAGGACTTTAATCGCGCCGGCGGGCTCGGCGTAGACACCAATGCCCACCAGTACGGTGACGACCGTCTCGAAAGACATTACGACGGGAACTTTCGATGTCTCGAGCCCCATGGACAGACCCTGCATATATAAGATGTAAGCAACGGCTGTGGGGATGAGTCCAAAGCCAAGGAACAGCAGCAGCAGCTGTGGCGACATTGCCGCGGCGACATCCGGCCACGGAGCCGCGATAGCTGCCATAACCGCACCGCCAAAAACAAAGCCCCAAAACGTGACAGCCAGCGGGTGGACCGTCTTGGTTGCTATTCGGCTAAACACCGCGAGCGACGCACCACAAAGGCCTGCAATCACGCCCGACGTGACGCCCCAAACCGAAAAATGAAAACCGGAAAGGTCGCCATTGGTCACTGCAAGCACGCAGCCTACGATGTTAAAGACAATGGCAACGAGCTTGTTGGGGGTCACGTCCTCGCGATAAAGCACGCGGCCGAGCATGACGCCAAACACCGGCGAGGTGTAGAGCAGCACCGAGGCCGTGGACATGCCCACCTCGCCCATGCACTCGTAATAACAGGTGTTGGCGGCGGCCAAACCGACGATGCCGACAAGCGCACAGGGAACAAGCTCTTTAGGGCTTGCCTTGAACAGGGCCAGCGGACCCTGAGCCACGGTAGACCCCTCACCCGGACGGCAGCCCATAAACATCAGGACCGGCGCCAAGATAAGCGCTCCGACCAACAAGCGAAAGGCAGCCATGCTCTGGGACGAAACGCCCATGGCCGAGATGCCGTTTACAAAGATTCCGATGCTGCCCCACATAAGCGCGGCGATCAGCACCAGCACATAGCCCAGATTGCTTTTCTTCAACGCAGCCTCCTCGGTATTGTTTCCAATATGTTTCGTACTACGTTATAGTCGTTATATACATTTTTCAAGACACAAATCGGCGAGCGGAAAAATCTGCTCCCCACATACTCATTGAGTAGTCGTTGGGGACGCACTTAAATGACTGGTCATTCAAGTGCGTCCCCAACGACTAGGACTGTCCCCAACTGCCGGCAGAAAAGGAACGTTCCCAACGTCTAAGGCGCCGCTGGTTGAGCATAAGTCAGCGAGCGGGCCGCATTTGAGGCAAGGTGACGTGAAACGAAAGGGCGCTGACCTTCTGGTCGCGCCCTTGAAGTTGAACGTCAGATTGTCCAAATGCGGACCGCTCAGCGTCGAGCCGTTACGCGGTTTGGTAAAACCGCGTAACTAATACTCAAGCTTCCACATGTAGCGGCGCGTCATGTAGTCCTTGTGGGTGACGGCGGAGAGCGCGCGCATATACACGTTGTTGAGGATCGGGGCAAAGATCAGGTGGTTGAAGTACTCGCTCACGCTGTCCTTGATGTCGTTGAGGCCGAGCTCCTTGGCGTCGAGCTGATAGACGCGCTCGCCACCGTACTGGTTGACGAAGCGGATGCCGCGCTCGTCGTTGCAGCGGCTGCGGCCGACGCTGATGAGCTGGAACAGCGAGGTGCGCTTGTCCAGGATCTCGAAGGGGCCGTGGAAGAAGTCGCAGGTGTTGATGGTGCAGGAGTCGATCTGCAGCATCTCCTGCACGTTGCAGATGCTAAAGACGTAGGCGGCACCAAAGAGCGGGCCCTGGGCCATGACGTTGATGCAGGGCTTGTCGGCGTTCTGCTCGGCCCACTTGGCAGCGAGCGGACGGGTATACTCGACGGCCTTGCGATAGATGGGGTCGACCAAGTCGAAGGCGGCCATAGCGGTCTCGTACTCGGCATAGCCCTCGGTCTGCTGCGTAAGCTCCATGGCGATCATGGTCACGACGGCGGAGTTGGTGCGGCCCATGCAGGACTCGTCGACGGCCAGGCTGTCGTACTGAATCTTGTAGTCGCAGACCTCGGTGAGGCCGGACTCGTCAACATAGATGGCGATGGTGCTGGCGCCGTGGTCCTTGGCGACCTGGGCGGCAACGATGGTCTCCTTGGTGCCGCGCATGGACACGACGACGGCCAGGGTGTTCTCGTTGACGTAGGCCGGGGTGGCGTGCACGAACTCGTTGCTGGTGTAGCTGGAGCTCACGACCTGCGTGGCCTCGTGCTCCATAAAGTACTGGGCAGGATAGTTGCCGCCGTTGGATCCGCCGGCGCCAATCCACACGACGCGCTTGATGCCGCCCTTGTCTGCCTTGTCAGCCAAAACCTGGGAGACGACGTCCTTAACCTGTTCCTGAGTAGTCATCGTGCATCAGCCTTTCTTCTCGTTTGATGCTCTCGATGGCATACAAGTTACATACATGTTTTGGTTATGTCGACTAGTTGTATGCTATATTT
>UQVT01000109.1 GCA_900544465.1 uncultured Collinsella sp. | reverse complement strand
ATCGCAGAAAAATGTTTCCGCAGGGTTAAAGCGTATCAAGCGCTCAAAAAACGTGTGCGAACAGGCAGTTACGAACGAGCGGCTAGCGTTCAGATTCGGAGACAATTTGTCTACAGGCTCGTTCCAGCGTAGGGAACTCCTTCGTCGCTGCATCCCAAACAACCGAGCGGTCGACATTGCCGTAATCATGCGCAAGATAATTTCTCATGCCGACAATTCCACGCCACTCAATTTCGGGATGAAGCCGCTGCGAGCGTTCCGACAACTTGCCCGCTTCTTCCGTCACCCTAAGCGCACACATCAAAAGGGAGTCCGCCAACGCCCTCGTCCGCACGTCATTCGCATGCAGAAACTGGTCCTCGGTGATATCAAAAGCCTTGATGCGCTCGTTCGTTTCAGAGATGGCTTCCAAAACCTCTTGAGCGCGGAGACCGTCTGACTTACGCGCGATCATAAAGGATCACTCCTTCGCGCTCGATTACCGCGGCAAGATCGTCATCAAGATGGTCGCTCGAGACGAGATCAACCTGCCTCCCGGTTTCTTTGCGCACCGCCTCGCCAAATGCCGACAGCGCGAAAAGACCAAAGCCCTGCTCGCGATCGACTTCGAGACGCAAGTCAATATCACTATCGACATGCGCCTCGCCACGGGCATACGAACCAAAAAGAATCACGGTTTTGATGGCGGGAATCGAGCTGGCTGCCTCGCGGACGGCGGACTCAATCTGGGCAATATCCAAAATGTCTGCGGCGACGTTTTCGCTCGCAGAGTTTTTACCAAGTGAAGGAACAAACGGCAGCGAGCGCTCGCGCAACATCTGCCTCATGAACATATTGACCGCAACGGACGAAGTCATGCCAAGCTCTTCGCACAGTTCGGCAAATGAGTCTTTAATTGACGAGTCCACTCGCACACTCAGCACAGACGCAGCCATGGATACCTCCTGTATGACATTGTCTATATATTATCATACAGACTAGCGCGAGGTCGAAGCGCGGTGTTCGATGTGGCCGGGGACCTCGATACGCTTGGGGGCGAGCTTTGCGGCCTCGCCCACGGTGGTGGTGACGACGTCGATGCGCTCGGACAGGCGCTCGACCACGCGCTCGGCAATGGTGAGGGTGTCCTGCGCGGCCGTGGTCACGCCACCAAAGAGCACATGGTTCCAGGGGTAGTCGTCAAACGTCGCGATCTTGAGCCCCGCCGGCAGCGAGGGTCCCAGCTGCGCTAGCGCCTCGGTCAGACGCAGGAAAACCAGGCCGTTGACGGCGATGAGGCCGAGCCTTTTGCCCGCATAGCCGCGGATGGTCTCGTCCAAGCGGCCAACGCCAGTGGCACCGCCATCGGCCAAGGTGACAACCTCGCCGGCAAGGCCGCGGCGCGAAAGCTCGTCGGCAAAGGCCTCGGCGCGCTCTCGACGCACGGGGCTGTCGTCGCTTGCCTCGGTGAGCAGGCACAGGCGCTCGCTACCAGCGGCGGCCAAGGCGTCTACCAAGCCGGCGACCAGCTCGCGGTTGTTAGATGTCACCAGGTCAGCACCGCCGTCGACAACATCGCGGTCGAGCAGCACGACGGGCAGGCGTCCCGCTGCCGCGGCGATCGCCTCGTCGTTACCGCCGCAGGTGTTGACGACCAGGCCGTCCACACCAGCATCGATAAGTCTGGCGAGCGACTCGGCCTCCTTTGCGGGGTCGTTGCCGCTAATGGCAGTCATAAGCGAGCAGCCGCGCGCGGCGGCACTGGAGGAAAGTCCTTCGAGCATGGCGCTCGAGAACGGGTTGGCGATGTCGGCCAGAATCACGCCGATGAGGTTGGTGCGTGAGCTGCGCAGATTGCGCGCGGCAGCACGTGGGCGATAGCCGGTGCGCTCGATAACCGCCGCGATGCGAGCACGGGTTTCCTCGGTCATTTGCCCGGGACGGTTGTTGAGATAGCGCGAGACCGTGGCCGGGCTCACACCCGCCTCGGCGGCAATGTCCTTGATTCTCATCTGCGCCATGGCGCACCCCGTTTCCCAATTGTCAGCAGTCTGAGCCATTTTAGGCATTTTTTTAAAAATCTCGCTTGCAAAACGCTGTAGGTGAGTATACTACAACTCGAAACGAAACCGATTTCGTAAACCGATTTCGGCAAGCGTTGGCGCGGAGGTGTAAAGATGTACCCTACCGTCTTGGCACCTCCGCGCCAACGCCATATCAAAGGTGTACGCACGAGCAAGAAGGAGCTGCGCGACCATGGGTAAAACGGTTCTTACCTTCGGCGAAATCATGATGAGGCTCTCGCCCAAAGATCATCTGCGCATTGAGCAGGCAACCGAGTTTGACGTCCGCTACGGTGGCGCCGAGGCCAACACCGCTCTTTCCCTGGCCTACCAAGGCGACAAGGCCGCTTACGTATCCGTTGTCCCGGCCAACCGCCTAGGCGAGTGCGCGCTGCGTTCGCTGAAGGCCTACGGCGTCGACACAACGCGCGTCGTGCGTCAGGGCGACCGTCTTGGCTCCTATGTGTTTGAGGTCGGCGCCTCGCAGCGCGGCAACGGCTGCGTCTACGACCGCAAGTTCTCTGCCATCAACATGGCCAAACGCGACGTCTTTGACTGGGACGAGATCCTCAAGGGCATCGATGTCTTCTATTTCTCCGGCGTGACCCCCGCCGTCTCCGATGAGATGGCCGCCGCCTGCAAGGAGGCACTCGCCGCCTGCCGCGCCAAGGGCATCACCACCGTGTGCGACGTGAACTATCGCGGCAAGATGTGGTCGCCCGAGCAGTCGCAGGCCACCATGAAGGAACTCCTGCCGCTCGTCGACATCTGCATCGCCAACGACGAGGATGCGCCCGCCGGCCTCGGCATGACCTGCGTCTCTGGTTCCCTTGCCCATGGCATCGAGGAGCGCGACACCTACGTCGAGATGGCCCGTCAGATCTGCGCCGAGTACGGCTGCAAAAAGGTCGCCTCGGTCGTCCGCAACATCTCCTGCGTCGAGCGCTCCATCTGGATGGGCATGCTCTTTGACGCCGAGAGCGGCGAGCACTGGTTCTCCCCTGCTCACGACGTGCACGTGCTCGAGGGCGTTGCCGCCGGCGACGCTTTCAACGCCGGCCTCGTCCATGCCCTCACCAACGACTTTGACCCGCAGGACGCCGTCAACTATGCGATTGCAGCGTCGATCCTCAAGCTCACCATCAAGGGCGATTCCAACTTGGTGACCGCAGACGAGATCGCAGCCGTGGCATCCGCCGCCGACGGTGGCACCCGCGTCGCGCGCTAATCCGTCTCCATTCCGCGGGCCGCAGCTTTCCAATCCCATACCCCTGCGGCCCGCTCCCCGATTCCTCCGGTCGGGCAAAACCACCAGTCCCATTCCGGTTTTGCCTGGCATTCCCTACATGACTGGTCGAGCAGCTGGTTTTGGAATTGCTTGAACCCCAAGCAGTGCCTCCGATAACCAATCCAAAATCGGCTCCTGACCAGCATATTTGGCAATCACGCGCCCATGCGCGCCATACATCGAAAGGAACATTATGTTCGATCAGTTCTACACCACGCTTGAGTCCCTGGGCATCGTGCCGGTCGTCGTGCTCGACAAGGTCGAGGACGCCGCTCCGCTCGCCCACGCCCTTATGGCAGCTGGCATGAAGTCCGCCGAGGTCACCTTCCGCACCGCCTGCGCCGCCGAGTGCATCGCCGCTATGGCCGAGGCCGAGCCCGAGATGTGCGTTGGCGCCGGCACTGTCCTGACCGTCGAGCAGGTTGAGCAGGCCCGCGCAGCCGGTGCCAAGTTCATCGTCTCCCCGGGTTACAACGAGGACGTTGTGAAGCACTGCATCGACATCGACCTGCCTGTCCTTCCCGGCACCGTAACCCCCTCCGAGGTCACCGCAGCCGAGAACCTGGGCCTCAAGGTCACCAAGTTCTTCCCCGCGTCCCAGTATGGCGGCCTGAACACCATCAAGGCCCTCGCCGCTCCGTTTGTCGGTCACCGCTTTATGCCCACCGGCGGCGTGAGCACCGCCAACGTCGAGGAGTACCTGAGCTCCTCCGCCATCATCGCCTGCGGTGGCACCTGGATGGTCAAGCCGGCCCTGTTTGCCGACGGCGACTTCTCCAAGGTCGAGCAGATTGCCCGCGAGGCCATGGACGTCGTCAAGAAGGTCCGCGGCTAGGTTTAGCTCTCTATCGTGAAAGGGGGCGTGCCCTAGACCTCGCCCCCTTTCTTTTAAAGCGGCTCGGAAGCGCGCCGTTTCCGTCACGGACAAGAACCGAAAACGTCTTGTATGCTGATAGAACGCGACGGAAGCGACACGCCCCCGAGCCGCTTTGTATAATCGGCTGGCAGTCGCGCTCAACTAAGCCACATCGACAAAAACCGAGCCACCAAAACAGCTGCGGCGCCGTCTGAAGGAATGGACCCTTGCTTCCGGTCTTTTCCTCCAAGCGGCGCCGCAGCTTTTTTGTGCCCCGGTAGCGTCTCGCACTTGCGGTGAAATACGGACTGTTTACGCCATCAGAGCCGCAAAACAATTCCTATTTCACTGCAACTAATGAGGGGGGTGTTCCTATAGTTTTGTCAACTGGGCAATGCTGTTTTCGAGATTGAATCGCGACATGCTAACGCCAGGCCTTTCGGCCGATGGGCTCCAATCTGTTCGGAGCGCTTCGACTAGGCGGCGTAGGGCACCCTGTCCCGCATGATCGCGTAGATGACCTTCAGCCTCTTTCGTGCCAGCGCCTTGAGCGCCTTGCCGTGCGGCATGCCCCGCTCTCGGCACCTAGCGTAGTAATCGCCCCATCTTCCCTCTGTCCGGGTAAGGCAGTTGCACGAGAATATGAGCAGGTTCTTCAGCCTCTTGTTGCCTTGGCGCGATGCCGTCACCGAGGAGATCGAGGTCCCCGACTGGCGGTTGCGCGGCGCCAGGCCGCAGTACGACGCGAGCCTGTCGTGGCTTGGGAAGTCTTCGATATCTATGGAGATCGCGAGCTCGGAAGCGGTTTTGGGGCCGATCCCCGGCACCGTCAGGAGGCATCGGTAGGTATCGTCGCCCTCGAGGAGGGCGGATATCTCCGCCGTGATCACATCGATCTCCGCCGAGTTCTCGGAGATCCTGCGCGCGAGCAGCCTCACCGCCCGGTCCTCGGCGGCGATGGCCGCCGCGTCCGGCCTTGTCGAGGAGGCCGTCGAGCGGACGAGGGCCTCGATCTTGCCGCGCGCCGCCCCGCGCGTGAGCGCCGCCGCCCTGCGGGGCCCGGCGTCGGCCACCGACCAGGCCCCGCCGAGGGATGCCATGAGCCTCAGCTGGGGACCGTCGGACAGGTCGACCAACGCCTCGAAGGCGGGGCACGATTCCAGCAGGATGCTGCGCAGCCGGTTCTTGCTCCTGGTGTTTTCGCAGGTCAGGAAGTTTCTCTGGGCGGCCAGCGCCCTCGCCGCCGCGACCGTCGGGCCCGGATCCCCGACCGGCAGGAGTGCGTCGGGGATGCCCAGCGCCGTCTTCGCGATGACCATTGCGTCCCGCTCGTCGGTCTTGGCGTCGCCGGCGAAGAGCCTGGCGGCCCCGTGTGCCGCGAGTCCCGGCAGGTACGCCGCCGACATCCCGGCCGCCTTGGCGCGGGCGAGCGCGAGGGCGCCTATGTTGCGCGACTGGTCGACGACCACGAGCGCGTCGGGGAAGCGGCCGAACAGCGAGTCCAGATCGCCCTCCCTGTTCGCGACGGGGGCGCTCAGCAGTATCTCGCCGTCCCGGGTCGCGACGCATGCCCAATGGGACAATTTCCCGACATCGAGCCCGATGACGGCTTCCGGCATTCTAGGTGGTGCCACGGTGTTATCCTCCAATCGGTAGGCCGATCGGAACCCCTCCCTGCGACACCCACATTACCTGGCCGTGGCGCTTGCGCCCGGCAGTTTCCTATCAGTCGTCCGGAGCGGCGAGCGCCCCCGGTGGCAACACCCCCCGGGCCCTCTACGGGGCAGGGGCAGACGGCCATCCGGAGGCGCCCGATCGGCGGCCCCTCGGGGCTTGCCCGTATCGTAGGCAATGCGCCGAATGCTCGCCATCGAAATTTATCGGTGGCCCACTTCAGACTGTAATGGGGCGAGTTAGATGGCCGTATCTTTGGACAGCTCAAAATGGTCGGGATGCAAGGCGATAACCGGGCCCTGCTCCTCGGGCATCAGGTGCAAGTGCGTCTCTGCCAGATAGCTCGCCGCGTCGGTATCGCCCCTCTTAATGGCCTCGAGAATCCGGCGATGCTGCCGACGAATCGGCTCCCAGTCCAGATCCTGCGACACCATACGCAACCAGTTGTATCGCTCAAAATGCGTGTTGATGCTCTTCATCCAATCCCACAACATGTGACGACCGGCAATCTCAAAACATGTCTCATGGAACAGGTTATCCAGGTCAAAGAAACGGCGCGTTTCGCCATGGTCGAGCGACTCGGACTCGGTAAGAATCTGCTCAAGCCGCTGCTTTTGCTCGGGCGAGGCGGCCGAACAGCATTTAATAAGCACGCTTCTCTCGAGCTTCTCGCGCAAAAAGCAGGCGTTTTCGGCGCGTTCCATGCTGATCTTAGAGACGTAGGTGCCGCTTTTGGGACGCGTTTCCACCAGCTCCTGCTCACGCAGGCGCACAAAGGATTCGCGAATGGGCGTGCGCCCGATTCCCGTCTCCTTTTCCAGACCAATCGCCGAAAGGCGCGTGCCGGGCTTGAGCTCGGCATAGATGATCTTGGAGCGCAATGCGTTGTACGCCTGGTCTTGCAGGCTCTGATAATGCTGCTGTTCCATAAAGCCCTCGGATGAAGCCTCGGTTAATCGAATACCACCATGCAATACTATCGCATCCCCCGTCCCCCCATAAGTTGCGGTGGAATAGTTCCTGTTTTTGCTGCTGAAGGCTTTGAGCAGAG
>UQVT01000108.1 GCA_900544465.1 uncultured Collinsella sp. | reverse complement strand
CCACTCCCAGCTCTCGGGTATCTCGAACGGGATCTCGTCCTCGATGCAGACGGGCTCGGACTCGCGGCCCCTGGCGTCCACCCTCTTCTCATAGCGGCGGCCATCGGAACCGGCGAAGATGATCGACTCACCGCCCTTCGGGGCCTTCATCTCCCCCTCGGCCACGAGCTGCCGGCGCTGCCCGCGGATGCGCTCCAGCAGAACGCCGGCGGGCTCGTCTGCGGGGTCCTGCGGCACGAGCCCTCCCTGAACCGCCAGCTGCAGCACCGACTTGCGCAGGCGGCCGGGCAGCGCGGCGTCGAGCTCCTCGCGGGCGTCCTCGAGCTCACCGTACTCCTCGACCAGGGGCATGAGCTCGTTCACCCGCTCGACGATGCGGCGCTGCTCGGCGAGAGGCGGAACTGGGACCAGAATGACGTTCAATGACTTCTGATTAGTCTTTGGCATTTTGACACGCGTATCACCCTTAAGCGTCTCCTCAGTGAAGAAATTGCTGAGGAGAACCGTGAGGACATATTCAGGTTGCAGCTTGGTGTTGAGCGGATACATATCCGCACTACACAGCCCATCAAAAGGGGCGATAACCGCCTTTCGAAGAGCTGGACGAATCTTCGAATAGAGAATCTGTCCTGCAGAGAACAGGTGATTGGCGCTCTTAACCTCGTCGGCCTTAACACTATGACAGAACAAGAGCTTTCCGGTGCCTTTTTGGATGTTGTCAGGCGCGATATGAGGAAAGTCCTGATATTTCAACGGGTCGACCAAACGCGCTGCAATTCCAATGACTTCACTAAATCTCGCCCAGGCCCAGCTTTCCGGAATCCCAAACGGAACCTCGTCCGCGATGCACTTGTCGCTCAGAACGCGTCCCTTAGTGTCCACGTGCTTCTCATAGGGGGAGCCATCGGAACCGATATAGATAATGCTCTCCCCGCCCTTCGGGAATTTAGCCTTACCCTCAGCAATAAGCTTATGCTTCTCTTCACGAATACGCTCAAGCAGGACGCTTGCAGGCTCATCACTCGGGTCTTGTGGAACGAGCTTTCCCTCAATCGCCATTTGCAGGATTGAGTTCTTCAGGTCTTTTGCCTTCATCTACGCCTCAATCCCAAGAATCTCGCAAATACGAGCAAGCTTCTGGTCAATCTCGGCATCGAGCTTAGCGCGCTCTTCTTTGTAGTTCCTGATCAGTTCGTCAGGCGGTAAGATCTCCTCTTCCTCGTGAGGATAGCCGCACACGTCAAAGTTAAAACCGCCGTCTCGCAACTCGTCAACCGTATAGTACTTGGCCTTGGGATTGCCGTCTTCCTCGATATCCCGACGGTTCTCCCACCATTCCTTTACAGGTGCAAAATGTTCGATCCTAATGGGCTTGGTCTTAGAGAAGTGTTTATACCCCTCGGGCATGTCCATGCGATAGAACCAAACGCCCTCAGAGGCCCCCGTATTATCGAAGAACAGAACGTTAGTAGTGATGCTCGTGTACGGAGCGAAAACACTCTGTGGAAGGCGCAAGACAGTATGCAAGTTCATGTCCTCAAGCAGGCGACGCTTGATCTCCGTCTTTGCACTATCCTGGCCAAAGAGAAAACCATCCGGAATGATAACAGCAGCGCGGCCGCCTCGCTTAAGACGATAAAGAATGAGTCCAAGGAATAGATCTGCGGTCTCGGAGCTACGGAGTGCAACAGGGAAGTTGTTTTGCACCGATGCACTCTCGGACCCGCCATAGGGCGGGTTCATAAGTACGACGTCAAACTGGCCGTCAGGCTTGTGCTTCCACTCGCGAACATCCTTCTCGAGAGAGTTATCGTGAAAGACTTCAGGATTATCGATATCGTGCAACAGCATGTTGGTCACGCACAGCAGGTAAGGGAGCTGCTTCTTCTCGATGCCGTAGACCGATCTTGCATAGAGTTCACGATCGGCTGGAGTCTGAACCTGGGAGTCGAGAATCTTGAGGGCGCTCGTCAAAAAGCCGCCCGTGCCACACGCGAAGTCAGCCACAGTCTCGCCGAGCTTGGGCGCAAGTGCCTGGGCCATAAAGTCAGTCACCGCTCGGGGCGTGTAAAACTCGCCGGCATTACCCGCGGACTGTAAGTCTTTCAGGATGGTCTCGTAAATTTCACCGAAGGCGTGGCGCTCTTTGTACTCGGTAAAATCAACCGACTCGTCAATCTCGTTGATGACTTGACGAAGTAGAATCCCATCCTTCATGTAGTTGTTGGCGTCAGTAAAAGCAGCCTTGACGACGACGTGTCGCAAAGGCGCATCAGGTGCAAGCTCAAGACTCTCAAGAGTCTTGAATAGATCATTGTTCACAAGGTCGAGAAGCTCATCGCCAGTAAGCGCCTTGCCGTCTTTCGCATCGTGCGCCCAGCTATACCAGCGCAGGCGCTCGGGGATGATGGACTGATAGGAGTCATCGTGAAACTCCCACTCCTGCTCCTTGGCATCGTAAATCTTGAGGAAGAAAAGCCAAGTCATCTGCTCAATGCGCTGCGCATCGCCATTGATGCCGGCGTCTTTGCGCATGATGTTCTGCAGGGTCTTTACGAGAGATCCCAGTGCCATTTGCTATCGTTACCTTTCTCTATGCGATGTAGAGCTCGTCCTCGAGCATCTGCGCTGCCTGAATGTACTGTTGTTTGCCGCCGAATGCGGCGACGATCTTCATTGGGCTGCCAAACCGACGGAATTCCTCGAGGTCGAGGACGTGGGTGTCGTCCAAGTCTACGAGGTTCGACGTCGCATATTTGTCGAGAAGCGCTTCAAGGACCTCACGCGCGACGCCGGCATACTCATAGAGCACGCCCTTTTTCTTGACACTATTGGCTCTCTCGCTGCGCGTAAGAGGTCTCTGGTCGTAAGCAATGTGGCAAATGAGGTCAAAGTCGCTCATTTGCTCCTGTCCAGTCTCGAGCCGCAGCTCATCCAGGAATACGCCACGCGCGCGCAGCTCATCGATAATCGCTTGTTTCTTATGTTCAGAGTTCCACGCCGCTAGGAAGTGGTCAAGAGTGTCGTATTCGCCGAGAATGTTTTTTCGCGTATAGTCCTTAAGGCTCTCAGTTACAAGAAGGCCATCGGAGGAGTAATACTGCACCATCTCCGACACTACATAGACGTCGGCCCCATGAACGTGATATTTCACATGGGAGGACGGATCGTCCGGCGGCAATACGGGTGGGTCTACGATCGGAGACGGAGGCGGAACGGGACTGCCGCCATTGCCGCCGGGACCCGGATCCGCAATGGGGTCACCCGGATTAGGCTCAAACACAACAACAGGTTCGCCATCAAACTCGGGATCTGCAAACAAACGCGATGCGTCACGAAAATCGAGGATGGTGAAATAGAGTTTGTCGTAGTCCTCACAGATACGGGTTCCGCGGCCGATAATCTGCTTGAACTCCGTCATTCCGTGCTCACCGAACTTGTTGTCGAGCACGACTACCTTACACGTCTTGGAATTAACACCAGTGGTGAGAAGCTTCGAAGTCGTAACGATGGTCGGGTATTTCTCGTCGGGGTCGATGAAGTTATCTAACTGAGCCTTACCTTCCCTGTCGTCACCCGTAATCTTCATGATGTAGGTGGGGTGATCTCTTACGATATCGGCGTTCTCGTTTACAAGGGCACGTCGCATATTTTCGGCATGCTCGATGTCAACGCAAAAGACTATGGTCTTGGAGTAACGATCCGTCTCCTTTAGAAATTGAGTTATCCGCTTGGCAACTTCCTCGTAGCGCTCTTTGATGACAATCTCGCTGTCGAAGTCTTGCTTCTCGAAAACACGTTTGGGCAGAGCTTCGCCGCGATCATCTATGGTGCCTTCCTCAGTACGGTATCCGTAAATGTCGACGTTCAGCTTAGGACGAATAACTTTATACGGGGCGAGAAAGCCATCCTCGATTCCCTGTTTAAGGGAGTAGGTGTAGACAGGTTCGCCGAAGTAGGTAATGTTTGAAACCTCTTCAGTCTCCTTTGGCGTAGCCGTCATACCGATTTGAATTGCACAATTGAAATACTCAAGTACCTTACGCCATGCGGAGTCCGCCGCGGCGCTTCCGCGATGGCACTCGTCGACGATAATCAAATCGAAGAATTCCGAGTCGAACTCGCGGAATATTTCTTCACCGTTTTCTCCAACAAGCTGTTGGTAGAGCGAGAAATAGACCTCGTAAGCAGAATCGAGCTTTCGACCTACGACCTTGGTTGTAACCCTCTTGAGAGGCTTGAAATCGCCGTCTATGGTCTGATCGACGAGAATATTGCGGTCCGCCAGATAGAGAACCTTACGAACCTCGGTAGTCTGTCGCAAGCGATGAACGATTTGAAAAGCCGTAAAAGTCTTTCCCGTTCCCGTTGCCATAACGAGCAAGATGCGATTCTTACCTCGCGCAATAGCTTCAAGCGTACGATTGATGGCGATGCACTGATAGTAGCGAGGATGATTGCCGCCGTGCTCCTGGTAATACGGAGCGGTCACAATCTCCTGGCTATACGGATGTTCAAGCCCCTTAGCTTTTGAGTATCGTGTCCAAAGTTCCGCCGGAGTGGGAAACTCGTCCATGGCAAGAGCGCGCTCTTTCCCGGTAAGAAAATCGTGCTCAACAAAACCCTTTCCGTTTGAGCTGTACGCAAACGGAATATCGAGCAGCTGGGCATATCCCATCCCCTGTTGGAGACCGGCATCAACGGTGTGCTCCGTATCCTTAGCCTCGACGATTGCGATAGGGATGCCCGGAGCATACATCAGAAGGTAGTCAGCCTTCTTCTTGTCTTTACGGGTGACCATACTTCCGCGCACAACAATCTCGCCACTGGTAAAGAAATACTCAGTGAAGACTTGGGTATTGCGATCCCACGACTTCATAATCGCAGGATCAATGAGTTTAAGCCGTGTGTCAGACTCGTTCATACGTCTCGGAACCCCTCATTGCGCAAAGCGACAGCTATTGATGTTGAGTTGATTAATTTTATCATCACTATGCAATCTAGCAGCCGCTTTATACTAAATGAGACGAAGTAAAGTCAGCCCCGTGAGAAAGCTCCAAAGAAAGCAAAATGAGCCCCGTTGACTTGAGTCAGAGGTCATTCCCGGAGCCCCGCCTACCTCCCCTCCGCCTTCAGCTTCAGCAGCAGGTCGCCCAGCTCGGGGCACTTGTTGGAAAGGCGCATCTGGGCTCGATCGCCCATCCTCCACCGCTGGCGGATCTCCTGAGCACGCGGACTCACGCGATAGTCCCCGTCCATCACCTGCTTGAGCAACTTGGCGGTCACGCGCGCGTCGGCTAGGGCACTGTGGGCGTGACCCGTCGACTCGTCAAACTCGATGCCAAACCACGTCGCCGCGTCATTCAAAGAGACGCACTCGTGGCTGCCCACGTCCATGATCGAGGTGTAAAACGCCTGCAGATCGGCCCAGTCCGTAGGAAATGCGGCAAGGTCGATTTGCTTTGCCTGGCACTCGGTCATAAGCTGTCGACGGTCCGTCCCGCTCCAGCAAACTATCTGGGCGGAGTAGCGGCCGATCCAATCGCTGAGCCTTTTGATCACCATGTAGAGCGGGTCGGCCATCGCGGTGTCCACGGCCGATATACCTGTGAGCTCGCGGACGGGAAACGCAACGCCTTCGGTAAATTCCGTCTGCACAAACTGCGAGAACTCGCCCATAACGTTGCCGTGGTAATCGAGCTTGACGGCGCCGACCTCGATAATCTCATTGCGCAGTCCACGGCGCTGGCGCTGCTTTGGCACCGGCGCAAACTCAAAGTCCAGCACAATCTGGCGCGCAAAGTTCGTCGTGTCGATAGCCGAGATACCCGGCGTCTTTTCAGCTGACACGGTCATGGCCTTTCTCCGTCAACTGCCGCTTGCTACATAGGCGGCTACATTGCCGTAAGGATAGGCGCCCGCGCGGACATGAAAGCGGGGCGCAATACCATGCGCCAAGCACACGCCATGCAGACGGCCCCAAGAGAGTCGCCCGCTCTATTCAAATGCATGAAAAAGATTGAGGCCCGGTGACTTGAATCAGAGGTCATCCCGGGCCCATCAGAGCTCACAGAGCTCTTGGTTGCTTTGGTCTCGCTCTTCACGGCGCTTATCGAACTTTCCGAGGCACTCAAGCAGCATTCGAAGCATAACAAGTCGCTGCCATTAAGGCACTGACCTCTTGACCAAGCAACGGCGCTGCCCAGCTATCACCCTTGGGCTGCCGTCAACTTTATTCTATCCGCGAGCATCTGGTTTACCAAATGGATTTTCGGTAAAGGAAGCACGGCACGCCCGCAAAACCACTACGCCCCAAGTGCCGCCATGGGAATCACCGCCACGCCGTCGTCGCGTGTGTAGGCAATGCTCCCCTTTCCAACCACGACCGCCAAAAACGCCGGCGTGGCATTCTGGGCGGCAGGATTGGAGAGCACTTTCCTCTCCAGCGCCTTGAGATTTCTCGCTCCATCGTCTGCTTTCGCATCACTCAGCTTGACCTCGATGGCTCCCCAGCGCCCGTCGTGCTCAACGATCAGATCGACCTCAAGGCCCTTCTCATCTCGGAAATAATGGACACTGTTGTCGACACCGCCGTAGGTGGAAAGGAACACGCGCACGTCGCGCAGGACGAGATTCTCAAAGAGCATCCCCAGCGTTTGCATATCGCCAAGCAGCCGCTCAGGGGTAGCCCCCAGCAACGCCGCCGCAAGTGACGGGTCACAGAAGTAGCGCTTGGGGCGCACGCGAACGCGGGCCTTCGAGCGCATGGGCGGCTCCCATCCGCACAGGTCCTCGGTCAGCTTGAGCCTGTTGAAGAGGTCCAAGTACGCAGCGATGGTCCTCTCGTCGGGGCCCGCCTCACCGTACGAGGCGTCCTTTACGAGCGTCTTGTACGTGACAGCCTGGCTCTCGTTCATGGCAAGAGCTCGCAAAAGGCCGTGTGCAAGCTCGGGCGA
>UQVT01000107.1 GCA_900544465.1 uncultured Collinsella sp. | reverse complement strand
CACAACGTTGATGATTGTTCCCAAGCCCGGCATGAGCCCTCCCGTATTGATGCCAACGTGGCAATCGTAGCAGAGTGGAATGCGAGGTACATCGCGACTCATCTAATACGTTATATAAGTGGCATTAGCAACGACGCGCAGCATTTAAGCCTCAGGTGGTTGTCGGGACATAGGGATAGTATTCAAAGCGCAGTGTCATAAGCCGCTGTGGGGATTCAATAGCCGCGGCAATGATATTGGCATCGCGGGCACGATCAAACCCTTCGAGTTCGATCTGATACGAGACGTCTTGCATAATGTCCAGACGTCGCCAGGCTAGGAGTGTGTCACCATCGAATTCTAAGGTCTTGCCTCCGTCTGGAGCAACGGCGTATAAACGCAGCTTGGCGGTGGTTGCAGGGTCGACAACCGTGACCTTTTTAATTTCGTTTCGAGTATTCTTGGCGCCCAACAAGGTGAGCAGTGTTGGGGCCACGACCTCGCCCGATGGCAAAAAGACGACTTCGATGGATTCAGGAAATGCGATGATGGCTGACTTGCGGACGGGCTGATTGGCGGCGGCAACTTCGATGTTCGCAGCGTCGACGACCTCTGTGTGGTCGAGCGCGGCAAGCACGCAGCAGTTGCCTTCATCGATCTCTTGAGGATCAGCAAGCCCCAGACTGTCCGCGAACTCGGGATCGTTTGGATCGGCAGCGGGCTCATTCGGCGCTTCGAAAGAAGCTGGGACGCTGTTTGTCGGCGACGGCGTGTCGCCCGCACCTGCTTCTTTGTCCGCGCTCTCTTCTTGTATGGTTGCGTTGATGGGTTCGTCGTTTGGGGGGAGCGTCTTGGCGTCAAACGCGGAGGGGAGAATTCCGATGGCTCCGGATCCGTTCCACTCCATTTCGAGAAGCGCCGGGTCGGCAAGAATGCGTTGCCTGCTTTGCGCGCGGGCATCGATTTCAATAGGGCCTGCCTCTATCCCTCGTGTAAGGCTGAGTGATCCGGCTGGCTTCTCGAAATGAGCGTCTGTGTCTTTGGTACTGACGGCGTAGAACAGCAGGGACGCTTCTCCCGCCGCGATGGCATCGGTACCGGCTTTGGTCAGCCGCAACGATGCCGTGAATGAGAGGGTGGGCTGCGTGTCGTCTGCATTCGCGGCGGCGCAGCCCAGACATATACCGCCTCCTTTCTCAAAAAACGTACCGTCGAAGGCGACCTTCGCTCCGTTCGCCGAGTCATCGACCGAAGCGATGTCGATGCGCAGCTCTAAATTGCATGGATCGCCATCTGCATCGAGCACAACCGAGCGCCACGTGCAGACGGCGCACCCCGCCTGGGAGCCGTTTGCCTTGTTCGAACGATTGATATCCACGACTATCGAGCCGTCCGTATTACGACGAAGGCATCCCGAGGTTGAGATTGCGGCCTGTGCGATCGAAAAACGCTTGCACGCAATGGCGCTCGACGGATTTGGTGCGGAGCTTAGGGCCGCTGGTAAGGAGTCTGCCATGACAGGAGTCGCCCAAGCGGCGACAGGCGTTCCGGTTGCGAGCGCGCCGCAGAGTGCGACGACGGGCAAAAGGTTCTTCGATGCCATGGGGTCTCCTTAGCTAATTTAGTGCGGCCTGTTCATGTTTTGTTTCTGGCTGTGTTTGATGTGCAGACCGAGGCCGGCGGTTCCCGCGCCTGCTGCTGCGGCGCTTGCTGCCAAGAGCCATCGTTTGTCGCCTGTCTGCGCCAACGGTTCCTCGCGGTCGCTGCGGTCGAGCTCCGAGAGGTCGACCGTCACTTGCGTGGCGGCCTGCGCCTGTTCTTGCTGGGCAAAGGCCATGGCTGGCCCAAACGCTAGGATGCTGACGGCGGCGGCCAGGGCGACGGCCTTATGCCGTGTGCGCACCGGGCTCGACCGTCCAGGTGATCGTTGCAACCTGATCGCCTTCGCCGGTTACGCGGAAGATGTCGCGCGTGACGCGGGCGACGTTTCCGCTTGTCTTGAGCTTAATTTTGTCCGTGCCGCCGGCAATGCCCTGGTAGCCCATGTCGAAGGCTGCGTTCTTGGAAAGATCGAGGCCCGTCTCCTGCATTGCGGCGCTGGCGTTCTGGAGTGCGCCGTCGGGGCCGACCTTAAAGTCGATGGAGTTCTGTGCGGTTCCGGCTTTGGCGTCGGCAGCAATGGTCCAGGTGTTCATGGCGTCGATCTTCATGTTGGTGACATGGATGCCGTAGGCCGAATGATTGTCGATGGTGGTCGCGTCTTCTGAGGGGCCCTGAAGCGTGCCGTCGGCCTTGGCGACGAAGGGAATAACCGTCGGAACTTTGAACTCAACGTTGTCGATCTCGGTCCTGACCATTACTTTCGTGGTTCCAACGCGCCCGGCCGCCATAGCTGGCGTCGGGGCGGCGCCCATTGCGAGCGCGAGCGCGAGCCCCGCGCCCACGACGAGCGCTCTGGCTCCGTTCATGTTCCTGGTGATGTCCATGGTCGTTCCTTTCTATTCGCCGCGGGCCGTCCCCGCGATGATTGGACGAATGCTGGTGAATTGCGTGCGGTGCCGCGTCGGCCGGAAAAGCTAGTTCTCGGCTTGCTCAACCCGCACCTTGACACGTGTCGGATTGCCGTGGCTGTCGAGGGTCTTGGCATCGAGTGCCTGGATCTCGATGTACGCCTCGCCTTCTTTGATGTCGCCGGCGGGGCACGTTTCGATTGTCTTGCCGGTCTCGACCACACCGGATTCGTACATGGTCTCGTCGTTTTGGATGACGCGGAATCGCTGGGGAAATTTATTGTCTTGGACGTTTTGCACGTTGACGCGCAGCTTGCCGTCCTCCTGCAGCTGAGCGACCGGTGCGACCGAAATCGTCATCATGTTGTCGCGGACTATGGCGTCGAGCTCATCTTGGATTTCCTGACGCGTTTTGCCCTCGGCCGTCGTAACCGAAGCGCCCGCCTCGGGTACGGGCTGCGACTGCCAAGCGTATAGTCCTACGGCGACAAGGGCACAGACGATGGCCAAGCAGGCAACGATGAGCTTCTTGCGACGACCCAGGCCTGCAAAGTGGGGTGGCTTCTTCGCGCTCATGCGGCATCCTTGGCGGTATAGATGCGCGCAAAGGTGGACGGGTTCGCTCCAAAGAGCATGTGAAGCATCAGGCGGCGTGAGTAGACAAGCTCGTCGAAGTCGGGAGGGAGCTCGATGTCGTGGATATGCGCGATGCGGTGGGCGAGCGCCGAGAACGACTCGGGGTCGCAGATCACATCGGTGGTAACGTGGTAGACCGTCGTATCGGGGAATGCCTCTTCGTCGAAAGGCAGGAGATGGGGATCGTCGTCGACTTCGATGGCGATGCCGTACTGGGGCCAGTAATATGCCATGGGAACCTCCCTGCTTCTGGGGCCAAAACTTCTGTCGGTTTTGGCTGTCGATGCCGACCGTATCAGCCGTTACTTGACCAATTGCTGACCAAATGCTTGACGGATTGGCGTCTCCGCAGGTAAAAGGCGGCAAAAAATACTCCAACTTTTTTCGAGCGGCAATCGCGCGGTCAGTGACGGCGGGGCCATATGTGTTAAAAGCATCGTCTGCCGAGGAAATCCAGCCGCTCGCCGAATTGCACGAACGTAAAAATCGCCAATTATGGAGACGGTCTCGAACACGTCGACGAAACGATGCGGTAACATCTCCCTGCAAACACTGTAGTTAGCTAAAGGGGGAGTTCGCGTGTCTGTAACCATCAAACCCTTCACCGACGAGTTCGAAGAGTATGGTCGCGATGAGTCTCGCGCATCGGGCGAGGCCTCGAGCACCTCGTTTCCGACAACGGAAGACGAGGTCCGTGCCATTTTGGAAAAGCTCCATGCCGAGCGTGTCCCGGTAACGGTTCAGGGCGCCCGAACCGGCCTTGCCGCCGGTGCCGTGCCCCACGGCGGGCATATCCTCAATACTTCCCGTATGAATCGCTACTTGGGCCTTCGCCGCGATGAACAAGGCCAATTTCTGCTGCGCGTGGAGCCGGGCGTTGTGCTCTCGGAGCTGCGCAAGCAGCTGAGCAAGAAGGTGCTGCCGACTGCTGGTTGGGACCAGGCATCGCTTGAGGCCTACGAGGAGTTCCAAGAGGCCCCCGAGCAGTTCTTTCCCACCGATCCCACCGAGGCATCTGCCTGTCTGGGCGGCATGGCGGCATGTAACGCCTCTGGTGCCCGCAGCTACGCCTACGGTCCCATGCGCCCACATATCACGGGACTCCACGTCGCGCTGGCTGATGGCGATTTGCTTGAGCTTCAGCGCGGCGAGGCTTTTGCCCAGGGCCGCCACCTGTCGCTCGTGACGGCAGTGGGCCGTACGCTCGAGCTCGATCTTCCCGACTACACCATGCCCAAGACCAAAAATGCTTCGGGCTATTTCGTTGCTGACGATATGGATGCCATCGAATTGTTTATCGGTGCGTGTGGCACAATCGGCGTCATCACCGAGCTCGAGATTGCCCTGCAGGCGGCGCCTGCGGTCGTTTGGGGCGTGAGCTGTTTCTTTGACAGCGAAGACAAGGCCGTGTCCTTCACCGATTCCGTGCGTCCCGTCCTGTCCCATGCGGCTGCCATCGAGTACTTCGACGCTGGCGCCCTGGATATTCTACGTCGCCAGCGCGAGCAGTCGACGGCGTTTGCCTCGCTGCCGGCGCTCGACAAAGAGGCCAAGGTCTGTGTCTACGTGGAGCTCGACTGCGACGACGAAGTTCAGGCGACTGAGGAGCTGTATCACTTGGGGTGCGTACTGGAGCTTGCGGGTGGCCGCGACGACGCGACCTGGGTTGCGCGCACCGAGGTCGATCGCGAATGCCAGCGGTTCTTCCGCCATGCGGTGCCCGAGAGCGTCAACATGCTCATCGACGAGCGCCGCCGCACGGATCCCGCCATCACCAAACTGGGCTCGGACATGTCGGTGCCCAATGCACGCTTGGCCGATGTCATCGCCCTTTATCGCCGCACGTTGGCCGAAAGTGGGCTTGAATCTGCCGCCTGGGGGCACATCGGTAACAACCATCTGCATGTGAACATTCTGCCGCGCGATGCGCAGGATTACCGCCGCGGCGGAGAACTCTTTGCCCAGTGGGCTTCCGAGGTCACGGCCATGGGCGGTGCCGTTTCTGCCGAGCATGGCGTCGGTAAGATCAAGGCGGGCTTTTTGGAGACGATGTACGGTCACGAGGCTATGGTCGAGTCGGCGCGGCTCAAGCTCCAGCTCGATCCCGATGGGCAGCTGGGTCGCGGCAACCTGTTTTCGGAGAAGCTCTTGGATGAGCTCGTCCAGAAAGGGGGCGCGTGAAGATGAGCGATTTCCATATGGTGGTGTGCGTCAAGGCCGTGCCGGGCAGCACCGAGGTCAAGATGGACCCCAAGACCAATACCATCGTGCGCGATGGCAAGCAGGCGGTCATTAATCCCTTTGATGCGAGCGCTTTGGAATGCGCGCTGGCGCTGAAAGACGACTTTATCGGCTTTGGCATGGACGTGCGCGTAACGGTGGTGTCGATGGGCATCCACGCGACCGAGTCGCTGCTGCGCGACTGCATCGCTCGAGGTGCCGACGACGCGCTGCTGCTGACCGATCGCGCCTTTGCAGGTGCCGATACCCTAGCCACCACCTATGCCCTCAAATGCGGCATCGAGGCTCTCGACGAGGACTTCGACCTGCTCATCTGCGGCAAGATGGCAGTGGACGGCGATACGGCCCAGATCGGCCCCGAGCTGGCCGGTGCTTTTGAGATTCCCTGTGTGACCGACGTGAGCTGCGTGCAGAGCGCGGGCTTTACGACCTGTGGTTCACTGGCGCTTGTTCACGGCTGCGATGCCGGCGAGGAGACGGTCTATCTTGAGATGCCGTGTGCGATGACGACCGCCAAGGAGATTGGCCAGCTGCGTATGCCGAGTATTGCCGGTATCCGCGCATCCGAGGATGCGGACGTGCGCGTGGTCAGCGCTGCCGACGTGAACGCCGACCCCTCGCGTTGCGGTCTTGCCGGATCGCCGACGCAGGTCGTGCGCTCGTTTGTGCCCGACCGTGATCAAACGTGCGAGACCGTTGAGGGCACGGCATCCGAGCAGGCGGAAAAGCTCGCCAAGATTATCGAGGGGATGGCATAGATGAGCGGATTGAATATCGATAGCGAAGCCTGCATCGGTTGCGGTCGCTGCGTTCGCGCCTGTGCCTCGGGCGGCATCGTAGTGGAAGGCGAGCGATCAAGCCGATGCGCCCGCGTAACCGACGGCTGCATCCTATGCGGTGGGTGCGTCGACGCCTGCCCTGTCAACGCTATCTCGATCGAGCGTGATGAGGCCGCTGGTGCGGTTGGCCTCGATGCGTACCGAGACATTTGGGTATTCGCGCAGACCGACGAGCACTATACGGTGAATCCCGTTGCCTATGAGCTCATGGGCAAGGGCCGCGAGCTTGCCGATGCTCGTGGCTGCCGTTTGGTGGCGCTGGTCGGTATGGGCCCCGAGGGTTCTCTCGGTGACCTGGAGCATCTGGTTTGCGCGGGCGCCGACGAAGTCCTGGCCTGTCGCGACGAGCGCCTGCGCCAAAACGATGCGGAGGTCTACGCCCGCTTGATCTGCGATTTGGTAGCCGAACGCAAACCCGAGGCCATCCTATACGGTGCGGCCGCTTTTGGTCGCGAACTGGCACCCGGCGTTGCCGTGCGTTTGCAGACGGGCCTTACGGCTGACTGCACCGTACTTTCGATGGATGCAGAGACGGGACTGCTGCAACAGACGCGTCCGGCGTTTGGCGGCAACCTGATGGCCACCATCATTTGCCCCAACCACCGTCCGCAGATGGCAACGGTGCGCCCCGGTATCTTTAAGGCTCCCGACTTCGACTACGGCCGCTCTGGCACGATCACCCAGATATCGCTTGCGGATGATGCTAAGGCTCGTGTCGAGATCTCGATTCCCGCCGAGGAGTGGGGACAGCAGCCCTCGATCGCCAATGCCGAGT
>UQVT01000106.1 GCA_900544465.1 uncultured Collinsella sp. | reverse complement strand
GCGTCGCTCCTCTTTCACGGCAATCTCGGGCACTTGGAAAACCCGTACCGACCGCTTGAGCTATTCGTCTTAAGCGGTCGCTTCTTTTGTCCTGTTTGAAAAGTATTTAAAGGAGGCCGCTTTATGGCCGACAATCGCAAGCGTGCATCGCGTGGAGGCAAGCAGGCTGCTTCTGGCTCGCGTCCGATTCGCCGCAACGACCGCGCTGCCGCTCCCAAGGGCCAGCGCGAGCGCTCACAGGCCGCTCGCCCGCAGCGCGAGCGTAGCCGCGATAACGTCCAGGTTCCCAAGGGCGAGTTTATCGAAGGTCGCCGTGCTGCCGCCGAGGCGCTGCGTACCGGCTTTCCCGTCAAGTGCGCGCTCATCGCTGAGGGCGGGGAGCGCGATGCCGCCTTGTCGCGCCTGGTCGACGACCTCAACGCTGCAGGCGTCCGCATTAAGTATGTGCCGCGCGCGCAGCTCGATGCGCTGTCGAGCCATGGCGCTCACCAGGGCATTGCGCTCGAGGTGGGCAATTTCCCCTATGCCGATGTTGCCGATATCCTCGACCGTGCGGGCGACGGTCCGGCGCTCGTCGTCGTGCTCGACCATGTGACCGACGACGGCAACTTTGGCGCCATCGTGCGCTCCGCCGAGGTCGTGGGCGCGGCGGGCGTCATCATTGCCAACAAGCGCGCCGCCGGTGTGACCGTCGGCAGCTACAAGACTTCTGCCGGCGCCGTCATGCACCTGCCCATCGCGCAGGTTCCCAATATCGCCCGTGCGCTCGATGACCTCAAGGCCGCCGGCTTTTGGGTGGGCGGCGCCTCCGAGCACGCCGAAGGCAGTTGCTGGGACGCCCCCTTCGAGGGCCGCGTTGCGCTCGTCATGGGTTCCGAGGGCGACGGCATCTCGCGTCTTGTGCTCGAGAAATGCGACTTTTTGACCAAGCTTCCCCAGCGCGGAATGACCGAGAGTCTCAACGTTGCCCAGGCGACCACCGCGCTGTGCTTTGAGTGGCTGCGCCGCAATGCCGGCGAACTCATGGGGGAGGAGTAGCGCATGTCCAAGAAAAACCGTGCCAAGTCCAAGGCCAAGCGCTTTGGCGAGGGCTCGGCCAAGCCGATTGTTTCGGCCGCGACCTACGGCGTGGGCGGCAATGCGTTTGCGCAGGCCATCGCCGACCCAGTCTCGACGGTGCACTCCAACAAGCCCGAGCTGCTGGTGGTCGACGGTTACAACGTGATCCACTGCACGCCGCGCTACGAAAAGCTCGTCTACGACCATTCCGACGATCCGTATTCCAGCGACGTTCACGATATGGCCCGAACTGCGCTCATTAATGACGTAGCGGCGTTTGCCCAGGGCCGTTACGAAGCCGTGATCGTGTTCGACGGCGCGGGCAATATCTCCAACGAGCGCCCCAACCTGCCGGCCCGCGGTGTGCGCATCGAGTTTTCGCCGACGGGCGTCTCTGCCGATACCGTGGTACAGAAGCTCTGCATCGAGGCGCGCGAGGAAGGCCGCGCGTGCTCCGTGGTGTCGAGTGACGGCACAATACAGGCCGTCGTCATGGGCAAGGGCGTCACGCGCATCTCGAGCCGTATGCTGGTGGACGAGATCAAACAGATCGATAACGACGTTCACGAGGCAGAGGAAGCTCCGCAGATCAAGATGACTCTGGGCAGCCGCCTGAGCCCCGATACCCTGGCCAAGCTCAAGGCGTTGCGCGGACGGTAGGGGAGTTGGCGGGGCAATGCTGCCTTGCTAACTCCATTCAGCGATGTCGATCATTCTTTCGAGGCGCCACGTTAGCGCCTCTTTTAGATAAGGTAGTCTCGCTGCTAGAGCATCGTTTTTAGACAGAATCTCGATTGCCTCGTCGACAAAGCCTTTGAGTTTGTCTCCATCGAACCAGCCCATGTCCTCGACGAGCAGCATTTGTTTGGCGGGGCTTGAATGAAACTGCGCGCTGGTAAAACTGTGCTCTCCCGCCCTAAGCTCCTCTAGTGATATGTTGCACCAGAGTGATGAGCCTGAATCGAAGATGGGGGCTGGTCTGCAGACTAGTGAGTTGACGTTTCGCACGAGGCCAAAGTTACGCCAATGACGATCGTAGTTGGCGATGATGTCGTCGCACACGATCATGCGGTCAAGGGCATCCTTGACGCCTGTCACCCCGAGTTCCTCGCAGTTTGCTACGTATCGCTCGTAGTCGGTTAGCCGTTCATCTGCGTTTGCGTGCTGGTTTACATAGAACGCAGGGACATACTCTTCTTCATCAGTTAAGAAGACATCGCATATGCTCAGGGCGGAAGTGCCCGTGCCCTCGAGCGAGTAAGGCACATAATCGCAGGCGTTTAGGATGCGACGGTGGAGCGCGGTCGCCACCAGCTCGTTATAAGGTTCCTGGTTCAGGTGCGCTCCTGCCTTATGCAGAATTCGACGTTCGCCCTCGCACGTCCAGTACTTTTGAAGATTGCCGTCCGAGGTGTTGTCGGGCTTTGCGGCAGCCGCTTTTCCCTCTGGGGCAAAGGGCGCAATAGACAGTGAGACGTCATCAAAGGCGTTATTGAAGAAGTTAATATCTTCCCACGCGAGACCGGAACCTTGGGGCCTAATCCAATACTGGTCGGATAGGGAGAGGCCAAGATTTCGCTGTACGAGTTCATCGGGAACATCGACTGCGGCTTCTGCAAGCAGGGAGGCTAACCCAATGCGTGCGAGCGGGATACCGCGGCCGCGCCACCAGATGCGGAAGGAGTCGAGCGATATGGGGCTATTAGGGCCAAATACTCCAATAGGGGCGTGGGCGTAATCGACGTCGGCGCCGATGTGGGTGAAGTCTTTTCGCGATGTGCTGTAGACCAGTTGGGCTACTTCGTGCGTGCGGTTCATGAGGGTAAATGCGACTTCGCTTTTCCCATGCCCACGACGAGGCCGTCCCCCTCTTTTGGTTGCGGAGCGGAGTCGCGCGTCTACGCTGTCTTTGTCGATGAGCCACACGCCAGAAGCCTTGCGGGCGGTCAGCGCGCCGTTCTTAATGAGCTCCTGCACCCTGCGCGGGCTGATGCCGAGCAGCTCGGCTGCTTCCTTGGTAGTCAACATCGCGAAACCCTTCGCCAGAACGAATAGTTTTATATAGCCAATTGTAATTAAAACTATTCGTTCTGGCGAATGGTTTTAAGATTGAGGGCGCACTGACAGAAATGAACGGGCCTGGTACGCGCTGTTGCTGGATTTTGCATATTTATATAACGCCGTGCGGCCTGTTGCGCCCCGTCCGCAATTCCATTATTCTTAACAGGCTTCGCGCGAAAGCGCCAAGTGTGCCAGTGTGGCGCAACGGTAGCGCAACTGATTTGTAATCAGTGGGTTGCAGGTTCGATTCCTGTCACTGGCTCCATGAGTTTTCGCAGGTCGGGGGCCGTATGGCTCCCGATTTTGCGTTTTCATGCAACAGCTCATGCAACAAACATGCAACAATTAAATCGGAATTGCATTTATGTGTGTTTTGTGACCGATGTCCAATGTCAATAAATGCGTGCAATGAAGCGGGAAAAGCCAAGCTTACAGTTGCTGTCTCCATTAGAGTTTTGGGCTTTGTGTCTCCAGCTGGGATAGGGCGGAAAGTGACCAAGGTGCCGAGAGCTCCGATGCTGCTTCTCGAAAGATTGCGCACCGTGCACGATTCTCTTTCCTGTAGCCCATGGGTATTACTATGGTCTAGATTTAATTCGGCGCGAGAAGTCAAGAGCGACAAGGGCTTCCCGTCGTTTGTGAGCAAGGCGGTTGAAAGGACTCATAATGATTAATAGCGTAGAGGACCCAACGGTTGCCAATATTCTGTCGACCGATATGCTAAAAATCTATGACATTCCTCGTTACCAGCGCGAATACACTTGGAATCAGCGCGACTGGGCGAATCTCTATGATGATATCACCCAAAACGACGCTGGCTACTTCCTGGGCTCGTTTATTGTCGTGAACGGGACTGTGGATTCCAAGAGGGATACCATTCACTATGAAGTTATCGATGGCCAGCAACGTCTGACGACGCTCAGCCTTTTCCTTGCCGCTGTCTATGCTCGCATCATGGAACATAAGGATTCTATCGATGACGACATGATGTTGGACGATATCCGACCCCTGCGCAATCGTCTGATCTTGAAATCTGACAAGTCAAAGACACGTGTTATTCCTCAGGTCCAGAATCATAACCTTGAGGATTACCGCTGGATCTTGAAGGAGCATATCGGCCTAGATGCGGTTATGCAAAAGCCGAAGTTCCTCGGTCTGAGAAAGATGTCTAAGGCATTCAACTATTTTTACGATCGACTGGGTGAGGACGTTGAGGGCAGGAACGGAATTGAGTGCGTTCGCTGCCTGCTTGATATCTGCAGGTTGGTGTGCTCGGCGGTCGTGGTTCAGATTACCGTCGATAGCCATGCTGACGCCTACACCTTGTTCGCGTCCCTTAACAACCGTGGTGTTCCCTTGAGCGCCGTCGACCTCATCAAGAACATGCTTCTTGGCAAGGTTGCCGGGGTGGATGACGAGCGGCTCGACTATTACTTTGAGCGCTGGCAGGAAGTGCTCCACAATCTCGGCGATGACTACAAGACGCAGGAGCGCTTCTTCCGCCAGAACTACGACGCCTTCCGCCGGGAGGTGAACAAGCCATTTATCGGCGAATCTGGTTCCCAACTCCCTCTCGGTTCTGTTGCCACGCGTTCCAACCTTCTGAAAATCTACGAGAAGCGGATGGAATCTGATGACGGCGCCCTTAAGGTGTTGGACGAGTTGACCGAGAATTCCGCACTCTACTCGAAGATCATTGGGCTCGATCAAGAGAGCCCGGATTCCGAGCTTTCGCATCAGCTTTTGGAGCTTTCGAGAGCGCAGGGCGTCGCATCTTACCTGATGCTGCTGTTCCTCTTCAAGAAACAGGACCAGTTGGAGCTAAAAGATGAAACCCTCGCGCTTCTTGTTAAGCTCCTCGTCTGCTTCTTTGTTCGACGCAGCCTCACCGATACGCCTCCCACACGTGACCTAGAGAGACTCTTCATCAGTATTTGCGAGAGCCTCGAAAGCGAGGGCCTCAAGGGCATTGCAGCCGCGGAGTACATCAAGAAGCGCCTCGTCGACGTGTCTGCCAGTGACGCTTCCTTCAAAGAACGTCTTGAGGGGCCGATTTACGACGTCAATCCCGATATGACGCGCTACATCCTTACTGTCATTGCATCTCCGAGCGTTACGAAAGAGATGAAGCCACTTTGGGAACGATACGCCTCCGGAAACTACGTCTGGACAATCGAGCACATCTTCCCTCAGGGCAAGAACATTCCAGATGAATGGGTGAAGATGGTTGCGGACGGCGACATGTCTAAGGCGATTGAGGTGCAGGAGAAACAGGTCCACACGCTTGGAAATCTAACCATTACCGGGTATAACTCAAAGCTGAGCAACATGCCCTTTGTGACCAAGCGAGACCGCAAGGATGTCAACGGGGCGAATGTCGGATACCGCAACGGGTTGAACCTGAACGACGAGTTGGTAAACACGGATACCTGGACTAGCGAGCAGATTCAGGAGCGCACAGACAAGCTCGTTGGACTCACTTTGAAAGCTTTTGACTTTGACGAGATTGAGTTCTAGTGACCGCCAGCCAATATCTTGGGGACATTCGGCCCAAACGATTCAATCTCAATCTATAACATCTAGACCGGTATTTCTCTTCAAGCTGTTACAGATCGAGATGTTAAGACGGGATGGCCGATAAAATCTCGATCTGTAACACGAAGAGGCTGAAAATCGTTCTAGCTGTTACAGAATGAGACGTAAGCTGGGGCCTCTGCGTAATATCTCGATCTGTAACAGATAGGGGAGAAAATGCTCTCTAAATGTTACAGATTGAGACAAAGGCCGGACCGGTCAGTCATCCTGGTCGAGCGAGGATTATCGGACATACGAGCGTGGAAAATCTCCCGCCTAGTTAATGAGCGTGGATAATCTGCCACTTTGGACTCGATGGCACGCCAAAAGTGGGAGATTATCCACGCTCGATTTTGCCTGGGAAGAGCAATCTTTTGTCTGGGAAGCCCGATCTCAACCTATATATAGGTGCAAATGAGTCGTTATCGAAATAATATTCTGCAGGCTCACTCCACTACGCCAAAGTGTTCCCTCGGGAAATGTCACCGCTATATGCAAATTCACCGTCCTTCATATCCAAACTCAGCAAAACCGCAGGTCAAAGGTATATAGATACGCCCGGCCCCGTGTATCTAGAGGTTTTCGTTGACAGCCCCCAAGGTTGCATCGTATTATCTTTTTCGTTCGCGGGGGCGGCGGTCCAAAAGACCAAAGGACCTGCGGATACTTGAACGATTGGGAGTTTGCCCGAGTGGTTAATGGGGACGGGCTGTAAACCCGTTGGCTCTGCCTACATAGGTTCGAATCCTATAGCTCCCACCCGTCAAGTGCCTGTATAGCTCAGTCGGTAGAGCACTTCGTTGGTAACGAAGAGGTCACCAGTTCAAGTCTGGTTGCAGGCTCCATCCGGCGGTGTAGCTCAGTTGGTTAGAGCACACGGTTCATACCCGTGGCGTCACTGGTTCGAATCCAGTCACCGCTACCATAGGTAACACGGTGGCTTCTCAATAGTATGTTGAGAGGCCACTATGGTATAAAGGCAAAGTCCCGTCCGGGGACGACCTGTTTAGAGGAGGGCTTTATGGCCAAAGAGAAGTTTGAGCGCACTAAGCCGCATGTTAACATCGGCACCATTGGTCACGTCGACCACGGCAAGACCACGCTGACCGCTGCCATCACCAAGGTTCTCTCCGAGACCGAGGGCTGCAAGGCTGACTTCACTGCGTTCGAGAACATCGACAAGGCTCCCGAGGAGCGCGAGCGCGGCATTACGATTTCCGTCTCCCACGTCGAGTACGAGACTGCTGCCCGTCACTACGCTCACGTTGACTGCCCGGGCCACGCTGACTACGTCAAGAACATG
>UQVT01000105.1 GCA_900544465.1 uncultured Collinsella sp. | reverse complement strand
GCCTATGCCGCGGGCATCCTGATGCAGTTCGCCGTCAACCTGCTCAATTGCGGCGGTATCGCAGAGCTCATCGTCCTTGGCGCAGCGACTATCGCCATATCCGCCCTCAGCGTCGTTCCCCAAAAAGCTGCCGAGAGCTCCAGCCCCGCCATCAATCCCTTTGCTGAGTCCTCTCATGCCCTCGCCAAGCAGGCATGCTGGAGCATCGCGCTCGTCATGATTCTTGCCTGTCTGTTCTCCACCCTCGACAACGTGGTCACACTCTCCAACGCCCACGGCACCATTGCCGTGCAGACTTGGCCGCGCCTCTTTTTGGCGGCAAGCGGCCTTGCCGCCGGTCTTATCTTTGACCTTGCCGAGCGCCGCTACATGGGACTTGTCATGCTCGGCATCGCCGTGCTCTCGACCATTTCCATCCTGGCCGTGGAGGCCGGCGCCGATCCCAACCTAGGCCTTGTCGTCTTTTACCTGAGCTCGGGCTTTTTCGTCACGTTCTTTACCGCCACCTTTACACAGCTGGCACCGCACATGCATGCGCCCGCCCTTTGGGCTGGCATGGGCCGCGCCGCCAACAATGTATGCGCTTTCACCACATCGGGCATCTCGCTTGCCCTTGTGACCTCGGATAACGTTGCCCTCATTATGATCGGTGCGCTCGTTTTGCTCGTCGCCGCCTGCGCGGCGTTTGTAGCCGCGGGCCTGTTCCGCCTGCCCCAAACCGAGCGGGAGCGCGAGCGCGAGCAGCTGGCAGAAGAAGCACTCGCCGCCCCCACCATCGAGGAGCAACGCCAGGCCTTCATCGCCAACCACGCTCTCACCCCGCGCGAAGTCGACGTGCTCATAGCCGTGACCCAGGATGAACGCCCGCTCAAGCAGGTTGCCGAGGAACTCGGTATCTCGATGCGCATGGTACAGCGCCACCTGAGCTCCATCTACCAAAAGACCGACACGCAGACGCGCGCCGGTCTCACCAAGGCCTTCCCCTCGGCCTAAAACAAAAACCACCGCAAAGGTGCTTGTCCCCTTTGTGGTGGTTATTGATCGGTTAGCCTTCGAGCTGAGCCACCTTGTAGCGGTAGGCTGCGGCGATGACGTCCTTGCAGCCTTCGCGGCCCAGCTTGGCGCGGTTGACGACGATGTCTTTACCGCTCGTCATCTTCCACTTGCCGGCGCTGTAGCGCTTGTAGAACGCCTCGCGCGCCTTCTGCTGCTGCTTGACCAGCTTGGCGCCCTTCTTTTTGTTAAGCCCACGCTTCTTGCGCACGATCTCGACGCGGTCCTCAAAGGGTGCGGTCACCAACACGGCAATGTGGTTGGGGTTGTTACGCAGCAGGTAATCGGACAGACGGCCTTCGATAATGCAGCTCTCAGTCTCGCCCAGATCCAAAATCACCTGGCTCATCTTTTGGAACAACTTGTCCGAGTACGAGCGCGCATCGTAGCGGTCGGGCAGGAACGCCATGTTCTCCACGGCCAGACGTTCGTCATAGGCGGCCATCTTGTCGAGCGACTCGCCCGCGCGCAGCGACGCGCGCACCAGCAGCTCGTTATCGTACAGCGGAATCCCCAACTCGTCGGCAAGCATGCGACCAATCTCGTGGCCCTCGGCGCCAAAGTCGCGCGCGATGGTAATGACCACAGGATTCTTCTTATTCTCCAGATCGCTCATCGCGATTCCTTTCTAACAAATGAAAAATAGGCGATTCCTGATTCCCATTTTGTCACTTACGACCGTCCTGGTTTCCCAAGTGCGGCAGATTGCCCCGAAAGAGGAGCGCCGCGTACTAAATGTACGCAAGTGACGATTGAGGGGCAAGGTGCCGTGCTTGGGGAAGCAGGACTATGCGGCTACGATACGACGTTGATACGCTCGGACCAGCAGCGAGATACCAAAGTTGAGCACAAAGTACATCGCAAACACCAGGCCGTAGAGCATAAGCACCTGCGACAGATCGATCGCGTGGGCCATCACGACGTTTGCCGCGTACATGAGCTCGGCCACGTTAATGCCCGAAAGATACGAGCTGTCCTTGATGACGGTCGTGCACTGGCTAAACAGCGCCGGAATGATCGTCTTAAATGTCTGCGGCAGAATGATGTAGCGCATGGTGGCAAAGAAGCCGAAGCCCTGGCTCTGCGCTGCCTCAAACTGACCGCGCGGAATCGAGTTGAGGCCGCCGCGCACAATCTCGGCCATAACAGCGCTGGTAAACAGCGTGAAGGCGATGGTCGAAATCACAATGTCCAAACCCTGCACCGTAAAGTAGATAAACAGGATCCACAGCAGGTTCGGCGTGCAGCGGAACAGCTCGATATAGGCGCTCACCAAAATACGGAACGGGCGGGGCGCATAGCTCTTAACGAGCGCCAACACCGTGCCAAAGATGAGCGAGAAAAAGATCGACAGCGCCGAGATCTCGATGGTCTTAACAAAGCCGCCCCAAATGTAGAGCAGGTTGGTCACGTTGAAGATTTCCATGCGCTAGGCCTCCTCTACGTTGTCGAGCCCCAGCTCGGCCAGGCTCACGCCGCGCGGACGCTCCTTGGAGCGGCGCTCGAGCCACTGCACCAGCATGGCGAGCGGAAAGCAGATGATGAAGTACATAAGGCAGCAGACGATGTATCCCTGCAGGTAACCGTACAGACTCACAAAGTTGTCGGAACGGTACATAAGGTCGCCGCCGGCCACAAGCGCCAGCACCGACGTGTTCTTGACCAGGTTGAGTGCCTGGTTACACAGCGGCGGCAGGATAATCTTGAACGTCTGGGGCAGCACGATGTACCAGTACGCCTGCGCACGGGTGAAGCCCTGGCTCTGGGCCGCCTCCATCTGACCGCGCGGAACCGCCTCGATACCGGTGCGGATGACCTCCGAAATGTAGGCCGCGTGATACAGGCCCACACCCAAGAAGCCCAGCACGAACGGCGCGATGCGCACTGGCTGGTCGGCACCGGTTATAGCCTGCAAAAACTGCGGACCGGCCATGTACATAAAGAGCACCTGCACGGGCAACGGGGTGTTCTGGTAAAACTCCACGTACACGCGGCTTATGGCGCGCAGCACGCGCGAGCGAGTGGTAGAGAACACGCCCAGCAGCGTGCCCAGTACCAGCGACAGCAGCAGACCGGCAACGACCACTTGCAGCGTCACGCCAAAGCCCTCCCAGAAGGGCCCCATGTTTTGAAATGTCGTCGACCAACGGTCGGCGTCAAATAATCCTTCGAGCATTTGATTCCTTCCTTGGACGATGCGCCTATACAAGACCCCAGGTCTTAACCTCTTGGTCGAGCCAGCCATCGGCCAGGCGATCGCAAATCACCTGATCGACCACGGCGGAAAGGTCGCAGCCCTTCTTGGTCGCCACGCCGTAGCCCTGCTCGCCAAACTTGACCTCGGGTTGCAACAGCTCAACGGTCTCGTTCATGTAACCGGCCAGCGTGGAGCGGTCCATGGCAAAGACGTCGATATTGCCGGCGTCGAGCGAACTCTTGATGATGGGGTAGCCGCTAAAGGCCCTAAACTCGGGCTTGCAGCTAAAGCCGTTGTCCTTGATCATCTGCTCGATGAGGCCCTGTGTGGTGGCACCCTGGCTCACACCAATGACCTTGCCATCCAGATCTTCAATCGAGGTAAAGCCCGAACGCTTCTTGACCATAAGTCCCACGTAGTCGGTACGGTACGGCGTCGAGAAATCCCAGCTCTTCTTGCGCTCGTCGGTGATGGTGTAGGTCGCCGCGACCACGTCGAGCTGGCCGTTATCGATCAGCGGGCCGCGCGTCTTGGGCGTTACGTCGGTAAACTCGACAAGCTCCTGGGCACGGGCATCCTTGTAGCTCACGCCAAAGACGGCAGCGGCGATCTGGTAGCACAAATCGACTTCCATGCCCTCAAAGCGGCCCTTGGCGGTGTCGTAATAGCCATAGCCGGGAACATCCTTCTTAACGCCGGCATTCAAATGGCCACGCGACTTGATGGCCGCAAGCTTGGACCCCTTGTCGGAGCCCTCGCCGCTGGTGGAGTTGCCGCAACCGGTAAGCGCGGTCCCCGTCAGCGCAAGCATGCCGGCGCCAGCCAGCTGCAAAAAGTGACGGCGCGACACGGCCGCCCTCGTCATATCCGTCATGTCCATCACCGCGCCTAGTGCAGAATCTTGGACAGGAACTCGCGGCAGCGCGGGTTCTCGGGGTTATCGAAGAAGTGCTCGGGCGTGCCCTCCTCCAGAATGCGGCCGTCCTCCATAAAGATGACGCGGTCGGCCACCTGGCGTGCAAAGCCCATCTCGTGCGTCACGCAGATCATGGTGATATCCTCCTGCGCGAGCTCAATCATAACGTCCAGAACCTCCTGGACCATCTCGGGGTCGAGCGCCGAGGTCGGTTCGTCAAACAGGATGATGGGCTGCTTGGTGCACAGGGCACGAGCGATGGCGATGCGCTGCTGCTGACCGCCCGAGAGGTTCTGCGGATACTCGCCGGCCTTATGCGCCATGCCAACGCGCTTGAGCGCGGCGATGGCGACCTCGGTCGCCTCCTCCTTGCTCTTCTTTTGCAGCTTAATGGGCGCGAGCGTCAGGTTGCCGAGCACCGTCATGTTGGGATACAGGTTGAACTGCTGAAACACCATGGAACTATACTTGCGAGCCATCTCCAGGTGATTCTTTTTGGTGAGCGGCGTACCGTCGATGACGACCTCGCCCGACGTGGGCTCCTCCAGATAATCGACGCAACGGATGAGCGTCGACTTACCCGAGCCGGAAGGCCCGATCATTACGAGCTTCTCGCCGCGCTTGACGGTGAGATTGATATCTTTGAGCACATGCAGGTCGCCAAAGTACTTGTTGAGATGTTTGATCTCGATCATGTCTGCCATGAATGTCCCTTCCCTGCGTTTACACGAGTTGAACTATTGTACGGAAAGAACCGCGTTTCCGCAGCCCGCACTACATTCCCGTAAAGAACCCGCAACCTTCCACCTGCTCGTTGGCGCTCATTGGGGACAGACTTAAATGAGTACCTGCTCGTTGGGCACTCATTTAAGTCTGTCCCCAATGAGTGCCCAGCCAGCAAAAAGGGGCGCGACCGCAATGGTCACGCCCCCTCAACATCAACTATGTACCGCTCGGCCCTTAAGCCAGCTTTGCGCCGACGATCTTTGCTGCGGCCGGCTTATCGAAGTTGCCGCCGGTGGCCTTGCCGAGTGCACCCATGACCTGGCCCATCTGCTTCTTGGACGTGGCACCCAGCTCGGCGATAACCTGCTCGACCAGGGCCTCGAGCTCCTCGCCCGAAACCTGCGCGGGCAGCAGGCTTTCCAGAATCTTGACCTGCTCGGTCAGGTTGTCGGTACGCTCCTGGTCGGTGCCGGCCTTGATGGACATCTCCAGTGTCTCGCTCGTCTGCTTGATCAGACGCTTGATCATGCTGTTGACGTCTTCCTCGGTCACATCGCGGCGCTCGTTGACCTCGATGTTCTTCACCTCGGCCTTAACCTGGCGAATGATGGACAGGCGAACCTTGTCCTTGGCCTTCATGGCCGCAATCATTTCCTTCTGCAGCTCTTCGTTGGTCATCTGCAAATCCTCCTCAATAGTGCGGACGGCACTCGCACGAGCGCCGCCCCATGATTACTCAGTCGTCGACGAATCGTCGGTCGAACTCTTGGTGACGCCCTTCAGGCTGACGTTGTACGGCACGTCCTTGGGCATGGGGTTGACGGTGATGTCGGCATCCTTCTTGTACTGCTCCAGCCACTCGCTGTACGCAGTGCTGGCCGCTTGCGTCTTCACCACATTGGAGACGTACTTCTTGATGGCCTTGGGCACCTGGTTGATGTCATCGACCTGATTATCGACATGGAAGTAGTCGGTGCACTTGATGATGTGGTAACCATAGGTCGACTCGACGACTCCGCTCACGTCGCCCTTGTTGAGCCCCTCGAGCGCCGTCTGGTAGCTGTCAACAAAGGTGGTGAGCTTATCCCAGCCCACATCGCCCTTCTTCTCCTTGGAACCGGTGTCCTCGGAGTACTGCTCAACGGCGTCCTCAAAGCTCAGCTCACCGGAGTTGATCTTGTCCAGGCACTCCTGCGCCTTGGCCTTGGCGGCAGCCTTGTCCTCGTCGGAGGCGTCGGAATCAACCTTGATCAGGATGTTCGACGAGCGGCGAGCATCGTTGTAGTTAGACAGATTCTCGTTGATGTAATCGACGATCTCGCTGTCCTTGGGCTTGCTGGTGGGCGCCACGGCATCCTTGAGTTTCTGCTGCGCCAGGCTCTCCTTGAGCGAATCCTTGTAGGTGTCCTCGGTATAGCCGTAGGTCTTGAGGGTCTTCTTAAAGGCCTTGGCACCGCCCGCGCTCTTGCACGCGTCCTTCCATGCCTTCTCGACCTCCTCGTCCGACACCGTCACGCCGTTCTCCTTCTGTGCCTGCTGAAGCAGAATCTGTTGCGTGTAGGAGTCGATAAGCTGCTTGCGGTACTTCTTGGGCGTGAGGTCGTTGTCGACCAGGTACTGTGCCCAGTCCTTGTCCTTGGTGTAGCCGTAGGACGTGCGCATGCTCATGATCTGCTTGGTCACGGTGTCCTCGGTGAGGTTGGTGCCGTTGATAGTAGCAGCAACACCGCCGGTCAGCTTGTAGCCCGAGGTGTCCTCGGCCTGCGACATAAGGCCGGAGCACGCCATCGCCGAGACGGAAAGCAGCATCGCCAGCACGCCGATGACCACCAGGACGATCTTGACGGTCTTAGACACGTACGTCTTGCGCTGCTTCTTGCGAGAGCTGGAGGCGGCGCGGGCCTGCTGCTCGGGCGTCGGCGCGGCCTCGGAGTTCTTTTTCTTATTTGCCATAGTCGGCCTTTCGCATAACGAATCGAACAAACGCCATTGTGTCACAACGCAGCCCCCGCGGCACGCTTGGTGCATGGGGGACAGGTTAATCTGCACCATTTTGGTGCAAAGGGGACAGCTCTGGCAGCCGGCAGAAAAGGAACGTCCCCAAGTGCCGACTCAGCCCCACCTTAGAAGTGGCGGCGGATGGCGTCGACCATGC
>UQVT01000104.1 GCA_900544465.1 uncultured Collinsella sp. | reverse complement strand
CCGGGCATGAGCGTCTTGCGGCAGACCACGTCGCCGTCCACCAGGGTCTCCGCCGACAGGCAGACATCCTCGAGGGTGGTAAACCAACGCTTGTTGGTGACGGTCAGCTCGCCTGCCTCGGCATCATAAGCCATGCGGACCGGGCAGATGACCTGGCCGTACTCGGTAAGGCCCGGGCTCGGCTGCTGCCAAGGGAACACCATGCCATCGATGCAGAAGTTGCTGTTGTTGGGGTAATCGCCGTTGTCGCCGCCATACATGTCGTAGGCAACGCCGTCCTCGGTCACAGCAGCCAAACCGTGGTCGCACCATTCCCAAATGAACTGGCCCTGGATGCAATCCCAACGATCGAAGACCTCCTGGTACTCGGACAGACCTCCGGGACCATTGCCCATGGAGTGACCGTACTCGCAGTTGATGCGCGGCTTGGGGAACGGATGCTCGCCAAAGTCGTTCATCTGTGACACACGGGAGTACATCGTGGAAATGACATCGACGGTATCGGCGTTGCGGTCCTCCTCGTAGTGGACCGGACGACCGTCGAGCTCGTGAGCTTTGGCGTACATCGCGCGGATGTTGCAGCCATAGCCGCTCTCGTTGCCCATCGACCACATAATGATGCAGGCGTGATTGCGCTCCTGCATCACCAGGCGCTCGACGCGGTCGACGTAGGCCGGCTCCCATGCCGGGTCGTCGGTGACCAGGGCGATGTTGCCGATATTCTCGAAGCCGTGGCTCTCCATATCGGTCTCGGCGACCAGCATGATGCCATACTCGTCGCACAGCTCGTAGAAGCGCGGGTCATTGGCATAGTGAGAGGTGCGCACCGCGTTGATGTTGTGCTGCTTCATGAGCTCCAGGTCGCGGCGCATGCGATCGAGGCCCACGGCGCGGCCCTTGTGATCGTCGTGGTCGTGGCGGTTGACGCCATGCATCTTAAAGTAGGTGCCGTTGAGGTAGATATGATTGCCCTCGACCGTCACCTCGGCAAGACCCTGGCGATGCGGGACGTACTCGCTCACCTTGTCGCCGTCGTAGACCTCAAACGTAAGGTCGTAGAGGAAGGGGTCCTCGGGATTCCAGAAGTGGGCATCGGTCACGCTGCACTCGGCATGGCCGTCGACGCACTCACCCGTAGCCACCACGTTCTCGCCATCGCTGAGCGTATACACAACGCGGGTAGCGCCCTCGGCCACCGTATCGAGCGTAATCAGAGCGGTATCGCCCTCGCGGTGCGTGCGGAACCTAAAGTCGACCAGGTGCGCGGCGGGACGCTGCACAAGGTACACATCGCGGAAAATGCCCGAGGCCCACCACATGTCCTGGTCCTCGATATAGCTGCCATCGCTGTACTGCAGGACCTTGACCGCAAACAGGTTGTCGCCCTCGACAAGCGCGTCGGTCACGTCGAACTCGGCAGACAGGCGCGAGCCCTTGGTCATGCCGATAAACTGGCCGTTGACGTACAGCTCGCCATAGCTCTCGATGCCGTCGAAGCGAATGATCTCGCGAGCGCCGGCGGGAACAGCGGGAAGATTGACGATGCGCTGGTAGACGCCCGTGGGGTCGTCGGAGGGAACGAACGGCTGGTCCACCGGGAACGGGAAACCCTCGTCGGTATAGGCAAGATTGCCATAGCCGTCCACCTGCCACAGGTGCGGAACCTCCACGTAATCCCACTCGGGCTTGTACGTGGAGAGTTCCTCGTTGGAGACGGCAGCGGGGCCCTCAAAGAGGCGGAACTGCCACGAGCCGGACAGCTGGACAAACCCGCGCGACAGCTCGCGGCTATACGTCGCAGCAAGATCGGCGGTCTCGTAACCCATAAAGTACGCATGGGGTGCCAGGCGGTTCCTATTGGTGAGCGCTTGGTTTTCCCAATCGTTAATGGCGTCCATGGTGATGCTCCTTCGTCATCGTAGTGATTCTTGTGCAACCGGTTGTCCTTATCTTACGGGCGATGCAAAAATCTGTGCAACCGGTTGTCCGCTGAACGGTCGATTTCGCTGGGTTAACGGTGCAACCGGTTGTACAACCGCGACACTTATGTCACCCTGAGTATCAAAACTCAGCGCAAAACAGTATTCCCAGGCGACGAACAACGGCCGCGCCCATCTATGCCCCACCCTTGCAAGCCATGTTCAACAGCAGCTTGAATGCGAAATGCCACCGGTGGCCGGATATCATGAACGCTGTTCAGGCGCGCTATAGTAAGCTGTATCCGCACCAGCCCGTATCAGTGACAACATCGACCGCATTTTCCAGGAGACGCCATGACCCAACCAGTTCGCACCGCACCTACGCTTGCCGAGGTTGCCGCAGCTGCCGGCGTGTCGCGCTCCACGGCATCGCGCGCCCTCAACGATTCGCCCCGCATTAGCGAGGAAACCAAAAAGCGCGTCCGCGCGGCGGCCAAGGAAGTCAATTTTGTCCCCAACGCTCGTGGCCGAGCGCTCGCTGTCGGGCGCACGGAAATCATCGCCGTGCTCGTGACCGAGCCCCTGAGTGAACTCTTCAGCGACCCCACCTATAGCGAGTTTTTGAGCGGCATTACCGAGGAACTGTCGGAGTCGTCCTATCTGCCCGTTATCTTGCAGGCGTCTTCTACGCATGAGCGCAACCGCGCACGCGAGCACTTTGAGCGCCGCTCGTTCGACGCCGTGATCGACGTCTCTCCCTACAAAGGCAGCGAGCTGCTCGAGGTGCTGCGCGAGCTGGGCGTACCCACCGTGTTGTGCGGCCAGCTCGAGGGCCACCCCTATCGCGATGTGTTCTCGACGGTCTACTCTGACGATGAAGAGGGCGGACATTTTGCGGCACTCGCCATGAAGGATCGCGGGCGCAAAGATATCGTCGCCGTGTTGGGACCGCAAGACAACCCCGCTGTTGTCGACCGCCTGCGCGGCTACCGCGCCGTCTTGGGCGAAGACCTCCCAGACGCAAACGTTATCTATACCGGCTGGAACAACGGAGACGGCTATCAGGCCATGCACCAGATCCTCGCGCGCGAGATTACTTTCGATGGCGTGCTCTGCGGATCGGACCGTATCGCGGCTGGCGTCATCACCGCGCTCAACGAGGCAGGCCTATCCGTTCCTGCGGACGTTTCTGTCGTCGGCTTCGACGATCACGAGATTGCGGCGCGCTGCGTCCCCGCGCTCACGACCGTCCGCCAGCCCCTGCGCGAAGAAGGACACATGGCCGCCAACATTGCGCTCGACATGATCAAGGGTGCCGAGCCCACCACCTCCGTGATGCACATGCAGCTGATCCAGAGAGACTCGCTATAAGAAACTGGGCCGGGCTTTCCGCCAGACAGTTGTTGCGGAAAGTCTATCCCGTTTTGAGCGCTCATTCTGGGGCACAGTTTCCGTTAGACAGCTCAACCGGAAACTGTGCCCCATTATTTTGCCGAATTCTGGGTCGCGCTTTCCCAGAGGACCCCCTTTGGGAAAGCGCGAGCCGTTCTGCACGCAGATTACGGGATGCACTTTCCGCGACGTCCGGTCACCCCATGCCCTCACAATCTCGGCGTATAAAAAACGAGGGAAGGCACACGTCCTTCCCTCGTTGCAAGCAATATGTAGCCGCTCGCCTACATCAGGCGCAGGCTGACGTCCTTGAGCTGGGCGCCGCTAACGGCACTCGGGGCGCCCGACATGAGGTCGGAGCCGCTGGCCGTCTTGGGGAACGCCATGACATCGCGGATGGAGTCGGAACCGGTGAGCAGCATGCACACGCGGTCCAGGCCCAGAGCGAAACCGCCCATCGGGGGCGCACCAAACTTGAGAGCCTCCATGAGGAAGCCAAACTGAGACTCGGCGCGCTCCTCGGTAAAGCCCAGGAGCTTGAGCATGGACATCTGCATCTCGGCGTTGTGGATGCGCATACCGCCGCCACCGGCCTCAAAGCCGTCCATGACAAAGTCGTAGGTGCACGAACCGGCTGCCAGCGGATCGGCCTCGATCTTGGCGATGTCGGTCTCGGTCGGCAGAGTGAACGGCTGGTGCTCGGCAGCATAGGCCTTGCGATCCTCGTCCCAATGGAACAGCGGGAAGTTGACGACCCACAGGAAGTCGTGGCCCTCGCGCTTGATCTCGAGCGCGTTGGCCATGTGGGAACGCATGCCGCCCAGGATCTCGTCAGAGAGCAGGCGCGGGCCGGCGGCGAACATCACAAGGTCGCCGGGCTCGACGTCCATGCGCTCGCGCAGAGCCGCCATCTCCTCGTCCGAGAAGAACTTGACGATGGGGCTGTTGATGGAGCCGTCCTCGCGGAAGGCGATCCAAGCCAGGCCCTTGGCGCCAAACGTGGAAGCCACGCCGGCGAGCTTATCGATCTTGGCACGTGCCCAGGCACCGGCGCCCTTGGCGTTAATGGCCTTGACGGCAGAGCCCTCCTCGTTTGCGGCAGTCGCAAAGACCTTGAACTTGGAGTTGGCAAAGATGTCGGTCAGGTCGACCAGGTGCATGCCATAGCGGGTATCGGGCTTGTCGGAGCCATAGGTGTCCATGGCCTCCCAGTAGTCCATGCGACGCAGCGGCGTGGGCATCTCGACACCCATGCGACCGAAGGCGTCGGCAAGAACCTCTTCGAGCGCGCTCATGACATCGTTCTGGTCCACGAAGGACATCTCGATATCGACCTGGGTGAACTCGGGCTGACGGTCGGCACGCAGGTCCTCGTCGCGGAAGCACTTGGCGACCTGGTAGTAGCGCTCAACGCCACCGACCATAAGCAGCTGCTTCAGGAGCTGCGGGGACTGCGGCAGAGCGTAGAAGTTGCCCGGCTGAATACGGCTGGGAACGATGAAGTCGCGAGCGCCCTCGGGCGTGGACTTAAACAGGGAGGGCGTCTCGACCTCCATGAACTCACGGTTGTGCAGCGCCTCGCGAATGGCAAAGGTGAAGTCGGAGCGCAGCTTGAGGTTGGCCATCATCTCGGGACGGCGGAGGTCCAGATAGCGATAGCGCAGACGGGTGTCCTCGCTGGTCTCGATGCCGTCCTCGATCTGGAACGGCGGGGTGACAGACGTGTTGAGAACCTCGGCGTGGTCGGTCAGGACCTCGATCTCGCCGGTCGCGAGCTTGGTGTTGGTGGTCTCCTCGCCACGAGCGCGCACGACGCCGTGGATCTTGATGGGCCACTCGGGACGCATGGTCTCGGCGATCTTAAAGGCATCGCCGTCGGAGTGCTCGGGGTCGAAGGTGAGCTGCGTGATGCCCTCGCGGTCGCGAAGGTCGCAGAAAATAAGGCCGCCGTGGTCGCGGCGACGGCTCACCCAACCGGTGAGGGTGACCTCTTCGCCCACGTTCTCGAAGCGAAGCTCGCCGCAGGTACGGGTGTGCATGGAATGCTCATCGATGGGACGGGTCTGGCTCATACCAGTGATCCTCCTTTATGGATCTGTGCCGCCCCGTGTCGTTCCGGGCGGCGTCGTACAGATTTGCCCAGCCTGCGTAAACCGCGCAGCCGGACATGGCGTTCTATCTTATCGCACCCGCGTCGATGTGCCGCGAAAAAGTAGTTCTTGCCCAAAGACTTGACGGAGACGAAACAATTGACGCACCGTGGCCGTCGCCGACGCGTGCGGCGTGCGACAATGTGCCCCAATACAACTGCACTCGGAAAGGCCCGCCATGACTGCACGCCTCATCGTTATGGATATCGACTCCACGCTCATCAACCAGGAAGTTATCGACCTGTTGGGCGAGGAGGCCGGCGTAGGCGAGCAAGTGGCGCAGATCACTGAGCGCGCCATGCGCGGCGAGCTCGACTTTAAGCAGGCGCTCGAGGAGCGCGTGGGGCTGCTTGCCGGCTTGGACGAGAGCGTGTTCGAGCGCACCTTTGCGCGCGTGACGTTTACCCCCGGCGCGTTGGAGCTTGTGCGCTCGGCGCACAGCAAGGGCTGGAAGATCGGCGTGGTAAGCGGCGGCTTTCACGAGGTCGCCGACAAGATCGTGGCCGCCGCGGGCATCGATTTTTGCCTGGCCAACCGCCTGGAAGTCGTGAACGGCAAGCTCACCGGCAAGCTGGCGGCAGACATCGTGACCAAGGAGTCCAAGCTCATCCAGATGCTGGATTGGGCAGTTGAGTGCGGCGTCGATATGGCCCACACCGTCGCGATCGGCGACGGTGCCAACGACATCCCCATGATTCAGACCGCGGGCACGGGCATCGCGTTTTGTGCCAAGCCCAAGACGCGCGAGGCCGCCCCGTTTGCCATCGACGAGCGCAACCTGATGCTCGCCATGGACATCATCCTGCGCGACTAGTCGATCCGCCTAACAATTGAATCAGTCTGTCCTATAGTTTCCGAACAATTTTGTCTTAGTGTTCGGAAACATACCCTTTGAGTGCTAGACTTTGCGCCGTCGAAGGGAATATATATGGATAAGCGAGATCTTGAGCAGTTGCTGAGCGATGTTGCCGACGGAGTAGTCACCCCGGCAGTCGCCCTCACGCGCCTCCAGACGGCGCCAACCGCCGATCTGGGTTTTGCGCAGCTCGATCTTTCGCGCGGGGTGCGCCAGGGAGCCGGCGAGGTTGTCTACGGCGCCGGTAAAACCGCCGAGCAAATTGCCGCCATTATCGAAGCGCTGCGCGATGCCGGTCAGGAGCGCATCCTGGTCACGCGCCTGGACAGCGAAAAAGCAGCCCGTACCTCGGAGCTTCTCGGCAACGACATCGACCTGGGATATGTCCCGGACGCACAGCTCGCCCTCGTGGGCGGCAAGCCCTCCCCTACCGGCAACGGACGCATCGTCGTCGCCTGCGCCGGCACAAGCGACCTGCCCGTCGCCGAAGAGGCGGCACTGTCGGCCGAGTTCTATGGCAACGAGGTCGACCGCCTCTACGACGTGGGTGTTGCCGGCCTGCACCGCCTGCTCGCGCATGCCGAGGAACTTGCACAGGCGCAGGTGGTCATCGCCATCGCCGGCATGGAGGGCGCGTTGGCGAGCGTTGTCGGCGGCCTGGTGAGCTGTCCGGTCATCGCCGTTCCCACCAGCGTGGGCTACGGCGCAAGTTTTGGTGGTGTAGCCGCACTGCTCGCCATGCTCAACTCCTGTGCCAGCGGCGTATCGGTCGTCAATATCGACAACGGCTTTGGTGCCGCCTACCAGGCAAGTCTTATCAATCATCTGAG
>UQVT01000103.1 GCA_900544465.1 uncultured Collinsella sp. | reverse complement strand
AGGTCAGCGCCCTTTCGTTTCACGTCACCTTGTCTCAAATGCGGCCCGCTCGCTGTCGTTTCCAAGACATCGGCGTTGCCTTGCTTCGGGAATGCGGCAGATAGGGACGTTCCTTTTCTGCCGGCAGTTTGGGACACTCCTTACGGGGCACCCCTCCACAGCACCTATGCCAGCTTGTCGATTTGCCCAATCTCCCAGAGCGGAATGTTGACGAGCGTGCCCTCGTCTCTATATGCCGCTAACGATGTTCTCACGCAGCGCTCGAGCTTGAACTTCTCGCAGGCAACCCTCAGGCTCTTTGCTTTGAGATTCTCTGCCGCCTTGACCTCGAGCGGAAGCACGGTCCCCGCATGGTCGACGGCAAAGTCAGTCTCTGCATTGCCGGAGGAGGATGACCAATACGCGGGAGTATTGCCTTGGAGCAAAAGCTCCTGTGCGACGTATTGCTCGGTCAGCGAGCCTTTGAACTCCGTAAAAACAGCGGGCCCGTTCAGAACAATGGCTGGCGTGAGGCCGGAGAGTGCTCCGAGGATGCCGGTGTCGATGCAGAACAGCTTGAAGCCCGAGAGATCCTCGTAGCTTGTGAGCGGTGCTCTTAGGGCGGAAACACGTGGTACCTTATGAACGATTCCATAGTCCATGAGCCACTGGAGGCTTTCCTCAAAATCGCGTGCGCGCGCCCCGGGACGAAGCGCGCCGTAGACGAACTTCTTGTTTTCCTTTGCGAGCTGGCCGGGAAGGGATTTCCAAACCAGCCTCATGCGCTCGACGATGCGGGCTGGCGCATGCTTGCCAAAATCGGATTCATAAGCTTCGATGATTTGCTGCTGAAGCCTGCGGGCCTCGATGAAATCGTGGGAGGCGGCGAAAGCGGAGACAACTTCTGGCATGCCACCGACAACGAGGTATTCCTTGAGCAGGCGCTCGAGCTTTTCGGAAACGTTCGCCAGCAGGTCCATGTCTGCGGCAAGGATGGCATCTGCGAGCGGATCGCCATTGACGGCACGAACGAACTCGACAAACCCCATGGGGCGCATGGTAAGCTGGTCGATCTTGCCGACGGGGAACGACTCGTTTTCGCGTCGGAGCGCGAGCCCCATATAGGAGCCGGCTGCCATGATATGGTATTCCGGCGCCAGCTCGTTGAAGTATTTGAGCGAGGTGATGCCACGCGGTGCCTCTTGGATTTCGTCGAAGATGATGAGCGTGTCTGTCGGCGTTATGGTCTGGCCGCGCAGGAGCTCTATCTGGGAGATGATGCGTTTGGGGTCAAGGCTTCCGTCGAACAGCGAACGTGCGCCCGGTTCGAGCATAAAGTCAAAACGGATGACGTTTTGATACTGCTGGCCTGCGAATTCGTTGAGAAGCCAAGTTTTTCCCGTCTGGCGGGCCCCCTTAAGCAGGAGGGGCTTGCGGTTTGACCTAGATTTCCAAGCGATGAGTTCGTCCATTAGCTGTCGCTGCATACTGCCCCCTAACGATCATGGTTAGTATAAGACCGTTTTGGTCTTTCCATCGAATAATGTGGGAGTAAACCACGTTTCTCCATCGAATAATGTGGGAGGTAACCACGTTTTTCCATCGAATAATGTGGGGATTCAGGTCGGCAGGTGGGAGCGTTCCTTCTCTGTCGGCAGTTTGGAACACTCCTTGTTTTGGTGCAAATTAGCTACCCTTGCATCAGAAAACGGCGCCCGTCGGCGATGTTGCCGGCGGGCGCCGTGGTCGTGTAGGCGCTATTTGTTAAGTGCGTGCTTTCGAGTTCGCGTACTACAGCGAGTCGATAAAGCGCTGCTGGGCGGCGCGGCCGGCTTCGTCCCACTTAAAGACGCCGGCGTTGTCGAGCACGTGGCCAAACACCACGCCGACCTCCTCGTGCAGGATATCGATGGCGTTGTCGGTCGTAAGTTCATCGGCGCGGCGTGCAAAGACATCCTCGGCCCATGCGGCGTGGCTGCGGCAAAGATCATCGACCTCGAGCGCACCGGCAAGGTCGTAGCTGGCATCGACCTTGGCCGCCAGCAGGTGCTCGCGGACAGCGCCGAGCTCGGGAACCAGGCGCGGCGGAAGAATGGCCAGGCCCATGACCTCGATCAGGCCGATGTTCTCCTTCTTAATGTGGTGGTACTCGGCATGCGGGTGGAACACGCCCAGCGGATGCTCGTCGGTCGTGATGTTGCAGCGAAGCGCCAGGTAGGCCTCGTAGATTTCGCCGCCGGCATTTCCGCGAGAGTCGACGCGGCGGATGACGGGCGTCACGGTGTTGTGCGCCACGCCATCGGCTGTGTACGCGATGACGCCCACAGACTCATCGGTCCACTCGCGCCAGGCGAGGATAATCTTCTCGGCAGCGTCGAGCAGCTGAGCGCGGTCATGCGAGCGCAGGCGCAGCACCGAGAGCGGCCACTGCAGCACGGTACCGCTGACCTGGTCAAAACCGGGCACGCTAAACTGCGAGACCTCGGCGGCATGCATCATGGGGAACTCGTGCGCGCCGCCCTGGAAGTGGTCGTGCGACAGAATCGAGCCGCCCACGATGGGCAGGTCGGCGTTGGAGCCAATAAAGTAGTGCGGGAACAGGTCGACAAAGTCGAGCAGGCAGGTCAGCCCCTTGCGGTCGACGTGCATCGGACGATGCTCGGAGCTCATGGCAATGCAGTGCTCGTTAAAGTACGCGTACGGGCTGTATTGGAAGCCCCAGCGCTCGCCGTCGAGCTTAATGGGGATAACGCGCAGATTCTGGCGGGCGGGATGGGCGCCGCCGTCGGCTGCAGCGGAGCGTCCGGGATAGCCCTCGTTTTCGATGCAGAGCTGGCAGGCGGGATACTTCTCGCCCGTGTTTTTGGCGGCGCCGGCCGCGGCAATATCGCGCGGGTCCTTCTCGGGCTTTGATAGGTTGATGGTGATCTCGAGGTCGCCCCAGTTGGTGGGGGTGCTCCATTTGATGTTGCGCGCGATGGCGGCACGGCGCACGTAGCCGGCGTTGCAGCACAGGCCGTAGAACCAATCAGTCGCGGCGCGGGGCTCGTTGACGCCCATGCGGCCGTTGAATTCCTCGTTTACAACCGAAGGCCTCGGCATCAGCACGCCCATGATGCGCATGGCGATGCGGTCGCGGCCCGATACCGTGTCCTCGGCAGCACCGTTGGCAACAGCCGCCTCGGCAAGCGCGGCAAGTGTGCCTTCAAGGTCAAAGTTGGGCAGGGTATCGGGGTGCAAGAGCGAGAGTTTCTCGACCTGGAGCGCCCAGGCCATGTCGAGCGCCGGGCCCGTGGCGCCGATGCACTCCAAAATGGTGTTGTAGGCCCAGATGCGATCGTCCTGTCGGATCATCGATCGATGGATGGCATACTCAATCAAGCCCTGCGCGGCCTCGCGCACGTCAGTCATTACAGCCATGCCGCGTAAGCCCCCTTGTCAGAAATTGCGTAGTGGCGGGCAGAGCCCTCGCCCAGCCAGCCGTTCATCTTGGCAATGAAGGTGTCGACCAGGTCGAGCGGCACGAAGGCCTGGATGGTGCCACCAAAGCCGCCACCGTGGATACGGACGGCGCCACGGCCGTCGAGCACGTGCTCGGCCAGCGCCAGGGCATACATGGAGGGCTGCTCGGAGCCCAGCTTGGCAACGACATTCTGTAGGTACATGGCAGAGCTGGCGCCGGACTCGCGCGTCAGGACCAGGAACTGATCGATGTCTCCGGCGTTCAGGGCAGCCCAGCGCTTGTCGACCAGGCCGTTTTCGTACCAGTAGTGAACGGCGCGCAGGCAGGCGCGGTCGCCCAGCTTGGCGCGCAGCTCGGGGAGCTTGGCGTCAAAGTCCGCCACGTTTACCTCGCACAGGCGTGCCTTGCCAAACTCGGCAGCGACGTCCTGCATCTCGCGCGGAACGGCGGCGTAGTCGTCGGTGGCGGCCACGTGGTCGGCACCGACCTTAACGAGCACGAGCGCATAACCGTGATCCTCAAAGTTGAGCTCGAGCTTCTGGGTTTTAGGCTGAGCCTGGTCCTCAAAGTCCATGTAGGCGAGGCCGCCCAGGCACACAGCGGCCTGGTCCATCAGACCGCAGGGCTTGCCGTAATAGTTGTTCTCGGTGCGCTGGCTCATCTGGGCGAGCGCGACGGGCTCGATGGCGGGTGCTCCCCAGAGCGTCTCCATGGCGCGACCGTATGCCGCCTCGACAGCAGCGGAGCTGGAAAGGCCGCCGCCCGAGGGGACAGAGCAGGTGAAGGCGAAGTCGAAGCCCTGGGGCTCAACGCCCAGAGCAGCGATTTCGTGGGCCATGCCGCGGACGAGGCTCGCGGACGTGCCCTTCTCGGACTCCTGAACGTCTAGCGTGTCGAGCGCGATTTCAAACGTGGGATAGCCCTCGTCGGCTACGCGAACCTTGTTGGAATCGGTTGCCACGGCGATGCCGTCAACGGCGACATCGAGCGAGCCGGCGATAACGTGGCCACCCTCGTGGTCAGTGTGGTTGCCGCTGATCTCGGAGCGGCCGGGCGCGTGCACGTAGAGCACCTGGCGGTCGCCGATGGGGCCAAACTCCTCTTCGAACAGCTTGGTGAGCGTGGCGAATGTCTTTTCGTCGGGGGTGGTCATGGGAGTCCTTTCCTTGGCGCGCCCGGGTGGGTTTTGCGTCGTTATGAGTACGTTAACAACTTAAAGCGGCATGAACCAAGTGTTCACGATACCGCACGTTACGGGCTATGTTAACGTACTCATAACACATCGCTTGTCACTTTTTGAGAATCTGGTAATCGGTAGAAATACAGCCGTGAACGGTATTGCCGTATGGACTTATAAAGCAGAAGAGATGCGGATTGAAAAAGTAGAGTACGTTAACATGCGTCCGACGATAGCGGGCCTCGGCGCGGGCTAAACTCCTGCCCGGGCCGGCATTCACGCTATTCAGATCTCGCAAGGGTGAAGGTGATCCTGTGGCAAGGCGCCCGTCCAACGATACAGGTACGCGTCCGGTCTCCATGGCCGACGTCGCCCGCGCTGCTGGCGTTTCGCAGCAGACGGTTTCGCGCGTCGCCAACGGCTTGCCCAACGTTAACGAGCAGACGCGCCAGCGCGTGCAGTCCGCTATGCAAGAGCTCGGCTTTCGTCCGAGTTATGCCGGTCGCTCGCTGCGCGACGGTCGATACCATTCGGTTGGCCTATGCGTCAACGATGTCACCAAGTTTGGCAACCTCTCAATGATCGACGGCATCGCCAGCGCTGCTCGCGAGCATAATTGTGCCATCACGCTGGTCGAGATGTCCAAGACCGAGGAGTTTTCGCTTGCCGAGGCCACGCGTCGTATGGCCGCACTGCCCGTGGACGGCATCATCATCGGCATGAGCCGCATGGCGCCCGATTTTGAGACGTTTGATCCACTGCCGGGCATTGGAACGGTCATCGTTACCATGTACGCGCATCCGCGCGTGACTACGGTCGATTCCGACCATTACGGCTGCTCGCTCTTGCTTATGGATCACCTGTTTGAGCTGGGGCACGGGCAGATTCGCTATATTGGCGGCCCGTCGTTCTCGGTCGACGAGCAATTTCGTCGAGCCGGTTGGCAGGATGCGCTCGAGCGTAAACACATCGAGCCGGCAGAGCCGCTCGAGGGCGACTGGTCTGCCAACAGCGGCTACGAGGCCGGCAGGTACCTGGCCGAGCACGATCGCACCATGACGGCGATTTACGCGGCAAACGACCAGATGGCAAATGGCGCGATTGCAGCGCTGCGCGATAGCGGCCTGCGCGTGCCCGAGGACGTGAGCGTGGTGGGTGTCGACGATTCGCTCGATGATTTTGTCGCGCATAACGAGCTCACGACCGTTCGATTCGATTTGCATCAGCGCGGACGCGAGGTATTCGAGCATGCGGTTCCCGAGGCGGGTACGGCGGGCAAAACCGTTGCCATTCGTATTCCCGGCCAGCTCATTATTCGACATAGCACGGCGATACCACGCTCATAGTTTGCGCAGGTAAACGGCGATTTATCGTATTTCAATAACAATCGGTAAGGATGCCGGCAGATAACAGTTGGAATGCTGCCGAGTGCTATGATAGACGGGTTCTTTTGTCTATCTAGGAGGCTTTGCCTGATGGAGATCACCAAGGATATCCGCTACATCGGTGTCGACGATCACGACATTGACCTGTTCGAGGGCCAGTACGACGTGTCCGAGAACGGCATGGCATACAACAGCTATGTTATCTTGGGCGATAAAATCGCTGTCGCCGATTCGGTTGACGCTGGCTTTGTCGACGAATGGCTCGGCAACCTCGAGGCCGCGCTCGACGGCCGTACGCCCGACTACCTGGTCGTCCATCACATGGAGCCCGATCACTCCGCCGGTATCGCCGCCTTTATGGAACGCTATCCCCAGGCACAGATTGTGGCCAGCATGGGCGCCTTCCGCATGATGGTCAACTACTTTGGCACCGACTACCCCGAGCGCAAGATGGTCGTCAAAGAGGGCGACGTGCTCGATCTGGGCGGTCACAGCCTAACGTTTGTCGGCGCTCCCAACGTGCACTGGCCCGAGGTGATCTTCTCCTACGAGTCTACCGACAAGGTGCTCTTTAGTGCCGACGGCTTTGGCAAGTTCGGCGCCAACGACATCGAGGACCCGGAAGGCTGGGCTTGCGAAGCGCGCCGCTACTACTTTGGCATCGTCGGTAAGTTCGGCAAATTCGTGCAGACCGTGCTCAAGAAGGCCGCCGATCTGGATATCCAAATCATCTGTCCGCTCCATGGTCCTGTTCTTACCGAGAACCTGGGCTATTACCTCGACACCTATAACACCTGGTCGAGCTATCAGCCCGAGGACGAGGGCATCACGATTGCCTATGCGAGCGTGTACGGCCATCTGAAGGCTGCCGTTGAGGAGCTTGCATCTGCGCTCGAGGCCCGCGGCCAGAAGGTCTCCGTCTTTGACCTGGCTCGCGATGATATGGCCGAGGCCGTTGAGGATGCGTTCCGCTATGACCGTCTGGTGCTCGCCTCCATCACCTATCAGGGCGAGATCTTCCCGTCCATGAGCACCTTTATCCACACGCTTGCCGAGCACGCCTACCAGAACCGTACCGTGGCGCTTGTCGAGGCTGGCTCCTGGGCGCCCACCGCTGCCAAGGTTATGACCAAGGAGCTCGAGGGCATGAAGGACATCACCCTGGCGCAGAACAAGGTGACCGTGCTGGGCTCGCTCAACGACGCCTCGCGCGCTCAG
>UQVT01000102.1 GCA_900544465.1 uncultured Collinsella sp. | reverse complement strand
GGGCACGGGCCCGATGATTCAAACGGGGCTATTGTACGCCGTTGGGATAGGCAATGCGCGCGGCAAGGCACTCAAGCGCCAGCACCAGGGCAAAGCCGCAGCTCACGTCGCTCAAAAAATGCGCTCCGATCACGATGCGGCCAAAGGCGACGAGCGCCGCGACCACAACCGCCGCCCAAAAGACCACGCGACGGCGCGACGGTTTTTCCTTAAAGGCCGCCGCGGGAAGCCCGGCGAGCATAAGGCCGATCGCCGCGTGCGCCGTATGTCCGCTCGCAAACGACTTGAAGCCGTCCTTGATCACGCCGGCGGCAATAAAGGCCCACTTGTCGGGGTTACCGATCACCCACCACGGCTGAAAATCGAGCCCCGGCGTCACCTCGATCACGCGCATGCGCGGGCGCGACCACAGCGGCTTGACGATCACGTTGAGGATAATGGCTTGAGCGACCCACACGGCAAGCACCATCAACGCCCAGCGCGTGAGCTCGTCAGGCTCGGTCGCGCGCGTGAGGCGATAGACGATAAGGTTGGCAGCGATGACCAGCACAAACGTCAGCACCAGCTGAACGGCAATGAGTTTGCCGCCAACCTTCAGGGACGAGACGATCTCGTAGCCGGCCAGGCCAACGTTGACGAGGATGCCGAGCACGGCGAGCCATTTGCTCCCCCCGGAGTCGGGACGCACCGCGCGCACGAGCATAACGCCTGCGACGCTTGCCGTCAGCTCGAACGGCAGCTCGCCGGCGGCCTCGATAAAGCGGCCGTACATGCTGCCGATGTTGAACAGCGCGCTCGAGATCTGGTAATCGAAGAAGCTGCCCACGCCCAGACAAAGGCACAGGACAACCGCGATCATGGCGACATCTTTCTTATAGATGTATCCGAACATGCTTTCCTTTCGATGGAACCAGAGTGCCCAAATAGGGCGTTTACGGCGTCGACTCGCTAGTCATCATCACTAGCGCCCAGCTGCTGCAGCAGCATGAGCGCCGCGGCCACGGGACCGGTGCCGTCGTTGGCGTCGAGGCCGCGACCCAGGCCGCTGCCCGCACCGGCGCCCGCCTTGTAGGGCACCGACAGCTTGCGGCTCTTGGGGAAGTTCACCGCGCCATAGCGGGTCTTAAGCTCAAAGGCCACCTTCTTGGGCACGTCAACGCCTAAGAAGGTGATGCGGCCGCCACTGAGCGTGACGCTCTCGAGCCCAAGGCGCTCGCCGCGAATACGAATTCGTGCGCGATTGAACAGGTTGAGTCCCGCCAACGGCAGCTCGCCATGCGCGGCCTCGGTCTCTTCCTGCACCTCATCGATGCTCTCCAGGTCCTCGGCCGCCGCGAGCTTACGGTACACGAGCACGCGCTGATCCACCGCCGGCAGGTACTCCTCGGACAAGAAGTAGTCGGCCGGCAGGTTAATGCCCACGCTCGCCGCCTCCACGCCGGCATCGTCATCGCCGCGTGCCTCGGCCACGGCCTGGCCCAGCATCTGCGTAAACAGGTCAAAGCCCACGCTCGACAGGTTGCCGTGCTGCTCGGCCCCCATAAGCGAGCCGGCGCCGCGAATCTCCAGGTCGCGCATGGCGATGCGCATGCCGCTGCCCAGGTCTTGGAACTCGGAAAGTGCGGTCAGGCGCGCCGTTGCCTCCTCGGTGAGCGGCAGCTCGCCCGGGAACATGAAGTACGCGTAGGCCTGCGTGGCAGAGCGGCCCACACGGCCCTTGAGCTGGTAGAGCTGTGCCAGGCCCAAGCGCTGCGAGTCCTCGATGATCAGCGTGTTGGCGGTCGCGTTGTCGATACCGCTCTCCACGATGGTCGTGGCGATGAGCACGTCGATCTTTTTGGTCGCGAACTCGATCATCACGTCCTCGACCTCGCGCGGGCTCATCTTGCCGTGCGCCACACCCACGCGCGCCTCGGGCGCGGCCTCGTGCACGCGCGCCACGGCATCATCGATGGTCTTGACGCGGTTGGACACGTAGTACACCTGGCCGCCGCGACCCACCTCCAGGCGAATCGCCGCGCTCACCACGTCGGGGTCGTACTCCCCCACGTGCACGATCACGGGACGACGCCCGGTCGGCGGTGTGGTGATTAGGCTCATGTCGCGTACGCCACTCGTGGCCATCTGCATGGTTCGCGGAATCGGCGTTGCCGAAAGCGTAAGCACGTCAATCTGCTCGCGCAGGTTCTTGAGCTGCTCCTTGTGCTGCACGCCAAATCGCTGCTCCTCGTCGATGATCACCAGGCCCAGGTTCTTGGGGTTCACATCGGCCGAAAGCAGGCGGTGCGTGCCGATAAGCACGTCGATCGTGCCCTCGGCAAACGCCTTGAGCGCGCGCTTCTGCTGCGCCGGCGTGCGGAAGCGGCTGAGCACCTCAACCTCAAGGCCAAACGGGGCAAAGCGCTCAAAGAACGTCTCGTAGTGCTGCTGGGCCAGAATGGTCGTAGGGCAGAGCACCATGACCTGGCGGCCGGAATCCACGCACTTAAACGCCGCACGCAGGGCGACCTCGGTCTTGCCAAAGCCCACGTCGCCGCACAGCAGGCGGTCCATGGGCTTGGGCGCTTCCATGTCGGCCTTGATGTCGGCGATAGCCTCCAGCTGGTCGCGCGTCTCGTCGTAGGGGAAGCTCTCCTCCATCTCGATCTGCTCGGGCGTATCGGGCGGACAGGCGATACCGGTAATCGACGAGCGGCGCGTATACAGGTCGACTAGGTCAAACGCCAGCTTTTTGGCATTCTTGCGCGCCTTGTTGGTAGCCCGCGTCCAGTCGGCGGTGTTGAGCCTGGTCAAGCGCGGTTTATCGCCGTCGGGACCAACGTAGCGCGTAATGCGGTCAACCTGCTCCAGCGGCACGTAGAGCTTGTCGCCATCGGCGTATTCCAGCAAAAAGTAGTCGCGCTCCTTGCCGCCCACTTCCTGGCGCGCGATCTCGCTAAAGAGCGCGATACCGTGAGTGGCATGCACCACGTAGTCGCCCGGCTTAAACGGGAACGTGATCTGCGTAATGTCCACCTTGCGGCGGCTGCGCGCGCGGTTGGCGTCCATGCGGGCGTTGAGGTCGGCGATTGAGAACACGGCCAGGTTGGCATCGGGCACCACCACGCCCTGCGGCAGGGCGGCATCGACAAAGGTCACGCGTCCGCGCGAGATAGTGGGCACGGCAGCACCGGCGGCAGCCTGGACCGCGCCCGCCTCGAGCGAGCGGGCGTTGAGCGCGTCAGCCTTACGCTCGCGAATCGAGGCATGAGCATCCTGACGGGCAGCACGGTCGGCAGAATCTGCCGCCGCCACGCGCACGCGCTCGCCAATGACGCCGGCGTTTTCGGGCGCGGCCGTCAGCGATTCCTCAAAGGTAATGCCCTCGTCGCCAAAGGTGAGCTCCATCGACTCGCGCGCGCCGCGGTCGGGAATGGCAAACACGCAGGCATAGCGCTTGCCCACGACCTCCTGAATACGCGTCATAAAGCGGTTGTCCGAGCCCGCAATGGCCGGCTGCTCAATCTTGAGCTCTGCCGTAACCGCGCCGCCGGCGCGAATCAGGCTCACATAGTTCAGGCGCTGCTGAGCACCAAAATCGAGCTGCTGGGCACGTACATACAGGCCATCCAGTCGGTCAATCCCTGCCTCGCCGGCACGGGTCTCAATATCCTCGTAGGCGCGCAGGCAGTCGTCGAACAGCGAGCGCGGCTCGGACAGAACCACGAGTGCCTTGCCGCTCACATGTGCCAGCGGGCTTACGGTCTGGCCGTACATCACCGGCAAAAAGCGGTCGAGCTCGGGCGTGACGATGCGCGTATCCACCATCTCGAGCAGCGCCGCCAGTTTGCTGTCATCCTGGCTGGCACGGTAGAGCGCCACGTGCATGTTGTGGACGGCATCGTCGGTAAGCGCCAGCTCGCGGCAGGGGAAGATCTCGATACTGTCCTCGTTGCCGATGGTTTGGCCCGTGGAGCTCACCATACGGCGGATGCGATCGATCTCGTCGCCGAAAAACTCGATACGCACGGGCGCCTTTTCCTGCGCGGGGAACACCTCTACGGTGTCGCCGTGCACGCGGAAAAGACCGGGCGCATCGGCGGCACCGGCATTGGTGTAGCCCATGCCCACCAGGCGCTGCGGCACCTCGTCAAAGGGAATCTCCTCGCCCACCGCAAAAGTGGTGGACTCCCAATAGTGGCTCTCGACCGGCGGCACACAGCGCAGCAGCGCACGGGCCGAGGCAACCATAATGCAGCTGTCGCCGCGCACGATGCGCCCCAGAGCCTCGCAGCGCTGCGCCACCACGGCATCGTCGGGCGCCTGCTCGCGCCACGGATAGTCCTTGCGCTCGGGAAAACGGCACACGTGCGCTAGGCCCACGTAGGCGGCAAGGCTGCGCGCGGCGCGATCGGCCGCATCCTCGCCACTCACAATGTAGACCGTGGGACGCGGGCGGCGCGCAAACTGGGCGGCCGCCATAAGCGTGCGGCCCGACTGCGACACAGCCAGCGTCACGTCCTCGCCGGCATCGAGTCCGGCCTCGACGGTCTGCAGCGCCTCGGCAGTGTAGAGCTGCGCGGCTATACGGTGAATGAGCATGCTGTTCCTCCGGCATTGCAACGCCAAAAGCCCGCCGGGGCAAGCTCGGCGGGTCGTACGTCAAATACATTGTCTGTCATGGTAGCGCATGGAGAGGACTCCGGCTCAAGGGCAGACCCAGCCCCGCAAAAAACGCCAGACGAAGATGTGTTCCGCCCTACCCCGCCACGCGCACGCTGGGGCACAAATCTGCCAGCGGACACTCGTCACACTTGGGTTTGCGGGCGTCGCAGATCTCGCGACCGAAGGTGATCCACTGATGGTTGACCGACTCCCAATACTCGTGCGGCAAAATCTTGAGCAGATCCTGCTCGGTCTTGAGCGGCTCCTTGGCATGCGTCTTGGGACTCAGCATCAGGCGGTGCGCAATGCGGTTGACGTGCGTGTCCACCGCAATGCCCTCCACGATGCCATACCCCACGTTGAGCACGATGTTCGCCGTCTTGCGTCCCACGCCCGGCAGCTTCACGAGTTCCTTCATGTCGGCCGGCACCTCGCCGCCATAGTCGGCGACGATCATCTGCGCGGCCTCCACGGCATGCTTGGCCTTGCTCTTGTAGAAGCCGAGTGACTTGATGGTGTCTGCCACGTCAGCCACGCTCGCCCCGGCCATGGCCTCGGGCGTGGGCCACTGGGCAAACAGCCTCGGCGTCACCTTGTTGACCTGCGCGTCGGTCGTTTGCGCCGAGAGCAGCACCGCGATCAGCAGGCGGAAGGGATTCTCGTGATCCAGAAAACACTCGACCGGGCCATAGCGACGGTTGAGACGCTCGCACACCTCGATGGCGCGCTCGCGCTTGGCGGCATTGGTCTCGCGTGGCATAACGACTCCTCGGCTCAACGGCACAATAAACTTATGGGCACAATTGTCCCACGTCCGAGACGCTTACGCCTCCAAGAATGCGCCGGTCTGGCGGCTCCATAGGCTCGCGTACTCGCCACCCGCCTCGACGAGCTGCGCATGCGTGCCGTCCTCGACGATCTCGCCATCGGCCAGCACCACAATGCGGTCAAGCGCCGCCACGGTGGACAGGCGATGTGCCACCACAATGGAGGTGCGGCCGCGCATCAGGTTTTCGAGCGCCTCCTGCACCAGCGCCTCGGACTCGCTGTCGAGAGCAGAGGTCGCCTCGTCGAGCACCAGAATCGGCGCGTCGGTTAGGATGGCGCGGGCGATAGCCACGCGCTGACGCTGGCCGCCCGAGAGCTTGACGCCGCGCTCGCCCACCATAGTGTCAAAGCCACGGGGCAAGCGGTCGATAAACTCCAGGGCATTGGCCAGGCGCGCGGCCTCGCGAATCTGCTCATCAGTGGCGTCGGGACGACCGTAGGCAATGTTTTCGCGAATGGAGCGGTGGAACAGCAGCGCCTCCTGCGGCACGTAGGCAACCTGGCGGCGCAGGCTCTGCTGCGTGCAGCGCGAGACGTCCTGGCCGTCCACGAGCACGCGGCCGCCCTGTACATCGTCCAGGCGCAACAACAACTTGGTGAGCGTCGTCTTGCCCGACCCCGATTTGCCCACCAGGCCCACGCGCTGGCCCGCCGCCACATGAAGTGTCAGGTCATCGAACACGCTCTCGCCCGCCGCAGCGTCACGGTACGCAAAGCTCAGCTGCTCAAAATCAATCGCGCCCTCGGTCACTTTGAGCTCGGGGGCGTCCGGGTCATCTGCCACCAAACGTGGCTCGTCCAGCACGCGCGTCATCTCGGCCGCATCGCCGAGCGCGCGGTTGATGCGCTGCATCATGGAGCTTACGTAGTTCAGGCGCATGGTGAGGTTATAGGTGTAGGTAAAGATCATGACGAGCGAGCCGGCCGAGATGCCAAACCACGCGTTGCCGCCCGCCACGAATACGCTCACCACGGCCATGGTGATGACGATAAGACCCGAGGTCGTAAAGTTGCGCTGCATCATGGCGTGCATCGAGACCGTCTCGGCATCGCGCGCGGCACGATCGGCGGCGTCGAACAGATCACGTTCAAAGTCCTCGCGCCCACAGGTCTTGACGGCCAAGATGTTCGTGACCGCGTCGGAGAGCACGCCCGAGAGCTTGTTCTGCGCAGCGGACGTCGCGGCCGAAAGCGGCATGATGCGCTTGTACATAAGCCAGACAAACGCAATGTAGACGACCATGATGCACACCAGGATCACGGTAAACGTCGGTACCACCGGGGCGAGTGCGGCCACGGTGCAGACGACCGAGGTGATGGTGGGGATGAGCGAATACACCGTCACGTCCACCAGCCCCGTATAGCCGCTCATAAAACGACTCGTCTGGCTCACGAGCGATCCGCCAAAGCGGCTGGTATGGAATGTCATGGATTGGTTGGAGAGCGTGTCGAAGCATAGACGCGCCAGGTGATAGTTGCCTGCAATCTCGAGCTTGTAGACGGTGTAGTCCTGTAGCTTGGAGAGAATCTGACCCACCAGGTTAACGAGTACGAGCGCCAGGATATAGGGGCCGAAGACCTCAAACACCTGATCACCCGCCACGGGACCGGCTTGAACGCGATCGACAATGAGGGCCATCACATAGGTATTGGCAAACGTCAGCAAAAAGATGTAGCCCGCCGACGAGAACACCGAGAGAAAGACAATCAGCGGCTGCGTGCGCGTGACACCCCAAAACCGCTGCAGCGTGCGGCGCACGGTGGAGCGTTTCAGCGGACTGGTGTTTCTCTGAGACATGGGCTTCCTTTCGCGTCTGATAGGGCGAAACGCCATTGTTGC
>UQVT01000101.1 GCA_900544465.1 uncultured Collinsella sp. | reverse complement strand
ACTTGTTGTAGTAGGGGGTGATGAGCAGCAGGCCGTCGGCTCCCAAGCCCTGGTAGGTGAGCGACTTGGTGAGCATCGTCTGCGTGGAGTTGGAGCCCGAGCCGGCGATGACGGGGACGCGTCCTGCAACATGCTTGACCACGGCGGCGACGACGGAGTTGTCCTCGTCATCGGTCATCGTGGCGCTCTCGCCGGTGGTGCCCAGGGTGAGGATGGCGTCGGTGCCGTTTTGCAGGTGGAAATCGATAAGGCACTCGAGCGCGTCAAAGTCGACGCTGCCGTCCTTTTTAAACGGCGTGACGAGGGCGACGATCGAGCCCTCGAGGTTGCGGATATCCATGTTCTTCTTCTTCGCTTCCGCGATCTGGATGCGTTTGTTCCATTGGGCGGCGACGGCCAGGCTCTCGTCCTGGGCGCGACGACGAGCGCTTTCGGCACGCGATTTGGCCAGTAGCTCACGGCCGCACGGCAGCACGTCGAGCGTGGCAAAATAATCGCCCGGGCGCTCGGCGCGGCGGATAAGGTCGGCCGAGCCGTCGGGGCGCAGCAGCACCTCGGCGGAGCGCAGGCGGCCGTTGTAGTTGTAGCCCATGGAGTAGCCATGCGCGCCGGTATCGTGGATCACGAGCACATCACCCATGTCGATCTGCGGTAGCTCACGGTCGATGGCGAACTTATCGTTGTTCTCGCACAAGTTGCCCGTGATGTCATACGTGTTCGTGACCGGTGCTGCGGTCTTGTCAGGGCCACCCGGCTGTCCCATTACCGTAATGTGGTGGTAGGCACCATACATAGCGGGACGAATGAGGTCGACGGCGCTTGCGTCCACGCCGATATAGTCCTTGTAAATCTGCTTCTCGTGGATGGCCTTGGTGACCAGGCAGCCATAGGGGCCCATCATAAAGCGGCCCATCTCGGTGCAGATGGCCACATCGCTCATGCCGGAAGGAACCAGGATTTCGTCGTAGGCCGCGTGCACTCCCTCGCCGATGGCGTGAATGTCGTTGGCCTGCTGCTCGGGCAGATAGGGGATGCCGACGCCGCCGGACAGATTGATAAAGGCGACATGTGCGCCCGTTTCACGCTCCAGGCGCACGGCAAGTTCAAAGAGGATACGTGCGAGCTTGGGATAATAGTCGTTGGTGACGGTATTGCTGGCAAGGAAGGCATGGATGCCAAAATTCTCGGCGCCCTTGGCCTTGAGCATGCGGAAGGCCTCGAAGAGCTGCTCGGTGGTCATGCCATATTTGGAGTCGCCTGGGTTGTCCATGATGCCGTTGGAGAGCTGGAACAGGCCGCCTGGATTAAAGCGGCAGCTGACCGTTTTGGGGATGGGTCCCGCAACACGCTCAAAGAACTCGATGTGGCTGATGTCGTCAAAGTTGACGATGGCACCCAGCTTGTCGGCGAGCTCAAAGTCGGCAGCCGGCGTATCGTTGGACGAGAACATGATGTCGTGTCCCGTGATACCCAGCGAGCGGGCGATCATGAGCTCGGTATAGCTCGAGCAGTCGCAGCCGCAGCCGTATTCGTTGAGGATGGAGATGAGTGCCGGGTTAGGGTTGGCCTTGACGGCAAAGTATTCCTTAAAGCCCGGGTTCCACGCAAAGGCGTCGCGCACCTCTTGCATGTTGCGGCGGATGCCCGCCTCGTCGTATAGGTGAAACGGCGTGGGGAACTGCTCGACGATATGCTCGAGCGTTTCCTTGTCCACAAACGGCTGTTTGGCCGCATATGCTTCGTTGGGGGTCAATGCCATGTCCCGTAAACCTCGCTATCCAGACGGCGCCATCGGCGCATCGAATCCGCATAGCGTGGACCCCATGTCCGGATAGCGCTCCCGCATTGCTGCAGACAGTCCTGCGGGTGTTTCCCGCAGGCCCACCAGGTTGTTCGTGCCCGAAAAACCCAGTTCGGCGGGTTTCGCCTCCCCGCGGGGTCAAAGCCTGCCGGCTCGCCCGCGGCTCTTCGTGCCCGCGCCTCTATCAAGTGGTAACGACCCTACCACGTTGCACTTTACCAAACAAGAGTATTCGTATATAACGTTTAAAAAATGCAGGGATATGCTAGAAACAAGGGTGCGGCAATCTTGCGGCACAATAAGATGGCAACTGGCGCGCACCTATGAAAGGACCCGTTATGACCGAGCTCCAAGAACTCCGTCGCTATCGGCGCGACTTACACAGGATCCCGGAGCTCGACTTCGATCTTCCGCAGACGATCGCCTATATTGAGGGCGTGTTGGCGCCGCTCGCCTGCGAGGTGACCCATCCGTGTCCCAGCTGCGTCTGTGCCTTCTTCGATGCCGGTGTGGGCGCTACGCATGCCACGGCGATTCGCGCCGACATGGACGCCCTGCCCATCGCGGAGGCGACGGGAGCTGATTTTGCCTCGACGCATCCCGGTAAGATGCATGCGTGCGGTCACGACGGTCACATGGCCATGGCGCTCGCGGCGGCGACTTTTGTCGACCGCACGATTCGTGAGCAGCCGGGCGCCATCAAGCGCAACGTGCTCTTCGTGTTCCAGCCTGCCGAGGAGACGACCGGTGGCGCCAAGACGGTGTGCGAGAGCGGGGTGTTTGAGCGCTACGGGGCGGACCGCATCTTCGGGTTCCACGTATGGCCCGACCTGCCTGCCGGTACGCTGGCGAGTTGTTCCGGTCCGCTGCTGGCGCGTTCGAGCGAGATGCACGTCCATATTCACGGTACGAGTATCCATATCGCTAAGACCTATGGTGTGCCGGTCGAGGAGTCGCACGATGCGGCGCTGGCGGCTGCCAAGTTCTTGGTCGCCGAGCGTGAATTGATGGACGAGTTGGGTGCCGACGAGCCCTGCATTGGTAAGTTCGGCCTGCTGCAGGCCGGCACCGTCTGCAATGCGGTGGCGGGGGAGGCCCATGTTGCGGGCAGCTTGCGCGTGTTTACGGACGATATGTTCGACCGAGCGCGCGAGGGCGTGTGCCATGTGCTCGATGAGGCATGCACTGCAACGGGTTGCACGTACGATCTCGACTTTGCCGAGGGCTATCCGCCAGTCGATAACGACCCCGAGCTGTTTGCCTGCATTGCGCCTGCCATGTCCGAGCTGCAACTTGTGGACGAGCCGCTGCTGATTGCCGAGGACTTCGCCTTCTACCAGCGCCATCTTCCGGGCGTGTTCTTCCTGCTGGGCACGGGCGTGCCAGAGGGACAAGAAAACCCGAGCGATTCGGATGGCTGTCCCGCCTATGCCACGAGCGCCCTTCACACTGATACCATGCTCTTTGACGAGGAAATCCTGCTCAAGGGTCTCGATGTCTACAAACGATTGCTTTTGCTTGGTTAATCGACGCGGGTGCATGTTCTCAAAAATACGAACAAATGTACGCTATAATAGAGATGTAAGTCTATAGAAACGTTTGACGTTATTAACGTAAGGCGATACTATGATTGCATCGTACAAAGATGAGGATACCGAACGTTTTGCGATGGGTGTGCGGGTCAGGAGGTTCGTACCTTTTGAGCGTGTCGCATTGAGGAAGATTCGTCAACTGCAGGTTTGTGCTTCACTTGATGATCTTCGCGTTCCTCCGGGCAATCGTCTTGAAGCGTTGAAGGGCAATCGCGCCGGCCAATATAGCATTCGTGTTAATGAGCGCTATCGGGTCTGTTTTGAGTGGAGACAGGGGATGGCTTGGAATGTCGAAATCGTCGATTATCACAAGTGATGAGACTGCGCCCGATTTGCTGTCACCGGTGACTCCTGGTGAGCTTCTCAAAGAGGAATTTCTTATCCCTATGGGCATTTCTCAATATCGCCTTGCTAAAGAGACCGGGATTCCGGCTCAACGCATTGGGCAGATTATCTTGGGAAGGCGTCGCGTGACGGCCGACACCGACCTTCGCCTTTGCCGCTACTTTGGCCTGACGGATGGTTATTGGTTGCGCGCCCAGATAGCGTTTGATCTCGAGGCGGAGAAGAGGCGCATCGAACCGGAACTGGATAAGATCGTTCCTGTCCAGCGGGCTATCGCATTGTAGTGCTCAAAGATGTTGAGGTTGGAGTGACGATGGGGCGACGCCGACAGACCGCCGTGTATAGTCCTGGTGGGTGCGGGTGCGGCTTGCTGCTGCTCCCGGTTATTGCTGTGAGCATTGGCGTGATGTTTGCGCTTGCCGGGTTGGCGGCAGCGGCACTCGTGTTGCTGATTGTGGCCATTGGCGTGACGATTTGGCTCTGCCGCAATCGCGAGCAACGCCGTGCCGATGGTAAGACCAATGTTGGATGGACCATCTTTTTGGTTATTGCCTATCTGCTGAGCATCAGTTACTTGGCGTTCTTTATCCTGCTGCTCATTAGCACCTTTACCGGGGAATCCGTCACGGTGGGCTAGGCTTCGACGAGCCTTTTGAGGATGAGGCGAGGGGGCGGATGGGACATGTTGTTCAAGACGGAGTGTGACGCGCGGGCGGCAAGAAGATCGCGATTCCCATCGGCAAGCAGGACGCGACCGTCTTCCGAAAGGTGATGAGCGCAAAAGGCGCCATCTAAGAGTTCGCGCCGGCGCTAGGGACGGCCGATCAGGAGCGGGCACTGCGTATTGCCCGAGTGCGGGCGAGACGGATGGTGGCGTGGATGATTCGCACTTATCTTCCTGACTTTCGGATTATTCACCAAAAATAGCTGTGCGGGCACATCACGAACAATCGCCATACAAGGCATAAACACGGGCGCGGGGCTTATCGGCTTCGTGCTCTTCTTCGCCATAAGAAACGACAACAGCAGAGCGGTTAGCCGAGCGCTAATTTTCGTCTGGAAAGCGAGTGGTATGATTCGACCTACAGGCTTATCAAACTGAAACGGCGGAATTAACATGGAAAATGCTGTTATAACGCTCAGGGATTTGATGCCGGTGGCGCACCCAGAGAAGACAAAGATCAAATTCAACATGAACGCTGGCGACGTGAACGTGCGCGCGTACGACATGCTGCTGAAGGACACCTCGACCCCCGAGAAGACCGATAGCGGCTCGCGATGGTACGAGATGAACGCGTGGAGGAGCGCGACGGGACAAGCGAATAACAACCTCAACCATGCGGATTACCTGCTCTCGTTCGCACAGTACTACACCTACGGGCCCGAGTACTTCATCTTCGGCGGCATGCACAAAGTGGAGAAGGCAGTACCCGAGGTGCTGGGCGGCGTGGGCTACAAGTTGACGCTTCTTCCCGACTACGAGGCCTACATCAAGCGCCTCATCATCAAGTTGAAGAAGCCTATCGGGCGCGACATCTACAACAAGTTCTACGAGAACACGATGCACGACTTCGAGCCCGTAGTGTACGAGTACTCGATGAGCCTGGGCAACGTTGCCCCTTTCCCTGGCTACAAGTACGTGTGCATCGACCACAAGACCTTGCAGGCCGTTATCGCCAGCGTGGGCTCCGACTGGTACTGGGCGCTGGACAACGTGAAGGGCGTCTACTGCATCACCGACACCGCGACGGGGAAACTCTACGTGGGTTCGGCCTCGGGCGACAGCAAGAAGGACGCGGGCGCGGACTTGGGTATCTGGCAGCGCTGGAGCGCCTATGCCAACCCCATGGACCCGACTGGCGGCAACAAGGAGTTCAAGGCCATCGTGGCCGAGCACGGAACTGGGTACATCATGGAAAACTTCACCTACTCCATCCTAGAGGTGTGCGACACCAAGATGACCACCGCCGAGGTGTGCGAGCGCGAGAGTCACTGGAAAGACGTGCTTTGCTCGCGCAAGTTCGGCATGAACTGGAACTAGGTGCGCGCCATGGGCTTGTTGCGGACGGTGAGGGACTGCGTGTACGGCATGGCCGTGGGCGATGCGCTCGGCGTGCCCTACGAGTTCAGGCCGCGCGGCAGCTTTACCTGCACGGACATGGTGGGCCGCGGCACGCACAACCAGCCTGCGGGCACATGGAGCGACGACACGTCCATGGCGCTCGCGCTGTGCGACAGCTACCGCGAGCTGGGCGATGTCAATTGCGACGATATCCTCGTCAAGTTCCGCAAATGGATAAACGAAGGCGCATACACCGCCGACGGGAACGTCTTCGACTACGGCAACGCCACCAGGCAGGCGCTCGATACGGGTTGCGGGCTCACAAGCGAATACAGCAAGGGCAACGGCTCGCTCATGCGCTGCCTGCCTATGGTGTTCATGGAATGCTCCGACTGCGACATAAGGGAGGTCAGCGCGATCACCCACGCTACCGACGACTGCTGCCAGGCCTGCGTGGACATGATCGCCTATGCCCGCGAGGTGCTTTACAGCGGGCACGCCGGCTGCGAGAGTGAGGACAGAGCTGGTGCCAGCGGCGGCTACGTGTGGGATACTTACCACGCCGCCATCTGGTGCCTAGAACATACCGACAACTACCACGACTGCGTACTGACCGCCGTGAACCTGGGCGACGATACCGACACCACGGCTTGCGTGGCCGGTGGATTGGCCGGCATCCTGTACGGATACGAGGGCATTCCGACCGAGTGGTTAGAGGCCTTGCGCGGCAAGGACGTGATTGAGCCTTATTTGTTCGGCGGGGCTTACGGTGATGACCTGTACAGGTTCGTTAAGCGCTTCGAGGATTCGCTGGACGGTCCCACCCGCGACTTCCACGCGTTGGCCCATGACATGTTCGGCCTGGGTTGGCACAGGGACTGTGGCGAGGCCTTTGCCGGGGCATATCCGCGCTCCGGTACGGCCGAAGGACTGCGAGAGGACATAGACACCGTAGACGATGTTGGGCTTCTGGGCAGCGGCGTCTTCTCTCGGTGGCGCTATATAACGCACTGGAAGTACGATAGCGTGCCTGATGAGGACGATCTGGAGTGGTTCAGGCTGGCGCTCGGGAGGCTTCGCGAGCTGGCATAGGGGTGCCGTGATTTGAATCGCTTGCCTGAGGTGGCTGATGCCGACTTAAAGCACGGGGAGATATACCACAGCGCTATTGCTTTATTGCCTGAGTGATCTTAGGACCATGCCTTTTATTCGATAGCGGGGCGACGGAATCGTCGAACACCATGCGCGCTATCTTCGAAGGGCAGCCCCCCATGGGCATCTTGCTGGTGAGAGGGGTACGGCTAACGTCGGCCAGAGGCGCGGCAAGGGCGCTTTGGCATCAAGCTGCAGCCTCAATCACCGCTCAATCTGAACAGGCATCTTCTCAATCCAGTATTAATTTGGCTTACAAACCCCCATTAGCTCCCAGCTAATGAATTTGAGCTCGCTGCCTTCTACGATGTGCTGTGTGCCGGCGCGGTAGCCGGATCGTAGGAAGGATGAATAATGGCAAAAGAGGGAAAGAAGCCAAT
>UQVT01000100.1 GCA_900544465.1 uncultured Collinsella sp. | reverse complement strand
ACAGGGACATCCATATTGATTTGATTGACGTCGAGGACGCGAAGCGCGGCGCTTGCCTTCGTGCCGGTTTTGCTGTCTCGCGCGGCTCTCAAATCATCGCTATGAACGCCGATGAGTGGTTTGCTCCGCAGTCCCTTTCCAAGATGGTCGATATCGCGTGCGATACTGCGGCAGACATAGTGTTCCCCACGGTGTCGCTCGACCGCTATGATGCACATCGAGAACGCCATTCGCGCGTCTTGGATGCTGCCTCTATTGCCATAGAAGACGAGTCTTCTATGGTGACTGGGCTGCCTCAGTTGATTTTGGGCGGCCTAGTCGCTCAGACCTCTGGCGTGATGTATAGCCGTCCGCTGTTTGAGGCATGCCTGTCGCGCGGCAAGGCGTACCGTACGGTTGAGTTTATGGCTTATGCGCTCTCGCAGGCACGATTCGTGTCCGGCTGCGGCGACGCTTGTTTCCACGCGGTGGCACCTAAGCTTACAGATGCCTTTGATCCCACCATGTATGCCAGGATATCCGATGACACTCGAGCGCTCGACGAGCTTGCGGACTCACTCTCGGAAGCAGATAGCGGTGGTCGGCTCAAGCTGGCAAGCCAAAAGTTCTACTTTGCCGGACTGGTCGCCTGCATCGAGAATTTGTGTCTGAGCCCGCATGGAGTGTCGTCAATCGAGCGTTCCGCCCGCATGCGTGATATGCTCGAGGCGCCTCGAACCCGTCAGATGGTCGCCGCGCTCAAGGATAACCATCGGGGGCTCGGTTTGTTGTTTGGGCCGATCGCCAGCGCCAAGCCCGCGCGCTGCGTGATGTGTACGCATCTGGCAGCTTTTCTTAACCGGACGGGCGCAAAAACCGCCTAAACGGCTCATTTCGAAACAAATTTGCATAGAATTGTTTCGAAATGCGTTCTTATACACAAAAGCCTTCAAATAGCGTTAAACTATTCAGTCACTGATTGATTGTCTCCGCCATCTTTTGGAGAGAGGGTTTGTATGGCTAAAAAACGCAATGGGCGCCAGGATGCCATTAGAGATATTGTGCGCAATAAGGACGTCCGCACGCAGCGCGTGCTGGTCGATGAGCTCCGCGCTATGGGCTTTGATTGCACGCAGGCGACTGTCTCTCGCGATATTGCCGATATGGGGCTGCGTAAGCTCCCCGAGGGTATCTATGTTCTGGCAGAGGACCTGCACCTGCAGCGTATGGTTTCCGAGCTCGTAACGGGCGTTCTGCGCACCGATAATCTGGTTATGATCAAGGCTCAGCCTGGTACGGCTTCCGGCATCGCCGCCGCCGTTGATGCGGCAGAGTTGCCCGATGTGCTTGGCTCGCTTGCCGGCAACGATACGATTTTGGTTATTGCCCAGACGGCCGAGGACGGCGAGCGTCTCGAGGCGCTGATCAATAAGCTGAGCAATTCTCGCAAGTAGGCGTGCGGGTCGTGCGCTCGGCACTGTGTGCGTGACATGGTGGCTTGTAAGGGGGTATCGACGTTGGTCGGTACCCCCTATATTGTTTGCCGGTATAAAGGCCGTCCACCAGGTCGCTTTAAACTAAAAGGCCCCCGAGCACTTTAATAAGCTGCTCGGGGGCCTTGTTGCTAATGGCCGGATGAATTTCTAGCCAACCGTATCGTCAGGCGTGGGCGAGGGGTCGGGAGTGGGTGTAGGCGTAGGCGTAGGCGTGCCGCCATCGCCGCCGGTCGAACCACCAGTGGAGCCGCCCGTCGAGCCACCGGTCGTACCGGTGCCGCCGGTGGTGTCGCCGCCCGTGGTCTCGGTGGTCGTGGTCGTCGTGGTAGTCGTTGTGGTGGTTTCCTCTTCGTCCTCGTTCTCGTCCTTGTCGTCGTTCTCCGTCTTCTTGGTGTTGTTGGTGCCGTAGAACTTCCAGACGCTGTTGTTCTTGTAGGTGGGCGCCGTTCCGGTCGCAAACTCCTCGCGCTCGGTACCGGTCAGAACGGTGTTCATAAACCGCTTAAAGACAGGCAGGTTGGTGCTGTCGCCCAGCAGGTCTGTGCCGTATTTTTGGATGGGAATCTCGCCCGCGGAATAGCCGGTCCACAGGGCGCACGCCAGCTGCGGGGTATAGCCGCAGAACCACAGGTTGGTGGTGTTGTCGGTGGTGCCCGTCTTGCCGGCATAGGGCTGGTTGACGCTCAGGGCGCCGGCAGCACCCGTACCGCCGCCCTTCATGACGCCGGACAGAACATCGGTGACCGCGGCGGCCTCGCCCTCGGTAAGTACCTGTGAGGGATTGTCGGTGTGCTGGTACAGCACCGAACCGGTACGAGAGTCAATCTCGGTGATGGCGATCGGCTGGCGATAGTAGCCGCCGTTGGCAAACGTCGCGTAGGCGGCGGCCATCTCGAGCGGCGAGATCGAGCCGGTGCCGAGGGTCATGACGGGAACGTCCTCGATGTTGTCCTTGGCGGGATCGATGCCGAGCTTTTTGACGAGCGAGATGATCTTGCTGTTGCCGACGGCTTCCGCCACCTGGATGTAGCCGGTGTTGGAGGAGTATGCCGTCGCCTGCTTAAGCGTGATGTTGCCATAGCTATGGTTGGCGTAGTTTTGGACCTCGGTCGTGGTGCCCTTGGCCTTGAGCGGCGAGTTGCAGTTGAGGGTGACGTTGGGGTTCATGCCGTTTTGGATGGCAGTTGCCAGCGTAAAGGCCTTAAAGGTGGAGCCGACGGGACGCTTGGCCGTGGCATGGTTTACGTGGTTCTCGTCGGCGTTGTAATCGTAGCCGCCCACCATGCACTTGATGTAGCCGGTCTTGGGGTCGACGACGACCATGCCCATGTCCAGGCCGTCGAGCGAGAGCGTGTCGAGCTGCTCGCGAACGGCATTCTCTGCCACCTGCTGCATCGTGGGGTCGATGGTGGTCTTGACGGTCAGGCCGCCCTTAAAGAGCACGTCGGTCGAGAACTCCTGCTCCAGCAGCTGCTTAACATAGGCGACAAAGTAGGGCTGCGAGTATACGTCGACGCCGCTGCCCGAGATTTCGGTCACGTTGAGGGTGATGGGCTCGGCCTGTGCGGCATCGTGCTCCTCCTGCGTAATGTGGCCCAGGCGCAGCATGTTGTCGAGGACCTTGTTGCGACGGGACAGCGCCAGGTCGGGGTTGACCGTGGGGTCGTACTGCGAGGGCGAGTTGGGAAGGCCGATGAGCAGCGCGGCCTCGCTCAGGGTGAGGTCTGCGGCGCTCTTGGACAGGTAGGTCTCGGCGGCGGCCTCAATACCGTAGGCGCCGTGACCGTAATAGATGGTGTTGAGGTACATCATGAGGATCTCGTCTTTGGAGTACATGTCCTCCATCTTTACGGCGATGTAGGCCTCGCGCACCTTACGCTCGATGGTCGAGTCGAACTGCTCCTCCTGCAGGATGGTGTTGCGCACCAGCTGCTGGGTGATAGTCGAGGCGCCTTCGTGCCCGCCGCCGAGGGTTGCCACCGCAGCACGCGCGATACCCCACAGGTCGATACCGCCGTGCTCGTAGAAGCGCTCGTCCTCGACGTCAACGGTGCCCTGTAGCACGTAGGGGGAGACCTTGTCCTTGGTGATGGACTTGCGGTTTTGCGTGTAGAAGCTCGCGATCTTGTTGCCGTTGCAGTCGACGATCTCGGTGGGCTCGCTCACCAGATACGCGTTGGCGTCGGTGTAGTCGGGCAGATCGGACAGCCAGCGGTTGACGTTGCCGACCATGCCGATGCCAAATGCCACGCCCGCAATCAGCAAAAAGCCCAAAAACGAGAGCAGGATTATGGGCAGGGCATGCGTCTTTGAACGGCTGCGTCCCTGTCGTTGGCGAGGACCCATATATTGACCTCCAGGTATGTCGTGCCGGACGGCGGATGTGCCGTCGGGGCAGGATGGACATAAGTTATTACACGATAAACCAAACGGGGCGCGCGAGGCCTCGTGTATGCTGGAAGACGGCATTTTTCAGAGTGAATGCATACCTTGGTAAGGAGTTTGCCGATGGCGATTCGGGCGATGGGGCCGAGCGGACAATACGAGACTGGATTGGATGCTGCCGGTGCGGCGCTGCCCGAGCTGCTGGCGCCGGCGGGCGGGCTCGACCAGATGTTTGCGGCCATCGCCGCGGGCGCCGATGCCATCTATGCGGGGTTGGGCGGCTTTAACGCCCGTGTGAGTGCGCACGGTTTTACCGACGACGAGTTTGCGCGCGGCTGCGCCGTGGCGCATGCCCATGGCGTGCGTGTGTACGTGACGCTCAACGTGTTCGTGTTTGACGATGAGTTGTCCGACGCGGTGGCGTTGGGAGCTCATGCACTGGAGCTGGGCGCCGATGCTCTGATTGTCGCCGATGCCGGGCTGGCCTGCGCGCTGCGCGCGGCGATTCCCGGGGTCGAGATTCACCTGTCCACGCAGGCGGGCGTTCATAGCGAAGGCGCCGTGCGACTTGCCGCCGATGGGCTGGGGGTCGAGCGCGTGACGACGGCACGCGAGCTGACGGTCGACGAGATTGCGGCGCTATGTGCCACGGGCGTGCCCATCGAGGTATTCTGCCACGGTGCGATTTGCATCGGCTATTCGGGGGCGTGCGAGTTCTCGGCCCTGCGGCGTGGGCGCTCGGCGATGCGCGGCGACTGCACGCAGCCGTGCCGTCTGGCGTACGACCTGGTGGACGAGGCGGGGCAGAGCGTTGTCGCCGTCGAGGGAGATCGCCTGCTGTGCCCGCGCGACTATCTGGGTATTGCACATCTGCCCGAGCTTGTAGATGCCGGCGTGGCGTCGCTCAAGATCGAGGGGCGCATGAAGAACCCCGATTACGTATTCAACGTGGTGCGGGTGTGGCGCCGGGCACTCGATATGCTGTACGACGGCGCGTGGGACCCCGGTGCCGTGGAAGAGCTTGAGCGCGAGCTGGGAAGGTCGTTTAACCGTGGGTTTACCGATGCGTACCTGCGAGGGCGTTCGGGTGCCGAGCTGATGAGCTTTGAGCGTGCGATTAACCAGGGCGTGCGCGTGGGGCGCTTGGTCGCTGTGGGCCACGAAGAGGTGACCGTTGAGCTCGACGCCGCCGTGGCGGCGGGTGACACGCTCGAGATCCGGTTTTATCCGGGTGCCGACGCGCGTCCCGATGTGCCCAAGCGCTGGCCGCAGGTGCCCTGTCCGGTGGATGCCGCAGCGGGGGAGCGCGTCGTCGTGCATTGCAAGCGTAAGGTTGACACGGGCTGCGAGGTGTACCTGATTCGCAGCGCCGGCGTGTTGGATCAGACGGCGGCGGTGTTGGAGCGCATGCGGGCCGAGGCGGATGCGATTGCGCCCGTTGCGCGTGCCGTTGAGGTGCTGCCCTTTGAGGACGTTGCGGTGGATGGCGGTGCGTCCACGGAGTTGGTGGAGTGCGCGGTTCCCACTCGCATGGTTTTTGCTTGGCAGCTGATGGATGCCGACCCGCGCGGAGAACTTGATTTGTCCGACGCCGTTGTGGTGCTTGACGAGGTGTGCCGCACGGGTGACGCTGACTGGACCCGCTCACTGATACAGCGTGCCGGGCGCGTCGTCTGCCGCAACCTGGGACAGGTGGTGATCGCTCGCGAGCTGGGCGTGACGTTTGACGTGGCGGCGCCGGTGTTCTGCGCGAATCGGGCCACGCTTACCTGGCTGCGCGGACTCGGTGCGGGGCGGGTGTGCTTGCCGGCGGAGTTGCTCGGCAATGATGCGGAGCGTATTGCCGAACTGGCTGCTGAACCCGGCGTCTTGGGTCCGGTCGACGCCGACCGTCCCGAGCTTATGGTGTGCGAGCACTGCCTGCTGACCGCCGAGGGCGTCTGCGCCACCGATGCGACGGGACAGGTCCGTTGCCGCGACTGCTTGCGTCGTCGGCGGGTACGCTATCTGGTCGAGCGTGACGGTACACGTCTGCCAGTTGCCATTGACGCATGCGGCAGGACGAGGATTTTCCTGTCGTAGGTGCCGCGTCGCGTCAGTTTGTTATCATAAGAGAGTTTATGGACTTCCAGCACCGCCGTTTTCGGCGAGGGTGCTATAGCAAAAGGAGGATACCCAATGCTGTCTGTTGACGAGCAAATGCGTATCATCACCTCGGGCGCCGCGCAGATCGTTCCCGAGGCCGACCTTCGCAAGAAGCTTGAGAAGGGCGAGCCCCTCAACATCAAGCTCGGCGTCGACCCCACCAGCCCCGACCTGCACCTGGGCCACGCCGTGCCGCTGCGCAAGATGCGTCAGTTCCAGGACCTGGGCCACAACGTCACCCTCATCATCGGCAACGGTACCGCGTTGATTGGCGACCCTTCGGGCAAGAATTCCACCCGTCCGCAGCTTTCGCAGGAGCAGATCGAGGCCAATGCCGAGACCTACGTGAGCCAGGCCATGAAGATCCTGGATCCCGAGAAGACCACCATCGTGCACAACGGTGACTGGATCCTTTCGATGGATCTGGCCGGTCTGCTGCAGGTGTGCTCCAAGTTCACCGTCGCCCGCATCCTCGAGCGCGACGACTTTACCAAGCGCTACCAGTCTCAGACGCCGATCGCCCTGCATGAGTTCCTGTATCCCGTGATGCAGGCTTTCGACTCCGTGCAGATCAAGGCCGACGTCGAGATGGGCGGCACCGATCAGCTCTTCAACCTGCTCGCTGGCCGTGAGCTCATGGAGAAGATGGGCATGGAGCCGCAGATCGCGCTCACCATGCCGCTGCTCGAGGGCACCGATGGCGTGCGCAAGATGTCCAAGTCCTATGGCAACTACATCGGCCTGACCGACGCTCCCAAGGATATGTTCGGCAAGACCATGTCCATCCCCGACGAGATGATCGGCAAGTACTATCGTCTGGCCAGCTCGCTCACCCCGGCCGAGGTCGACAAGATCGACGCCGCCCTGGCCGATGGTTCTGCCGACCCCTACGAGCTCAAGCGCGCTCTGGGCCGCGACCTGTGCGACACCTACCACGGCGCCGGCGCCGGAGACGAGGCTCAGGCCGAGTTCGACCGCGTGTTCAAGGAGGGCCAGCTTGCCGACTTCCCCGAGAAGCACGTTGAGCTGACCGTCAACGACGAGGGCCAGATCTACCTCGCCGGCCTGCTCAAGGACTTGGGCCTTTCGGCGAGCGCCGGCCAGGCTCGTCGCGATATCGACGGCGGTGGCGTCAAGATCAACGGCAAGGCCGTGGCTCCCAAGAGCTACAACATCGATCCCAGCGCCCTCAAGCTGGGCGACACCCTTTCTGTGGGTAAGCGCAAGGGCTTCAAGTTGATTTAGTTCCGCCGTTCTACCGAACGGCGGACCGGCCGACGCTGCGCGGGCCGCATTTGGACAATCTGACGTTCAACTTCAAGGGCGCG
>UQVT01000099.1 GCA_900544465.1 uncultured Collinsella sp. | reverse complement strand
GCTCGGACATGAGTTCCGAGCGGGCCCCTGCCGTTAGACTGTGGTACTGAGTAGTTTAGGCTTCGTCGACGATCTTAAGGCCGCGCGTGTGGTCGATCTCGTTGAGGAGATTGACGCGACGCTCGTGACGGCCGCCCTCAAACTCGGCGTCGAGCCACTCGTCGACGATCATCTTGGCGAGCTCGGAGCCCACGACGCGGGCGCCAAAGGCGAGCACGTTGGTGTTGTTGTGCATGCGGGAGAGCTTGGCGCTGAAGGGCTCGGAGCACACGACGGCGCGTACGCCCTCGACCTTGTTGGCGGCCAGGCTAATCCCGACACCGGTGCCGCAGATCAGGATGCCCAGGTCAACATCGCCGTTGGCAACGGCCTTACCCACCTTGTAGCCGGCGATGGGGTAATCAAAGCTCTCGGAGGTGTCGGTTCCAAAGTTCACGACCTCACAGCCGCGCTCCTTCAGGTGCTCGGAGATAATGTTCTTGAGCTCGACGGCGGCATGGTCGTTGCCGATACCAATCTTCATGAGTGGTTCCTCTCTGGTCCGTGCGGCGGAATTGCTAAAGGTTTTACCGCGTTCGACTGCATGATAGCGCGACTTTTGTGTAAACGCTCGGGCGTTTTTTGGTCAAACGCTTTAGCATGCAACAAGACTTACTTCTCATGAATTAATGCCGTCAGTTTGTGCTTGAACGCCGTCCGCCGGAACTTGGGTTGCGGTTTTTGATGCATTGTTATCAAATAAATAGAGTTAACTATTATTGAGAGCCCAGTCCGTTATGTAAGCAGGAGATACCTATGCCTACCGATTCCATTCGCGATGCCGCTTTTTGCGATGTCTTGAACCGCGAGCTTGTCTGCGCGCTCGGCTGCACCGAGCCCATTGCCGTTGCCTATGCAGCTGCGCTGGCGAGCCAGACGCTCGGTTGCGAACCCGACCATATGGACGTTGCCTGCTCGGGCAACATCATCAAGAACGTGAAGAGCGTGACCGTGCCCAACTCGGGCGGCATGCACGGTATTGAAGCGGCGGCCGTGCTGGGCGCCGTGGGCGGCGATGCCAAGAGCGCACTCGAGGTGCTCGAGAGCGTTGACGATAAAGACCGTGCGCGCGTGGCCGAGCTCCTCGCTGACGCCGGCTACTGCGATGTGTCGCTTGTCGAGGGTGTGCCCAACCTCTACATCAAGGTGACTGCCACGGCCGGGGGCCATACCGCGGTCGTCGAGATTACCGACCACCACACTAATGTTACGTGCCATACGCTCGACGGTATTCCGGTATGCGGCAAGTCGGCGGGGGAGTGTGCCGCTTGCGCCGAGCGCGTTGTGGCCGAGCGTGCGGCAGATAGCGCCGACACGCCCATGTCGATCGAGTCCATCATTGACTTTATCGAGGACGGCGACATCGATGGTGCCCGCGCTGCCGTTGAGCGTCAGATTGAGCTGAATGGCGCAATTAGTGCCGAGGGCCTGGCGCACGCTTGGGGCGCCGAGGTGGGCCGTACGCTGCTGGGCGCACGTGCCGATGACGTCGCCTGCCGTGCCCGTGCCCGTGCAGCCGCCGGGTCCGACGCCCGCATGAACGGCTGCGCGCTGCCGGTCGCCATTGTGTGCGGCTCGGGCAATCAGGGCATTACTTGCGCGCTGCCTGTTATGGAGTATGCCGAGTACCTGCGCTGCGACCATGAGCGCCTGGTGCGCGCCGTGATGCTGTCCGATCTTATCGCCGTGCATATCAAGAGCTATATTGGTGCGCTCTCGGCGTTTTGTGGCGCTATTTGCGCCGCATGCGGTGCCGGTGCCGCGATTACCTGGCTGTGTGGTGGCACGCGCGAGCAGATTGGCGCGACGGTTTCGAACACGCTCGGTAACGTTGGCGGCATCGTGTGCGATGGCGCCAAGGCGAGTTGCGCCGCCAAGATTTCCGCTGCCGTTGATGCTGCGATTCTGGGCCACGATATGGCCATGCAGGGCCGCGGCTTCCGTGCCGGTGAGGGCCTCATTCAGGATACCGTTGAGCAGACGATCGCCAGCATGGGCTACGTGGGCCGTGTGGGTATGAAAGATACCGACGTCGAGATCCTCAACATCATGATCGGCAAAATCCAAGTCTGTTAGTTACGCGGTTTTACCAAACCGCGTAACAAGTCGACGCTGCAAACGCCCCCAAGCGGCAATCTGCCTTTCAATCGTCGGGCATGGCCAGAAGGCCTATGCCCTCCTCTTTCAAGGCACATTGCTCGCTTGGGGGCGTTTTCGCTGACTTATGCTCAACCTGCGGCGTTGTTTAATTTGGAGCGAGCGAGGGGTTCTACGACAGTTCGTCGGCTATTTGGTGTTCGTAGAAGGCTTCTACTACGGCGTTGAAGTCGCGGGCGAAGTCTTCCATGGTTCCGCTCCAGGTGGCTCGGCCGGGTTTTCCCTGGCCAACATAGGCAGTTTGAATGCCGCAGGCGGGGCTGGGGAAGTCGCGCTTGGGATCGTTGCCCACCATAAGGACCTCGTGTGGCTCGAGCCCCATCACCTGAAGCTGCTCTAGATAGTAGGTGGCATCGGGCTTGCAGCGGGTGGTGTTTCCCATGTGCGTGACGAGCTCAAAGGGGGCGTCGGCCAGGTCGCCCCAACCCATGCGGCACTCGATGGCCCCCTGGGGAAAGCTGGGGTTGGTAAAGAGCGCGCAACGCAGCCCTGCGTCCTGTACGGCCTGGAGCGCGGCGTGTGCGCCCGGCATGGCGTGGGCGTTAATGACATCGTCGTTCTTGTACGGAAGAACTTCGCGGTCGTAGTAGGTAAACGCCTCGTGGATGATGGGATCGGAGAGGCAGATACCGCACCTGCGCTCGACCTCGGTGCGGTAAAACTCAAGATTGGTGCGATTGTCCGTGCCGCTGCGGCGATTGGCGTTGAGGTCGACCAAGATGGTGCCGAGACGTGCCATCGTGCCACCGCGGCTGCGGCGCCCGATATCCGCGAGCATCGATGAGACATCCTTAAAATAGCGAAGGATGAACGCGTTGAGGTTGATGCTAAGAAGCGTCTCGTCCATATCGAAAACGACTGCTTTGAGCACGCGGGCACCTTTCTCGTAAATTTGATCTAGAGTCGTTGGCTCCGGATACTTTACCCCAAAGCCAAATGCCTGGCTGGTTATCGTCAAGTTGTGGAGACGTGTGTTCATAAGATTACGAAAAAGTCTCCACACGAGTAAAAAAACGCAGTTCACGCTTGAAATCGAACTCATTTCCCCGTAACCTATACGAACGTGATTGCATAAGCGTCACATTAGTATCTGTCGGCTCCCGAGTGTTCCTAAACGTTGTGTGCTTGTCGCACCCTTCTGTAGGTCCTAGCAATCGGGGCCCCGTAGTTCGAAAGGGGTCCACCTTTGAGTGAGATTCAGAACTCGTCCATTTTCTCTCTTGACGATGTCAATGAGGAGGAGATGAACAACCTCATCGACGGTACGATTACCGACTTTGATGAGGGCGATCTCGTTAACGGCACTGTCGTTAAGATCGAGCATGACGAGGTGCTCGTTGACATCGGATTCAAGTCCGAGGGCGTTATCCCGGTCCGCGAGCTGTCCATCCGCAAGGACGCTAACCCTGCAGACATCGTTGCACTCGGTGATCCCATCGAGGCTCTGGTACTCCAGAAGGAGGACAAGGACGGTCGTCTGGTCCTGTCCAAGAAGCGTGCCGAGTACGAGCGTGCTTGGAACCGCATCGAGGAGAAGTTCAACTCCGGCGAGAACGTCGAGGGCGAGGTTATCGAGGTTGTCAAGGGCGGCCTGATCCTCGACATCGGCCTGCGTGGCTTCCTGCCCGCTTCCCTCGTCGACCTCCGTCGCGTCAAGGACCTCACCTCCTACATGGGCACCCGCATCGAGGCCCGCGTCATCGAGATGGACCGCAACCGCAACAACGTCGTCCTCTCCCGTCGCGTCGTGCTCGAGGAGTCCCGTAAGGCCGAGCGCTCCGAGATCCTGTCCAAGCTCAAGTCTGGCATGCGTCTCCAGGGCACCGTTTCCTCCATCGTCGACTTCGGCGCCTTCGTCGACCTCGGTGGTATCGACGGCCTCATCCACATTTCCGAGCTCTCCTGGAACCACGTCAACCATCCTTCCGAGGTTGTCAAGGTCGGCCAGGAGGTCGAGGTCGAGGTTCTCGACGTCGATCTCAACCGCGAGCGCATCTCCCTGGGTCTCAAGCAGACCACCGAGGATCCGTGGCGCGCACTGGTCAAGAAGTACCCCGTCGGCGCTATCGTCGAGGGCACTGTGACCAAGCTTGTCCCGTTCGGCGCTTTCGTCGATCTGGGCGAGGGCATCGAGGGCCTGGTGCACATCTCCGAGATGGCCAACAAGCACGTCGATCAGCCTTCTCAGGTCACCCACGTGGGCGACAAGGTTCAGGTCAAGGTCATGGAGATCGACCTCGACCGTCGTCGTATCTCCCTGTCCATGAAGTCCGCTGCTGAGACTCTGGGCGTCGAGATCGAGGTTACCCCGCTGCCTTCCGAGAAGAAGGACGAGGAGACCGACGCCGAGTAAATCGGTTTGACGATCACTTGTTTTAAGGGATCCGTCCGTAATGGACGGGTCCCTTTTTGCTTTTGCTGCCGAGATGTGCGATGCTGCCCGTGCGTAATGCTGCCCGGGCTGTCCATAGGCTATTGGGTTGTCGGTGCGTGAAAAATGCCGACATCCCGCCTCGGGGAGGAGGCGGGAACACACCGAGTAGACGGAGGGGTGCGGAGCGCGGTCGCGTCTCGACTGACGACGTTGCCCATCGACAGGACCATTGTAACGCATGGCGGTTCTTGGTTTATCGTGTCGAGCGTTTGCGTTGTGCCATTGCCTGCGGCAACGGTGTGTTACACTCTTGCACTGCTGAGTGGGCCAGACGGTCGCGCGATGTGCTGCTTGCAGTACGCGTGAGGAAAGTCCGGGCTCCAGAGGGCGGGATGCCGGCTAACGGCCGGGCGGAGTGATCCGACGGAAAGCGCCGCAGAAAAGAAGACTCCCACCTGCGCCGCAAGGCGTAAAGGGAAAAGCTGAAACGGTGGTGTAAGAGACCACCAGCGTCGTGGCAACACGGCGGCTTGGCAAGCCCCATCCGGAGCAAGCGCGAATAGGAACGCTATGGGCCGGCCCGGTCCGCGTTCGGGTAGCGTGCGTGGAGCTGCATGGTAACGTGCAGACAAGATAAATGACCGTTCACGACAGAACCCGGCTTATCGGTCCACTCAGCACTTTGTTGACGCTGCGAACCCGTCAGCGCGGCAATCTGCCTTTCAAGCCTTCGGGCATGACCATAAGGTCAATGCCCTCGTCTTTCAAGGCACCTTGCTCGCGCTGACGGGTTCTCGCTTTCGTTTACGGAATCATCGGCGTTGCCGTTCTTTTTACTGAGGTTATCGGTACGGCCTTTGCCGTATTATTGAGGCTGTTTGTTGCTTTGCTTGTTGTTGAGGGGCTTTGTTGGACAGCTATTTTACTCTGCAATCGAATATTGAGGTTTCGGGCGAATTTGTGGACCGCAAGAGCCGGTTTATTGCCCAGCTGGTCCATATTGAGTCCGAGGATGAGGCGAATGCCTTTATCGAGATGGTTCGCAAGCGTCATTACGACGCTCGACACAATGTTCCCGCGTGGATTTTGGTCGATGGACGCGAGCGCCAGAGCGATGACGGTGAGCCGAGCCGCACGAGTGGTATGCCGACGCTCGAGGTGTTGCGCGGCGCTGAGCTCAAAAATGTTTGCTGCGTGGTGACGCGCTATTTTGGCGGCACGCTGTTGGGGCCTGGTGGCTTGGTACGCGCCTATACCGCGGCGACGCAGGCGGCGGTGGCCGCGGCTCAGGAGGCCGGGCAGATCGTCGAGATGACGAGTGTCGTGCCGGTTGACGTGCATGTGGCCTATCCGCAGTATGAGCAGGTGCTTCGTTTGGCGCAGAATTCGGGTGCCAAGGTTTCGGATACCGATTACGCGGATGCCGTGACACTTCACTTGGTGTTTAAGGCGGGGGAGCAGGAGGCGTTTTGCGCTAAGATGCGTGAGCTTATGGCGGGGCGCGAGGAGATCGAGGTCGGCGCTCCCGAATTTGCCGAGTTCTAACGGCGACGGTCGGCGTGCTTTTGGATTGATTCCAAGCGCGCCGGCCGTCGATTTATGTTGCTGCCGTTTACTCGGCGAGCTGCTTTAGCACATCGCAGGCGATCTCGACGGCATCGTCGATGCAGCCGGGGCAGCTGCGGAGAGGACCCTTGTCCGATCCGATGCCCTTGAGCGTGCCGCAGACGGTCGTCGTGTTCTTCTCGCCAAAACGCTTGGCGATTTCGCGCGACAGCTTGTAGGTCTGGCCCTTGGTCTTGGGGTTTTCCATGCCGTCGCTCATCACAAAGCCCATGATGGCCACGGCGCCCGAGATGGCGCCGCAGGTTTCGGTCATGCCGCCCATGCCGGCGCCAAATCCCTCGGTGAGGGTAAAGGCGGTCTGGGGGTCGAGCCCGACGGCAGGTGCGAGCGTGCAGGCGACGGCCTGGGCGCAGTTAAAGCCACGGGCGTGGTATTCGGCAGCCTGAGCCTGACAGGCGTTGATGTCGAGCTGGGCCGTATCGATTTGCTTCATCGTTGTCTCCTTGTTCACGGTGTACCCGCCTATGGTACCCGTGACGGGGCATGTAATCATCGAGAGCTTCATGGATGCCTCATTTTTCTCTGTCGAGCAAATGCCCAAGGCTTGAGATAAATACCCCTGATCAATTTGTCCCTTAACCTACCTTGGGGATGGGTTGTGAGGGGTGCGGGGTAGCGGTATCGTGAACCGGATAAAACGTAACCCAGGCAAGGGAGCTAGATATGAGCGAGCAGACCATCGGTACTACATGTGTTCAGGGCGGCTATCACCCGGGAGATGCCGAGCCGCGCCAGGTGCCCATTTACCAGTCCACCACGTGGAAATACGACACGTCGGAGCACATGGGCAAGCTGTTTGACCTGGAGGAGTCTGGTTACTTCTACAGCCGTCTGCAGAACCCCACGTGCGATCTGGTTGCCGCCAAGATCTGCGAGATGGAGGGCGGCACCGCTGCGATGCTCACGAGCTCGGGCATGGCTGCGAACTTCCTCGCGATCTTTAACGTGGCCGGTGCCGGCGATCACGTGGTTGCGAGCTCTGCCATCTATGGCGGTACCTACAACCTGCTCGCCCATACTATGGAGCGCATGGGTCTGACCTGCACGTTCGTTGCCCCCGACTGCACCGACGAGGAGCTCGAGGCAGCCTTTGAGCCCAATACCAAGCTCGTCTTTGGCGAGACGATCGCCAATCCCGCACTTGCCGTGCTCGATATTGAGCGCTTTGCCAAGGCCGCACATGACCACGGCGTGC
>UQVT01000098.1 GCA_900544465.1 uncultured Collinsella sp. | reverse complement strand
ACGCCTTGCCGCCAAAGCGGTTTCCCACCCGCGGCGGCGGCAAAAACGGCGTGTAGTAGCAGTCGAGCGCACCAAAGCATTCTGCATGCACGCGACGGAACACATGCCCGGTAATCCCCTCCATGGGGGCCAGCGATAGAATCATCAACATCAGCTTTCAAATCAATGTGACAAAGGGACTGTCCCTCTGTCACATGTTTAGACGGTTCAATAGCTCTTCGCAGGCACGCGAACGCAGGCGATACTTTTTCCATACCAAGAAAGACGCGATCTCGATAGCCGGCTCGAGCGGTACAAATCGTATATCAGAACTCGCATCTACTTGCAGCAGATGATCGACACTCATGGCGCACGCCGCCCCCGAGCGGATGAGATGCGACGCGTTGCCAATCAGATCGAAATGCCCCACCACGTTGAGCGCCTCGGGGTCGAGCGCCCCGTCCGACCACGCCACCAAATCGATTGCCTTGTTCGACGTACGCGAACTTAGCAACAACGGCATCACGGCCAAATCTGCAGGAGTTAGCGCGTCGAGCGAGCCCCATGGCCCATCGCTTGCGACAACGACGCCCATGCGATCGGCCTGTGGCATGCGAATCCACTCGTATTTATCCAGATTGACCGGCTCCAGCAGCAGGGCAAAGTCCAGCAAACCTCGCTCCAAGCGCTCCTCGGCAGCGTCGGCATTACCCGTATAGAGTTCAATCGTCACGGCTGGATAATCACGGTGCAGTGCAGAAAATGTATCCAGCACATGACGCATGGCCTGCGTTTCCCCCGCGCCGATGCGTATGTTGCCGGCAATGCCGAGCTCTTGGTCACTCATCTCGTATTCGGTCTGCTCCACCAGCGCCAATATTTCCTCGGCGCGCTGACGCAGACGCATACCGTCCCCCGTCAGCACGCACGATCGATTGGTCCGCTCAAACAGCTCAACGCCTAGCTCGCGCTCCAGATCGGCAATCTGGCGCGACAGCGTGGGCTGCGTCACGTGCAGCACATTGGCCGCCTCGGTCATGTTCTCCTCGCGCGCCACCGCCAAAAAATAGCGCAGGGTTCGCAACTCCATTGCAGCCTCCAAATCCCGTCCGGTCGCCTCAGCAGTCTACCATTCGATATCCGTATATCCAGTTAGTCTTTATAGGTAATATACATTGCCAGCATGCAGGCATACGCTATAGCCATCCCCTAGAGAAGATGGAGGGCGTTATGCAATACACCACGCTCGGCCATTCCGGCATTAAGATTTCTAAGCTTTGCCTAGGCGGCATGAGCTTTGGCGAGGCCAGTCCCGATTTTCATCAGTGGACTATCGGCCCCGACGGAACCCGCGCCGTTATAAAGAGTGCAATCGACGCCGGCATTAACTTTATCGACACCGCCAACTGCTACAGCTTTGGCACGAGCGAGGAGTACATCGGTGCCGCATTGCGCGAGCTGGGCATCGCACGCGCGGACGTCGTCCTTGCCAGCAAGGTACACTTTAACGAAGGCGGCCTTTCCGCCGCGGCCATCAGGCACGAAATCGAAGGCTCGCTCAAGCGTCTGGGCACCGACTACCTAGACCTCTACATCATCCACCGCTTTGACTACGACGTGCCCATGGAGGAAACCATGGAGGCGCTCGATAGCCTGGTACGCGAGGGCAAGGTCCGCGCGCTCGGCGCCAGCGCCATGTACGCCTACCAGCTGCATAACATGCAGGTTATCGCAGAGCAAAACGGCTGGACCAAGTTCACGAGCATGCAGTGCCACTACAACCTGCTCTATCGCGAAGACGAGCGTGAGATGATTCCCGTGTGCCGCCAATACGGCATGGCCATCACGCCGTACAGCCCCATGGCATCCGGCCACCTGTGCCGCCCCACGTGGGAGAGCACCAGCACTCGTAGCACCACCGACAAGACCATGGTCGATAAGTACGATCATAACCGCACCATCGATATGCCCATCATCGAGCGCGTAGCCAAGGTCGCTGCCGACCACGGCGTGCCGATGTCGCAGGTGGCGCTTGCCTGGCACTGGGCACGCGGCGTCGAGGCGCCCATCGTGGGCTGCTCCAAGCCGGAGCGCGTGGATGAGGCCGTGGCGGCACTCGACCTGACCCTCTCTTCCGCCGAGGTCGACTTCCTCGAGGAGCTCTACCAACCGCATGCGCTCGTGGGGCCCAAGGGCCGCCCTGGCGAGAAAGCACTCGCCGGCGCCGCCAGGGTCAAAACAACCCGCTAGGCAACGCAATGGACGAAAAGACCATCGCCAACCTACGTGACGCCGGCTGCTGCGATGCACTCATCAGCGAGTTTTCGCAGCTGCCAAGTACGTGCGCCCGCATTTGCCGTCTTAAGACCTACCGGCGCGACCTGCTCGAGCGCACCCATGCCGAGCAGCGAAAACTCGAAACCCTCGATTACCTTATCTACACCCTGCAGCAAGACCGACAATCAAAGGAGCAATCATGACAAAGACCCTCGTAGCCTATTTCAGCGCAAGCGGCGTGACGGCAGACCTGGCAAGGCGCCTGGCAAACGTCGCGGATGCCGAGCTGTTCGAGATTCTCCCCGCCGAGGCCTACACCGCCGGAGACCTTAACTGGTACGACAAGACCAGCCGCTCCACGCTCGAGGCAAACGACCCGGCGTGCCGCCCTGCCATTGCCTCAAAGCTCGCCAGCCTTGACAGCTACGACACTATCTTCCTCGGCTTCCCGATCTGGTGGTACGTGGCGCCCGCAATCATCAAAACCTTCCTCGAGTCCTATGACTTCTCCGGCAAGAAGGTCGTCCTGTTTGCCACGTCCGGCGGAAGCGGGATGGGCAAGACCGTCTCGACGCTCAAGCCGTGTGCCCCCGGCGCGGTAATCGAAGAAGGCGAGGTTCTAAATGGCGCAAGCGATGCGGCGCTCAAGAAGTTCGTCGAGAAATACCGCTAGCCTTTTTTCATTGGCAAATAGCATCACCATCACCGGAGGGAGTCACATGACCATCAAACAGACCGCGGGCCACGATGCACTGGGCGAGTTTGCCCCCGAGTTCGCACACCTTAACGACGATATTCTATTTGGCGAAGTCTGGAATCGCGAGGCACAGCTGCCGCTCAAGCTGCGCAGCATCGTTACCGTGAGCACCCTGATTGGAAAGGGCATTACGGACAGCTCGCTCAAATATCATCTGGCCAGCGCCCGCCAAAACGGTGTGACACGCGAGGAAATGGCCGAGCTTCTCACCCATGTCGCTTTCTATGCCGGTTGGCCCAACGCCTGGGCGGCCTTCAACATGGTAAAGGAGGTCTACGCCGACGATGCCGCACGCACCGACGGGCACGGCGGCTTCTTTGGACTCGGCGAGCCCAACGTGGCCTTTGACAAGTATTTCATCGGTCAAAGCTACCTCAAGGCGCTCACGGGTCCCGGCGACTATCTGCCCATCTTCAACGTGACCTTCGAGCCGGGCTGCCGCAACAACTGGCATGTTCACCACGCGAGCAAGGGCGGCGGCCAGGTGCTCATCTGCGTCGAGGGCGAGGGCTGGTACCAAGAGGAGGGCAAGCCCGCGCAGCGCCTGCGCCCCGGCGATATCGTCGAGATTCCGGCAAACGTCAAGCACTGGCATGGCGCCGCGGCCGGTTGCTGGTTCAGCCACCTAGCCTTTGAGTTCCCGGGCGAGGGCACCAGCAACGAGTGGCTCGAGCCCGTAGACGACAATGCATACAGCGCGCTGGAACCCTAGACCTGAATTCGCTCCGAATTGGGCATCCTAACAGGACCAACATCCCATCAGCCGCCCATTCACGCGGCCTCCTAAATCGAAGGTGAATGCTTTTCCGAGAAGTGAACGAGTGAAATCGGGCCCCCGAAGCATCGGCACTTTTTGAAGGCTATTTCCTGCTGTTTCATCACTCATATCCTGCGGTTTTGACGTCGAAAAATGCGGATGCTTCGGGGGCCCAAAATTGGTCGTTCACTTCTTGGAAAAGTATTAGACATCGATTTCGCAAGGGCCCCCAATGCGGCAAAGCAAGGCGTCCTATTGCGATGGGCGCGAAGGTCACCCTTGTCACCTCCCGGGCAGCGCAGCACATGATCGGCAGGATCATCTGGCAAGCCAACACGGCGAGCCCATCGAGCCCCCATGCAGCAGCTCATCGATGGCGGGATTCTATATACTGAGTCACATATGACGGTATCGCGCCAAAGGAGAACGCCGTGACCACGTCGCAGATATCCCTGCTCGCGCTCATCTTGGTTGGGGGCATCGGCATCCTGCTTATCGGAGTGAGCGCGCTCATGAAAGCCGCCGCTCGCAGGAAAGCCAAGGCCTGCACCGCTGTGACCACAGGAACGGTCATTGATTACCGTTTTACGGGCGAAGGCAGGATGTGTCCCGTTTTGGAATACACCGTCGACGGCGCGCGCTACCACGTGAGAAAACAATTCCGTGGAGTAAAGACCGTACATTTGTCGGGACTCCCCGTCCGCACGCAAACCGCAGCCTACGAAGATGCCAAGGGCTGGCTGCACGTGAAGATGGGACCCGTCGCCCATCTAAGCACCCTCGCAGAGGAGCTTTGGCCCCTCGGCAGCCAAATGACCGTGCACTACGACCCCGGCAACCCAGACAAAAGCTATGTCGAACGACCTATCGTTGGCAACTTTGCCACGCTGATGTTCAACATCGCAGGTTTCTTGCTCATCGCGGTGAGCATCTTGCTCTATGCTCTTATCCAGCGCTAGCCCAGACTGACGCGCGCCGCAACGACCGCCACGACATCAAGGACCAGCTATGGCTACACTTTCCGAACAAGAACGCAGCCGCATCCAGCGATACTGCATCTACCCCAAGATTGCCGGTGCGGCGCTTGCCATGGCGTTAGTGCTGCCATTTTTAATCATTCCCTTCGAAATGATTGACGACATCGTCTTCCATCACGAAGGCTTCCAAGAGACGGGCATGATGGCCACCCTAGTGCTCGCCGTCATTGAACTCGTCATATTCTGCTACTGCACGCTCGCGCCGCGCTTTGGTATGCGCGGCAAGCAGTGGAAGGAAATGCAGTGCCGACTCGTCGTCGAGCAGACCGAGAAAGACCGCTCGGCACAAATCGCAGGCGTTGTCGGTACACAGGCCGCCGCGCGCCTACTCAAGAACAGCGACAACGAGACCGCGCGCAACCTGGGCGGCGCGGCAGAAGTCGCCGCCGCCGTAGGCGCCGTCGCCACCGCAGCAGACGTGCTTACCGAGAGCTTCGCTAACGCAAAGGCCATGGCGGAGGCCTGTGGCTTGCCTGTCCCCCGTGCAAAAAAGTGGATCATCGCGCTTGTGGCACTGCCCCTCGCAATCGTGTGCGGCGCCTATATCCCGCAGCTGGCGCAGGGAAACATCGAGATGCAGAAGAACGCCGCTGCCGCGGCCGAGCAGATCGTCATCGCCCGCAAGACGTTAGAGCCCGCATGCGAGTACGTGTCTGCCGATGACCCTTACGAGCGATATCAAGATTACGGCTATCACGTCCGCGGCTACCTGCACGACGGCGACTCCGATACCCAGAAGACCTATACGTACCTGGATTTCGACAACAAGGGGACGCTCAAGGAAGTAAGTTACACAGCAGAAATCGACCCCGATGCGAGCCTTGAGGACAACCTCGCGCGCATCGAGCTCGACCTTGACGAGCTTTCCTCTGTCGTCCAAACCGCGGACGTCAAGACCGTGAGTCCCGAGCTCCTAGCGCCGCAGAAGCTCCCCGAAGAGTTTAGGCAGGCTTTTTTGAACGGTTCGCTCTACGAGAGGATCTCCATTAGGACGAGCGACGACCCCATCAAAGCGTATTACTCGTTTGACACGGATCCCGAGGACGAGTTTGACGAGTACACCCATCCAAGCATCCGTATCACGTTGATGGGCAAAACGAACTAGGCGCAGGAGAGGGAACAGTCCCTTCCCCAATGTGGCAAAGGGACTGTTCCCTGCCACATTATTCGGAGCGCAGGGCCTCCACGGGATCTTTCTTAGACGCGCTGCGGGCCGGTAGTAAGCCGGCGACGACCGTCAGCACCACCGAAATTGCGATGAGCGCCAACGCGTCTTGAGCGGGCAGGCTCATCAGATTGGGTACCTGCTTGGCAGCAAGTGCCCAGGCATTAACCGGAAAGCTCACAAGCACCACGACGACAATGGCAAAGACGCCGGCGATAAGGCCCTCGATAAAGGTCTCGGCATTGAATACGTTGGCCACGTTACGCTTCGACGCGCCGATCGCGCGCAGGATGCCAATCTCCTTTTTGCGTTCCAGCACGCTGATGTAGGTGATGATGCCGATCATGATGGAGCTCACCACCAGACTGATACTCACGAATGCGATGAGCACCAAGCTGATGGTGTTCACGATGTCGGTCACCGAGCCCATGATGATGCCCATGTAGTCGGTGTACGAAATTGCCCGATCATCGTGGCCAGCAGCTTTGACCTGCTTGTTGTACGCATCGATGTAATCGAGTACGCGCTCCTTGGCCTCAAAGTCGCGCGGGAAAATCTTAACCGAGATGGGGTCCGCCTCATCCGCATAGCCCAGCGTGGTCAGGTTGTTGTCGTAGGTGAGCTTCGACGCCTTGGCATAGCTCATCATGAGCGAGCTCAGGTCCTCGGCGTCCATGTTGAAGTGAATGGCATGAGCAAAGGCACTCGCATCCACGCGCATGGCGCTCGCCAGGCTAGCAAAACTCGACGACATCCGCGTCGTCATCTGGCCCATGAGCCCTGCTGCGCCTGCCTTGAGCTGAGCTGACACCGTCGCCGCAATCTGATCGCTGATCGACTTCATCACCTGATCCATTGCCTGTTGCAGATACGGAGTCAGCTGCTTTTGGACATAGTCGGTCATCGCCTGCTGCAGGCGCTCGGCCAGGGCATCGCCGCCGAGCGCTTTGAGCTGGGCCAGGATTTGCTGGGCTGCCGCATCATTCTCAAGATACGCCGAGAACGCGGCGGCAAGCTTTGACGCGTCCTTAAGATTATCGGGCGACAGCGCCTTAAACTGATCAGACTGCAAAAAGCCCTCGAACAGTTGGTTGGCAAGCGTTCCCACCTGCCGCATTTGCTCGGGCGTGAGTTCCAGACCGTCAAAGATGCCCGAGAAATCTGGGGCCGGTGCTTTGGCCATGATGTCGCTGAAGTCGACGTCCTTTCCAACGTCCGAAAGGTCAATGTCCAGCCCGGACAAGTCAATACCAGAAAGGTCGATACCGCCGGCCGCACCCGAAAGCGCAGATGTATCGAACGAAAACGCACTCTTGAGCGCCGCTTCGTCCACACTGAACATGCTGCCCAGATCAACGCCTTGCTTGGCCTCGCCTTGCAGTTCGTCGAAGGTTTTGCCCGTAAAGACATCCGTCTCGG
>UQVT01000097.1 GCA_900544465.1 uncultured Collinsella sp. | reverse complement strand
TGCCGCTGCGCGAGCGCTGCAGATCGACGTATCACCGACTCACAGAGCACGGCGGCGTACCAGACAGGAGGACTGCATGGGATCTGATGTGAAGATCGCACGCGCGTTGATCTCGGTTACCGATAAGACGGGCGTCGTCGATTTCGCACGGACGCTGGTTGACGACTTTGGCGTCGAGATCATCTCTACGGGCGGCACGGCTCGTGCCATCGAGGACGCGGGCGTTCCCGTAACCCCCATCGAGGAGTTCACGGGCTATCCCGAGATGATGGACGGCCGCGTTAAGACCCTGCACCCCAAGGTTCACGGCGCGCTGCTGGCCCGCCGCGATTCCGAGCAGCACATGCAGGAGGCGGCACAGCACGGCATTAAGCTGATCGACCTGGTCGTCGTCAACCTGTACGAGTTCGAGAAGACCGTCGCCAACCCCGAGGTCACCTTCGCGGATGCCATCGAGCACATCGACATCGGCGGTCCCTCCATGCTGCGCTCTGCCGCCAAGAACGCCGCGAGCGTTACCGTCATCTCCGACCCGGCCGACTATGATGCCGTCCTGGCCGAGATGCGCGAGACCGGTGGCTGCACCACGCTTTCCACCCGTCGTCGCCTGCAGGTGAAGGTCTACCAGACCACCGCCGCCTACGACACGGCTATCTCCCGTTGGCTCGCCGCCCAGGCAAGCGACGTGGCGGACACCTCTGCCAAGCTCGAGATCTCGCTGGAGAAGGTCGACGACCTGCGCTATGGCGAGAATCCTCAGCAGAAGGCCACGGTCTATCGCTTTGCCGAGGGCTGCGAGAATACCGCGAGCTCGCAGTTCCCGCTCGTGGGCTCCGAGCAGATCCAGGGCAAGCCGCTCAGCTACAACAACTATCTGGATGCCGACGCCGCTTGGAACCTAGTCCGCGAGTTCGACGAGCCGGCCTGCGTGATCCTCAAGCACCAGAACCCCTGCGGCTCCGCCGTGGCCGAGGACATCACGGCCGCCTACGACCGCGCCTTCGCCTGCGATCCCAAGAGCGCCTTCGGCGGCATCATCGCCTGCAACCGCGAGGTTCCCTATGAGCTGGTTGAGCACTTTGCCGATCAGAACAAGCAGTTCGTCGAGGTTGTCATCGCTCCGAGCTACACTGCCGAGGCGCTCGAGCGCATGGCCAAGCGCCCCAACCTGCGCGTGCTGGCCACCGGCGGCGTGGACCACGGCGCCCAGGTGGAGCTGCGCTCCGTCGACGGCGGCATGCTGGTGCAGGAGGTCGACCACGTGACCGAGGATCCTGCGACCTTTACGTTCCCCACCGACCGCAAGCCCACCGACGCCGAGATGGCCGAGCTCGAGTTTGCCTGGAAGGTCTGCAAGGGCGTCAAGTCCAACGCCATCCTGGTCTCCAAGGATAAGGCCGGCATTGGCATGGGCCCGGGTCAGCCTAACCGCGTTGACTCCGCACTGCTTGCCTGCGAGCGCGCCGAGGACTTCTGCGAGCGCGAGGGCGTGGAGAAGGGCGGCTTTGCCTGCGCAAGCGACGCATTCTTCCCGTTCCGCGACAATGTTGACGTGCTTGCCGCGCACGGCGTGACCTGCATCATCCAGCCCGGCGGCTCCAAGCGCGATGACGAGAGCATCCAGGCCTGCAACGAGCACGGCATTGCGATGGTGTTTACGGGGGCCCGTCACTTCCGTCACTAATATCGTTACGCGGTTTTACCAAACCGCGTAACTGCTCGACGCTGCGCCGGCCCCAAGCACCTCATCTCGCCGCTCAAACCGTCGCTCGCGTACAGAAGTACGCGTCGCTCCTCTTTCGCGGCGACCTGAGGCACTTGGGTCCGGCTCGCTGGCTTATGCTCCACCATCGGTATTGGCTCGCCCCGAACTAAAGCTATCTATTGCCGTCCGTGCCGGTTGGTGCGGGCGGCTTTTTTGGGTATAACGGTGCGGTGTATGTTTTTGAGAAAGGTTGGATATGGCCGTTGTGGATGATGCCGAGCTGTTTGGCAATGCCGAGGATCAGCGTGCGTACGAGGACTTTTGCGCCAATCAGGAGGCGGTCGAGAAGTTTACGCTCGACAAGCCCGCGCTTGTCTGCCGTTGGCGCATGTCCAACAAAAAGGTGCCCATGCTCAACCGTCACATTCGCGCGCTGTCCGAGCGTCTGGTGCAGGGCGAGCCGCTTACCCATAACATGCTCAGCTGGGCCAAACAGCACGTTGAGTGGTCGCTTGCCGAGGGCGATTACACCGCGCGCGACGGCGTGCTCATGCTGGTGATCGACATCAACGGCAACGCCGCCATGACGGTGGGGGAGTACGAGCCGCTCGCCGATACGTCGGCCAAGGCGCTGCGTGCTCGCTCCGCCGAGGCCCGCTCCGAGGCCGACGAGACCGGCGTAGCGCCCGAGCTGCTCGCCGCCGTCAACAACGGCGAGCTTGCCTTTGTGGCGCCGGCGGACGAGTGCCTGTGCGGCACGGCGACGCTCATCGAACAGCTGGCCCAGACCAAGGGCATCCCGGTCACGCGCGTAGACATCCCCGCTCAGCTCAAGGGCGCGCTGTTCCTGGTGAGCGACGAACACGGCGTGGTTCCCGCAACCGAGGCGGATGCCGCCGAGGCCGATGCCGCCACGGTCGCCTTCTTCGCCGACGGCTACGAAAAGCTCCGTGCCCGCCGCTAAATGATTTTTCTGGGACGGGGATTAAAAACTCATTTTGGTCTCCGTTTCCGTCGCGAGCGTGAGGCGGACAAAACGCCCCCGCTTGCGAACAGTTCTGTCACCTTGGTGCCGCGCGAGGCGCGCACCTGCGGCTCCGCGGTCATAATGGGGCAAGACAACCAAGAGGGGAGCGGAATCCATGGCGCTGATCTATATCGTTGAGGACGACGAGCCCATTCGTCGCGAGCTTGCCGACATCCTTGCCCGCGCCGGGTTTGAAATCGAGGCCTGCGAATCGTTTGAGCATGTCTCGCGCGATATTCTCGCCGCCGCGCCCGACCTGGTGCTGCTCGACCTCACGCTTCCCGTCAAGGACGGCCAGCATATCTGCCACGAGGTTCGCCGCGAATCCGAGGTTCCCATCATCGTCCTCACGTCGCGCACGACCGAGATCGACGAGGTCATGGCCATGACGCTCGGTGCGGACGACTTTGTTCCCAAGCCTTACAGCGCCCGTGTGCTTGTGGCGCGCATCAACGCACTGCTGCGTCGCACCGCGGCGTCAGGCGAGCGCAGCACACTTGTCCACAAGGGGCTGGAGCTCGACCTCGCCCGCTCAATGGTCACCAACACGCAAACGGGCACCAGCACCGAGCTCACCAAAAACGAGCTGCGTATCCTCTCGCTGCTTCTGAGCCGCGCGGGCAAGATCGTTTCGCGTTCGGCCATCATGCAGGACCTGTGGGACTCCGACGCCTTCGTGGACGACAATACGCTCACCGTTAACATCAACCGCCTGCGCACCACGCTCGAAAAAATCGGCATCAAGGGGTATTTGACCACGCACCGCGGCCAGGGCTATTCGGTCTAGGGGCCGGCTATGTCGTTTGCCAAGTTCTTTAAAGACGCGCTGCTTCCCGTCGCCGTGTGGACGTGCGGCGTGCTGCTGAGCTGCTTTGTGCTGACGGTCGCCGGCGCACCCGTTTCTATCGTGGTCGTGGCGGTCGGCGTGTCCTATATCTTTGGTATGCTCGGCATCGTGATCGAGTACGCTCGCCGTCGCCGTTTTCTGCGTCAGTTGGAGCGCGCGGCAGAGGAGCTCGAGAGTCCCGCATGGGTGCAAGAGATGGTGCAATGCCCGACCTATGCCGAGGGCGAGCTCGAATACGAGGTCTTGCGCCGGGTGGGCAAAGCCGCCTGCGACGAGGTTGCCGAAGGCAGGCGTCAGACCGATGACTATCGCGACTATATCGAGAGCTGGGTCCACGAGGCCAAGCTGCCCCTGGCGGCGGCTCACCTGATTTTGGAAAACCTGGACAGCAGCGAAGACGACCTGTCGCGCGTGGACGACCTGGCACGCGAACTTGCCCGCGTGGAGCGCTATATCGACCAGGCGCTGTACTACGCGCGCTCGGAAGTCGTGGAGCGCGACTACCTGATTCGCCGCTGGGATCTCAAAACCTTGGTGACGGGCGCGATTAAAGCCAACGCGCGCGAGCTCATTGCGGCGCATGTGGCCCCGGTGTGCGAGAACCTCGACTTCGAGGTCTTTACCGACGAGAAGTGGCTCGAGTTTATTCTGGGCCAGCTCATTCAGAACAGCATTAAATATGCGCGTGAGGACGGCGCAAAGATCGTGTTTTCGGGTGCGTTGCTGGACGAGCGTCTGGCAAGCGAGCGCATCGAGCTAACCGTCGCGGACAACGGCTGCGGCGTGTGTGCGGCAGACCTGCCGCGCGTGTTCGAGAAGGGCTTTACCGGCGACAACGGCCGCACCACCAAGCGCGCAACGGGCATCGGCCTCTACCTGGTGGCGCGTCTGTGCTCCAAGATGGGCATCGACGTCACCGCGGCATCCGAGCCCGGCAAAGGCTTTGTCGTCACGTTTGCCTTCTCGACCAACAAGTTTCAATACTTTGAGTAGTCGTCGCGGTGTAACGTCCCGGAGCGTCATTCACGTTAAGACAATTATCCCAAACGGGATAATTCCATCATGATGTGCTATGATTATCCCGTTTGGGATAATCATAGGGGATTAGCATGCAAGACTGGAATGAGCGAACGATTTTTGACCCAGCTGAACTCGGTGCATATTTGCGTGAGCGCCGGAAGAAGCTCGGTTATACCCAACGCGATGTGGCTGATTTCAACCAGTGCAGTTTGCGCTTTGTGAGCGAGCTTGAGCGTGGAAAGGCGGGTGCCAATCTTCGCCAAACCCTTCAAATCGCTAACAGCTTGGGGGTCGATTTGATCCTGAGGGAGAGGGGCGACGGCTCATGGCATTAAAGGTTTATCGTGAGTATCGGGGAACGTTTGAGCTGGTCGGAGAATTTGAGAGGGCCGACCCCGTAAACGAGACGTTTGCATATGATGAGGGATATCTTGAACGCGACGATGCTGCCGCACTCTCAGCTTCTCTTCCCTTGCGACATGAGCCATATGCCAGCAATGAGTTTTCGGCCTTCTTTTCGGGCATGCTTCCCGAGGGCCCGGTTCGGCATGAGCTGTCGATGCGTTTTCAAATCCCCCAGTCAGACTATTTATCGATGCTCGAGCGTTTGGGCGATGAGTGCGTTGGTGCCTTGAGGTTTCTCGGCGATGAGAAATCGAGCTACGATCCGGGCTATCGTCCTCTGCAAGACGAGGATTTTGAGGCACTTTCTAAGGCGGAAGTGTTTGAGATTGCAAATGATATGCAGGATTCGAGGCTGTCGTTGGCGGGCGCTCAGTCTAAAACCGGTTGGTTTTTACCGCGCGGTAAAGATGCAAAAAAGGCCGGGTCGGGGGATTGGATGCTGCCGCTCGGCTCTGCCCCCTCGACTCACATAGTCAAGATTGCTTCAACTAAACATCCGGATTTGCCGTTCAACGAATTAATTTGCATGACGGCAGCGTCTGCTGCTGGGCTTGAAATTGCCCGTTCAGAAGCTTCGGATACGATTCCTGGTGCGTTCTTTTCCGAGCGTTATGACAGAATCTGGAGCAATGAGCCGCCGTCGATGAGCGGATTCGATGTGCCTCTGAGGCTGCATCAGGAGGATTTTTGCCAAGCGGTTGGCTGGCCTTCGTATATGAAATACGAGACACGTCCCGATAGCTGCTATATGGCTCTTTGCGGTCGATTGATAAGAGAGCAATCGTCTAACGTAATTGCTGATACTCAAATGTTCGCTCGTCAGGTAATGGTCGATTATGCGTTGGGGAATTGCGACTCGCATCTCAAGAACCATTCGTTTCTTTATAGTCCGAGTTGGCGGGAAAAGAGGTTGGCCCCTGCATACGATATTGTTTGCACGACGATAATGGGATACGACCATAATCTTGGGATTGATATTGGGGATCACCGGGTGATCGATGGGGTGACTCCTGAAGATTTCGAATTCATGTCTCAAGATTTGCATCTGCCACTCAAGATGATCAAGAACATCGCGGCGGAAGTGGCTGAAGAGGTGTCTGCCCAGCTTGCAGAACTTGCCTCTGCAACCGGAGATTTGGGTCGGGTCGCTCTGAAAATTCAGACGGATTCCGTTGAGAGAATGAGGGTTCTGGAGCAATTCTCAGCCTAAAGCAAAGCGGGGCCACCGTAATGGTGGTCCCGCTCTTGGAAGACTTGGGCACGTGGGCTTGCGCTCCGCGATGCGTTAGGCGTACGTTTGCTACTTTACGACCAAGATGTCGCAGTCGGTGTTGCGCAGCAGGAACGTCGAAATCGAGCCCAGGAGCGCATACTTGATCGAGGACAGACCGCGAGCGCCGCAGAGCACCAGGTCGGGCTTGACTACGTCGAGCATCTCGTCCTTGAGCGTCTCGCGAATACGGCCAGCACGAATCATGACCTCGACCTCGGGAATGTCAGGATTGGCCTTGGCCTCCTCGAGCTGCTTGGCAATGGAGTTCTTAAATGCCTCCTCTAGGCCGTTGACCAGATCGACCGGATAGGAACCGGCGCTCTCGAGTGCCGTGGAATCGATAACGTGGCCGATAATCAGCTTGGCGCCGTTGTTCGCGGCGACCTTGATGGCGCGTGCGAGCACAAAATCCTGCTGCTCAGTACCGTCGAGTGAAACAAATACCTTGGTGTAGCCCTCGTTCATGGTTTCCTCCTTGGTCTATCGCACGGGCGCGGGGCTCGTGCGTCGGGCGGGCGCGGGCGCGTTGGCCGCCGGACACTTTATCTTGTTGCAGTTATACCCAAGGATTTGGGTTTGACCGCTCGCAATTCTGTGAACGGGCGAGTTTTTTGGTAAGGGTAGGCGTAGACGCGCCCGAACGGTTGATAATGGGACATCGCCCGCACCGTCCGCAGAACAATATCGGCGGGTGTCTAACGAGGGGGTCCCTTTGGATATTATCGAGCTTCTAAAATCTGCCTTCATGGGCCTGGTCGAGGGCATCACCGAATGGCTGCCTGTTTCGTCGACCGGTCACATGATCTTGGTGGACGAGTTCGTCAAGATGAACGTGAGCGAGACGTTCTGGAATATGTTCCTGGTCGTGATTCAGCTCGGCGCCATTCTGGCCGTCTGTGTGCTGTTCTTCCATGAGCTCAATCCGTTCTCGCCCAGCAAGGGCAAGGAGGGCCGTCGCGACACCTGGGTGCTGTGGGGCAAGATTGTGCTCGGCTGCATTCCCGCCGCGGCGATCGGTCTGCCGCTTAACGACTGGATGGAGGAGCATTTCTACAATGCTCCCGTCGTGGCGCTGGCGCTCATTGTGTACGGCGTGCTGTTTATCGTGATCGAGAACTGGCGCGCGA
>UQVT01000096.1 GCA_900544465.1 uncultured Collinsella sp. | reverse complement strand
ATGGATCAGATTTACGACAACAGGTACTATTCCGCCGGTTCGCGTGAGCCGTCGCTTCGCCGTGCGCGCACGGTGCAGCTCGGTGGGTCCGCCTACGCCGGTGCCGACCGCTCCGCGCAGCGCCCGACAAGCACCTCGCGCCCCAATGCTCAAGTGAATACTTCGACAGATGGACCAGTACGCCCGACACGTTCGTCGCATCCGTCGCGTCCCTCGGCCCAGACGCACGACAAAGCGAGCAGGCCTTCGAGCCGTCTTTCGGGCTCGGACTTTATGCGCTACGCCAACGACAACGCGGTGGTTAAGGCAATCTATGACTTTACACATGGCTCTCTGCGCCCGCTGTTTATCGGTATCGTGGTGGCGCTGGCGCTCGTGAGCCTGTATTTTCCCGTACGCGACCTGTATGTGGCTAAGCGCTCGAGCGATATCTTGGCCAAGCAGGTCGAGATTCGCGAGCAATATAACGACGAGCTGCAAAAAAGCGTCGACAAGCTGCTCTCGGAGGAGGGCATCAAGGACGCGGCGTCCGAGGACCTGGGCTTGGTGATGCCCGGCGAGAAGAGGATTGAAGTGCAGGGCCTGGACGGCGATTCGGATGCCTCGTCGAGCCAGAAGTCGTCGAACGCCAAGAAGGCCAGCGAAGTTGCCAAGGAAATCGAAGAAGTCGGTAAGGACGCCCCGTGGTACATCCAGGCGCTCGACATGCTGTTTGGGTTTAACGGTGTCGAGGGCCAGACGGTCGTGTCCAACGGCAAATAGCGCCCGGAGGGGAGCCCGCAATGGCAGATTGCAAACGATATAAGGTGGCGGCGATCGATCTGGGAACGGTGTCGTCGCGACTGGTGCTGGCGCAGGTCGAGGGCGGGGCGATCGTGGAATCGTCCAAGCATACCGAGATTACCGACCTGGGCGAGGGTGTGGACGCGACGGGTCGCTTTTGCGAGGCGGCGGTCGAGCGCGTGCTCGCTGCATGCCGCATGTTTGTGGACGAGGCGCGTGCCTTTGGGGCCGCGTGCATTTGCACCACATGCACGAGCGCCGCGCGCGATGCATCCAATGCCGCACTGCTGCTGGACGGTCTGCGTGAGCTGGGGCTCGAACCGCAGGTGATTCCGGGCGAGGTCGAGGCGCGCCTGACGTTTTTTGGCGTGGCGCACGACTTTGCCGGCGAGCGCATCATTGTTGCCGATTCGGGCGGCGGATCCACGGAGCTCGCGACGGGCGTCTATGCGCTGGAGCGTGGGGTCTTTGCGCTGGAGGGCACGCGTTCGCTGGACATCGGTTGTCGCCGTGTGACGGAGCGTTTCTTCTCGGCGTTGCCGCCTTCGGACGGCGAGCTTGCTGCCGCTGCCGACTGGGCGGGCGAGCAGTTCGAGGCTTACTTTGAGAGCCTGCCGAGCGATTTTGAGCGCGCCGAGCGCTTGGTCGCGGTGGGCGGTACCGTCACCACACTCGTGGCGCTGGTCCACGAGCTGGAGCCGTACGACTCGAGCTTTGTGCACCTGCGCGAGCTTTCGATGGAGCAGATCTCGGACGCTATCGATCATATGTCTACGCTGGATGTGGAGGGTATCGCTGCGCTGCCGGGCGTGCAGCCCAAGCGTGCGGGCGTGATTCTGGCCGGCGCCGTGGTGGTTCGCGAGCTCATGCGCGCCGGTAGCTACGAGTCGCTCACCGTAAGTGAGAACAGCCTCCTCGCCGGCATGGCCGCCACCATCAACGAGGTTCTCGACGGCGCGACTCCCACCATCGCCTGGACCCCCACTCTCAGCACCCTCTAAATAAGTTGCGGTGAAATACGGACTAAAATCGCCCTTTCGGGCACCAAACAGTCCCTATTCCACCGCAACTCAACAGCCGGCAACTGGGGACGTTCCTTTTCTGCCGGCACCTGGGGACAGTCCTCGCGGGGCGTCCCCACGGCGCCTATGCCAGCTTGTCGATTTGCCCAATCTCCCAAAGCGGAATATTGACGAGCATGCCCTCGTCTCTATATGCCGCCAGGGAGCTCCTCACGCAACGCTCGAGCTTGAATTTTTCGCAGGCTATTTTCAGACTCTTCGCTTTAAGGTTCTCTGCCGCCTTGACCTCAAGCGGAAGCACGGTTCCCGCATGGTCGATGGCAAAGTCGGTTTCGGCATTGCCAGAGGTAGAGGACCAATACGCGGGAGTTTTGTCCTGGAGCAAAAGCTCCTGCGCGACGTATTGTTCGGTCAGCGAACCTTTGAACTCGGTAAAAACAGCGGATCCGTTAAGAACGATGGCCGGAGAGAGACCGGAGAGCGCTCCGAGGATGCCGGTGTCGATGCAGAACAGTTTGAAGCCCGAGAGGTCTTCGTAGCTCGAGAGCGGTGCCTTTAGAGCGGAAACACGTGGCACCTTATGAACGATTCCGTAGTCCGTGAGCCACTGGAGGCTTTCCTCGAAATCGCGTGCGCGCGCTCCGGGACGAAGGGCGCCATAGACAAACTTCTTGTTCTCCTTTGCAAGCTGGCCGGGAAGGGATTTCCAAACCAACCTCATGCGCTCGACGATGCGGGCGGGTGCATGTTTGCCAAAATCGGATTCGTAAGCCTCGATGATTTGCTGCTGAAGCCTTCGGGCTTCGATGAAATCGCGTGTCTCGGCGAAAGCGGAGACAACTTCGGGCATACCGCCGACAACAAGGTATTCCTTGAGCAAGTGCTCGAGCTTTTCGGTAACGTTTGCCAGAAGGTTCATGTTTGCGGCAAGGACGGCGTCGGCGAGCGGGCCGCCGTCGACGGCACGAACGAATTCGGCAAACCCCATGGGACGCATGGTGAGCTGGTCGATTTTACCGACGGGAAATGACTCGTTTTCGCGTCGGAGCGCGAGGCCCATATAGGAACCGGCTGCCACGATGTGGTATTCGGGTGCAAGTTCGTTGAAGTACTTGAGTGAGGTGATCCCGCGTGGTGCCTCTTGGATCTCGTCGAAGATGATGAGCGTGTCTTCCGGCGTTACGGTTTGGCCACGTAGGAGTTCTATCTGGGAGATGATGCGCTTGGGGTCGAGGTTCCCATCGAACAGCGAGCGTGTGCTCGGCTCGAGCATAAAGTCAAAACGAATGACGTTTCGATACTGTTGGCTTGCGAATTCGTTAAGAAGCCAAGTCTTTCCTGTCTGGCGGGCTCCCTTAAGCAAGAGAGGTTTGCGATTCGCCCTTGATTTCCAAGCGATAAGTTCACTCATAAGCTGTCGCTGCATATTGCCTCCCAACCCTCTCGGCTAGTATAAGGCCATTTGGGCGTTTCCATCGGAAAATGTGGGAGACAACCACGTTTTTCCATCGGAAAATGTGGGAGGAAACTCATTGGGTGGGCGGAAAAGTAGTCAAAAAAGCCCCGTCCCAAATGAGCTGCTCTGCAGTTGACGGCGTCCAAAAGAAGCGAGCCCGCATCCCTGGGGAACACGGGCTCGCAAGCAATCACATGGTAGGGGCGGTGGGACTCGAACCCACAATCCTTGCGGCGAGAGATTTTAAGTCTCCTGCGTATGCCAATTCCGCCACGCCCCCGTGAGACTAGAAGTCTAGCACAAGCCGTCCGTTACGCGTTGACGGCCATCGAGTGTTGGCCCGACTTCTCAAGGAACTCTTGGAACTTGGCTTCGTCGCCTTTGTTCTTGTACTGCAGGGCCAGCAGGTATTCCAGGCGGCAGCTCTTGACCTTGTCGTCACCGGCATCCTTGAGCATGCGCTCCAGCTCGGGGATGTCGTTGTGGCGCTTGAGGATCATCGTGTCGTACATCAGTTGGCATTCGTGCGCGACTGCCTCGGCCTGACCGCCCTCAAAGCCCTTGATCTCGTGCAACAGCTCTTTGGACTTTTTGCGGTCCTCCTGGCCAACATAGTAGTTAAAGGCCTTAATGACCAGGTCGACGCGCTGCATCTTGGGGAGGTTGAGTCCCAGCAGCAGGTCGAACATCTCGTCGGCGCGCTCGTGGTCCTCGCGCAGCAGATAGGAGTTCAGGCGCAGGTAGTCGCGGTTGTAGCGCGGGTACAGCATGCTGGTGAGGTTGCCGTCGAGCAAACGATCGAACTCGTCCCACTGCTTGGCGGCCATCAACTGCTGCAGGCGCTTGAACGTTGTGCGTTTTTTGACGCTAAAGAACACCGACACGGCGATACAGATGATAACGACGGCGGTCCAGAGGGTGCGGGAATCGGGCATTTCAGAGTCCTTAGTCGCTCTTAAAGCGAGCGGTATGACAACACGTACTAGATGTATTATACGCAGCGCGCAAGCAAACTGGCATAAAAGCTCATCGAGGCTGAGTGCCATCGCTCGCTGCGGTACACTTACCTAAAGTAAACCATGAAGGGAGACATTACCTATGAAGAAGATCGTTTTGGCTTGCGGTGCTGGCGCTGCTACTTCCACGCTTGTTGCCCAGAAGGTCGCTACCATGCTCGACGCCAGCGGTTATGCCGGCAAGTATGAGATCGTGCAGTGCGCCATCTCCGAGGCCAAGGACTACTGCGACGAGGGCGCCGACCTGCTGATCGCCACCACCGTTGCCCCCGAAGGCCTCACCTGCCCATACGTGAGCGGCGTGCCCTTCATGACCGGCATGAACCGCGTCGCTGCCGAGAAGGCCGTTCTCGACGTTATGGCTCAGTAGGCGCTGCCTGTATGAATGAGCAGAGCGCCAATCCGGTCGAGCTCTTTGGCATGCGCGTTGCCCATGTGGGCATTAACGCCACCGACCCGGCAGATGCCTTGGAGATCGCGGAGCTGTTCTCGACGATGATGGGCCTGCCCGTTATCGAGACCCCCGTTTCGTACTTTAACGATTCGCTGGTCGAGATCATGAAGCAGAACGGTCGTGGCGCCAAGGGCCACATCGGCTTTGCCGTCAACGACATCGATGCGGCCGAGAAGTGGTTTGCCGAGCGCGGGCTCGAGGTCAACGAGGAGTCGCGCGCGCTGCTACCCGACGGCGGTACCAAGCTCGTGTACTTTAAGCGCGAGTTCGCCGGCTTCGCCGTGCATCTGTGCCGCGAGTAGCGCACAAGCTGCCATAGCTAGCAAAAAGGGATAGGGCCGCGTGGCCCTATCCCTTTATTTATGCCGAGGGGCTTCCTACCGCGGCAGGCGAATCGTAAAGCGGCTGCCGACGCCCTCGACCGAGGTCACGCCGATGACGCCGCCATGGCTATCGACGATCCACTTGGCAATGGCAAGCCCCAGACCCGAGCCCTGCGCGCCGGCATCGCGTGCGTTGTCGGCGCGGTAGAACCGTTCAAACGCGTGAGCTGCGGATTCCTGGTTCATGCCGATGCCCTCGTCCTCAACACTTATGTCGATCGTGCCCGCGCCCGCATCCGGCGTTATGCCAAATGTGACGGTCGTTCCCGCATCCGAGTACTTGGTGGCGTTTTGCACGATCACACGCAGGGCTTGCTTCACGAGCGCCACGTCGACGGGCGCATCGCAGCGCGGGTCGCTGACAAGCGCGGCGTCGTATGCCAGCCGATACGTGTGCGCGGCATCGATCATCTGCGATTCCTCGCATACCTCGCCGACCAGTGCGGCCAGGTTGGTATCCGCACGCCGCAGGACCGTGCGTCCGGCATCGCCGCGCGCCAAAAACAGCAGCTGCTCCACGAGCTCCTGCATGTGTTCGCTTTCGGCCTTGAGCGAGGCGATGGACTCTGCCAGTACGTCCGGGTCGTCTTTGCCCCAGCGGTCGAGCATGTTTACGTAGCCCTGAATCACCGCGATGGGCGTGCGCAGCTCGTGGCTTGCATCGTTGACAAAGCGCATCTGCTGCAGCTTGGCCTCTTGCATCTGGCGCAGCAGGCGGTTGAGTGCGACCTCGATGCTTGCCAGGTCGGCATCACCGGTGGTGATGCTTGGTGAGTCGACGCTTGCGCGCACGATGGCCTGCTCCAGCGTTTCCATCTTGCCGCCGGAGAGCTGCATGCGGCCGAGTTCGTCCACGCGCAGGGCCAGATCGTTGAGCGGCGCCATGGTGCGGCGCACGCGGCGGGCGCCGCCGAGCATGTTGAGCACGCTGATGACCTGCCAACCCACAACGACAAGGTAGAGAGGCCATAGCGTGACGAGGTCCTGCGCGAGGGGGAAAGTCTTGGTGGTACGCGCAAGCTCGACGGTATAGGTGAGCGTTGTCAGGTCCCAGCCGCGCGCGGGCGTCAGCGTCATGCCGCGAACGGTGGCGCTGGGGATCCATCCTGCGGTAAACGCGCCGTTGGGCAGCGTCTGGTTGTATCCATAGACAAGGATCGCCGCCACAATCACTACTAGCAGCAGGTCGAGCCAAACGTAGCTCATCAGGCGGCGCCACATATAGCTCCAGTTGATGGCGCGGGCGATGGAGGTGACGCGCTTGGCCTCGGCGTTACGCGCGGCAGACATAGCCCACCCCGCGCACGGTTTGGATGATGCGGGCGCCGCCGGCGTCCTCGATCTTGGCGCGTAGATGCGCGATGTGCACGTCGACGTTGTTGGTGTCGCCCATGTATTCGTAGCCCAGCGCTTCGTGCGCGATGCGTTCGCGCGTGAGCACGGTCTCGGCATGCGCCATAAGCAGGGCGAGGACATCGAACTCGCGGGCCGTGAGCGCAATGGGCGAGCCGCCGACCGTGACTTCGCGGCGGTCGGGGTCGAGCGCAACCGAGCCCACGGCGAGCGTGGCGGGGGAGAGCGAGGCGGAAACCTGGGTCGAGTCACTGACCGGGGGCATCGCAGTGGCGCCGACACCCGTGCCGCCTGCCGCGCCCGTCCCGATGCCGCCAACGCCCGAAGCAGCCCGCACGGCCTCCGAGCGCTTCAACGCCACGCGGATCCGTGCGAACAGCTCCTCAATCGCAAACGGCTTGGTCAGGTAATCGTCGGCGCCGGCATCGAGCCCGGCCACCTTGTCCATCACGGCATCGCGCGCGGTGACCATAATCACCGGCACATCCTTGTGCTTGCGGACGCGTCGCAGCACCTCCATGCCGCTGAGCTGAGGCAACAGCACATCGAGCAGAATCAGATCGTAGTCGCGCTCCAGCGCCAGGTCCACGGCGGTGCGGCCGTCGGCGGTGTGCTCCACCTGGTAGCCCTCGTGCTCCAGCTCGAGCGTCACAAAGCGGGCGATTTTCTCCTCGTCCTCTACGATCAGGATTCGTGCCATACGTGCCCCCGTCTGCGATTACTTGTCGTCGTTGAGATTTTGCTTGATGTCGTCCGCGGCGTCGGCGGCGTGATTCATAAGGTTGTTGATGCTGCCGGGCACGTCGCCGTCGCTGTCGATGCGGTAGCGCATGCCAAAGAACAGGCCAATCAGCATCAGCCATATCGTGGCGCCCCAGGCAAACAGCGCGACGATGGGGAGGTTGATTTCCGATCTCAGCCGAACACATTGAGCAAATAGGCCATTCCCGCAGTT
>UQVT01000095.1 GCA_900544465.1 uncultured Collinsella sp. | reverse complement strand
CGCGCCCGCGGTGGTCCAGAAGAAGAGGGACCGTGCAGCTGAGCTCAAGGAGATCTTGGCGGCGCTGACTGCTCAGGTTGCAGACTTCTCGTAGTTCTTACTGAGGGGCGCGTCCCGACGCTTTGCTCGCTACTGCGGACAGTCCTGCGCAAGACGGACAGCACATTAAGTGCTGTCCTTTGCGTGCGGAACTTGTATCGAGCAAAGCGTCGGGCCGCTCCTAGTGCGGTTACATGGCTGCTTGCAACTGGTAGGTTAGGGCCACCTGGTTGTGGCCTTGATCTTGCTGCAAGCGGATAAAGTCTGATATTGTCAACGCGAGGGGCTCATTCTTTTTGGTGGGCCTCTTTTTCTGTTATTGGGGGACTTTGGGTTATGGCTAAGCGTTCTGGGTCGTATGTCGTTCCTTTCTCGTTTGAGTTGCTTTCGTTTGGTGAGGCTGTTGGGCTGGCTGCCGATACGGGGCGGATTTCTGGGGATGCTGGTCCTCTGCTCGAGACGGTTGTCGATATGCTCGATGAGTTGGGGCGTCCGGACGAGTATTTCGATTGCATTCAGGTTGCCGGTACCAATGGCAAGACTTCGACTACGCGTTTTTCGGCTGCTATTCTTCGCGGCGAGGGGCTCAAGACCGCGCTGTATACGTCGCCTCAGCTGGTGCGCTATCCCGAGCGCATGGAGGTTGACGGGCGCGTTGTGAGCGATGAGGCGTTTGCCCGTGGCGTTTCGGCCGCTGTTGAGGCGGGGCATCGAGTGAATGCCCGTCGTGTGGCGGCGGGGGAGCGCGCCTATACCATCACGCCGTTTGACCTGCTGACGGCTGCTGCACTGGTGGTGTTTGCCGAGGCTTGCGTGGACGTGGCCGTGCTTGAGGTCGGCATGGGCGGACGCTGGGATGCTACGAGTGCGACCGATCCTGTCGCCGTGGCCATTACAGGCATTGGGCTCGATCACACACGTATTTTGGGCGATACGCTCGAGGCCATTGCGGGGGAGAAGGCTGCGGTCATTAAGCCCGGACGCCTGGTTGTGCTGGGCGAGGGCACGCATGAGGCGAGCGTTCAGCGCGTGATGGATGCCCGTTGTCGCGAGTGCGGCATTGTGCCGCTCGTGGTGAGTCATGCCACGACTAAGGTGCCGGTGCATGTGGGCGACACGGTTGAGTTTAGCTGCACCACGCCACGTGCGATCTATACGTCGAGCATGGTCAAGCCGGCCTATCAGCCGCAGAATGCCGCGTGCGCGATTATGCTTTGCGAGGGGTATCTGGGTCGCGAGCTCGACCACGATGCGCTGGATGCATCGCTTATGGGTTGCCCCACACCGGGTCGTTTTGACGTGCTGGGGACCGATCCGCTTAAGCTGATTGACGCCTGTCATAACCCCCAGAGCTGCGAGAACTTTGTGAGCGCGCTGGACGAGATCGATCCGTGCGTAAAGAACCGCCCCACGCTGCTGTGCGCCGCGCTGGCCGACAAGGACGTGGCGGGCATCGTCGACGTGCTGATCCCGGCTTTCCCGCGCGTGGTCGTGACCCAGACCGATTCCGATCGCGCCTTGCCGGCAGAGGAGCTCGCCGCCCTGGTGGACGCCAACAAGCTTGTCGGTGTGTACCCCAGCGTGCCCGAAGCCCTTGCGGCCCTCGATGCCGCAGGCGAGTCCTTCGTGGCAGCCGGCACCATCACCCTAGCCGGCGAAGTGGCCGGCTTGCTCCGTTAACCCATCCCCTCATCAGTTGCGGTGAAATAGGGACTGTTTTACAAGCCAGGAGCCCCAAACAGTCCGTATATCACCGCAACTCAAAAGCAGCCAATTTGGGACGGGGCTTTTTTAGCTGCCCTGTGCCCCGAGTTGACTCGCTTGCCACGAAATGGGCCTATCTACTACGTTTTACCGGTCACACTCGACCACACCGAGAATCGCGAAAACAAAAGCGCAGGTAGAAGGCTTGCCGATTTTCAAAAAAGAGCCGCATGGTCGACCCATGCGGGTTAAACGTAGTAGATAGGCCGTTTTTGTGGCGCGGCGTTAGTGGGATGTGACAAAGGGGCAGTCCCTTTGTCACATTGGCTAGTCCAGGCGGACTGGATCGTGGGGGTAGTTGTTGAGGATCTCGACGCCCGTCTCGGTGACTAGGGCCAGGTCCTCGATGCGGACGCCGGTGCGGCCGGGGAGGTAGATGCCCGGTTCGATGGAGAACGTCATGCCCGGCTCGACAACCTGCTCGTTGACGAGCGAGACGTCGCCCGGCTCGTGGTCCTGCAGACCAATCGAGTGGCCCAGGCGATGTGTAAAGTACTTGCCGTAGCCAGCGTCCTCAATCACGTCGCGCGCTGCACGGTCCAGGTCGCACATGCGCGCGCCTGGTGCGATGAGCGCCTCGGCGGCCTCGTTGGCACGGCGCACGATGTCGTAGATGCGCGCCGTCTCCTCGTCCGGCTCGCCCCAAAAGAACGTGCGCGTCATGTCCGAGCAGTAGTTACGATGGCGTCCGCCAATGTCGAACAGCACCACGTCGCCACGCTTGAGTACCGTGTCGTCGGGCTCGTGGTGCGGGTCGCCGGCGTTGGCGCCAAAGCTCACGATGGGCGGAAAGCTAAAGCCCTCGCAGCCGTGCTTGCGATACAGACTGAGCATCTGGTCGGCAATTTCGCGCTCCGTCACGCCCTCGTGGACGAGCTTGATAACATCGGCCATCACGACGTCGTTGGCGGCCGAGGACACGCGCATGAGTTCCTGCTCGGCGGTATCCTTGTGGGTGCGTGCGACGGTGACGGCAAAGTCACCCAGGAAAAACTCGCTGGCGGCATGGCGCTCCAGAAGGGGCATCAAAAAGCCGGAGCGCATGACGGTGTCGATGCCAAGCGGCTTGGTCGGGTCGATCTCGCGCGCGATGGCGTCGGCCACGACATCGGTATCGGCGTGGTAGGCGACGCGCGCATTGTCATACTCTGGCAGCTGGTGCAGGGCGTTGACTAGGATCACCGGCTCGGCATCGCGTGCGAGCAGCACGCCGCAAAAACGCTCGAACATATCGGCATAAAAGCCGGTCAGGTAATAGATCGACCATGGGTCGTTTACGAGCAGCTGTGCGCCGGGGTGCTGAGCCTCGAGCGCATCGAGCACGCGCGCCACACGCTGGTCATCGACATGTGCCATGAATCATCCTTTCGCTAGGGTGCCACCATGGTAGCCCATGCCCGGCACATAGGGACGTTCCTTTTAGGCCGGCACTTCGGGACACTCCTTGGCATCCCAGCGCGCCTTCATAAGTTGCGGTGAAATACGGACTGTTTAGCGGCCTGAAGTCATAAAACAGTCCGTATTTCACCGCAATTGAGGAGGGGCGGGGTGGATGGCGGGGTAGCCAAAAGAGTCGCGTCCCAAATGAGCTGCTTAGGCTGGGTCGATGTCCATGCTGGCGATGAGGTTGATGCCCGTGTTGAGGAGGTCTTCCAGAACGACGTCGCCCATGCGGATGGGGGCTTCGATGACCAAGCCGCGGATGAGGTCCATGGCCTGGGCGTGGAGTGCCAGCGGGATGGCTTCGGCCGTGCGCACGGGCAGCAGGGCCTCGTCGCCGCCGGATACGGCAACGGTGGTGGTGAGCACGCGCATGGGGCAGGTGAGCTCCTGATGCGCGAATGTATTGCCGCGCGGGCAGCTGTTGCCGGTCACGGAGCGCGCCTCTACCACAGCGCCGTCTGCGTCGCGTTCCACCTCCACGGTCAGGAGGCATTCGGATGGGCAGGTGGTGCAGTTGAACTGCAATGTCTCGGTCACATTCGTGCTCATGGCCTTACGCCTCCTCAATGGGGTCGACGGACAGGACAATCTCGCTAACATCAAGGTCGAGTGCGCGCTGGATTACCTTTGCCGGCAGCGGGAAGCTTTCCATTACGCTCGGTTTAAACGGACGGACCTTGCCTGCGAACAATTCCTCGCCGCCAGCGAGAATGCGCACGCGGGCGGCATCGACCGGTCGGCGCACGCGGAAGTTGAGTTTGGTGAGTGCCACAGCCGTAATGCGTCCCGGCAGTGCGTAGCCAGCGATACCGGCAGGGGAGACCGTGAGCTGGCAGCCCGTGCTCGCCTCGACATCCGCGCTGCCACCCAGCGCGTACGCCGCCGCAGCCGCACCGGCGCGCTCGGATTCGGTCGTCACGTTGTCTGCCAGGTCGTGCACGTGCAGCACGTTTCCGCAGGCAAAGATGCCAGGCACGCCCGTTTGCAGGCTCTGGTCCACCACGGCGCCGCGCGTGCGCGGGTCAAGTTCAACGCCCGCGCCCACCGAAAGCTCGTTCTCGGGAATCAGACCCACCGAAAGCAGCAGCGTGTCGCACGGAACAACGCGCTCGGTTCCCGGAATGGGCGCCAGGCTCTCGTCGACCCGACTCACCTCTACGGCCTCCACGCGATCGTGTCCGATCACGCGCGTGACGGTGGTGGACAGGTGCAACGGAATGCCAAAGTCGTCCAGGCAGTTCTTGACGTTGCGGCGCAGACCGTTGGCGTACGGCATGAGCTCGTACACGCCCTCGACTGATATTCCCTCAAGCGTGCAGCGGCGCGCCATGATAAGCCCGATGTCACCCGAGCCCAAAATGACGGCACGCGAGCCGGGCTTGAGGTTTTCGATATTGATGTATCGCTGCGCCAGGCCCGCCGTAAACACGCCGGCGGGACGGCTGCCGGGGATCTTGATCTCGCTGCGTGTGCGCTCGCGGCATCCCATAGCAAGGACGACCGCACGCCCGGTGAGCTGAAGCATGCCGGTACGGCTCATGAGCGTGACGGTATGGACTGCGGTGGCTCCCGCGGTCTTGTCCGCATTCAGCGTGCCCACAGCCTCGCCCTCGCCCGAATCAATCCCAAGCACCATGCTGCCCAGGAACAGCGCAATATCAGTCGAGCACACCTGGTCGATAAAGCGCTGCGCGTACTCGGGACCGGTGAGCTCCTGTTTAAAGTGCGAAAGGCCAAAACCGGGGTGGATGCACTGGCGCAGGATACCGCCCAGATGCTGCTCGCGCTCCACGATGGCCACGTGGGCGCCGGCCTTATGCGCGGCGAGCGCAGCCGCCATGCCAGCAGGTCCGCCGCCGATAACAACCACGTCGAAGGCCTGCGTTTGCACGGGCGCTGCAGCTCCGACCTCTGCGCGTCCGTCGCGCATATCAAGCGTCGCCATCCTAGCGCACCCCCTTCAGCGGACCCTCGACCAGCCAAGATCCGGCATCCTCCAACAGCACCTCGCTGGGGTCGCAGCCCAGCTCGCGTGCCAGGATCGCCACCACGCGGCTCTGGCAAAAACCGCTCTGGCACCGACCCATGCCGGCGCGACAGCGGCGCTTGACGCCCTCGACCGAAACCGCGCCCGGGCGGCGTCGGATCGCGGCCACGATCTCGGCCTCGGGCACCGTCTCGCAGCGGCAGACGATCTGCCCCCACGCGGGGTCGGACTCAATGAGCTCTTCCTTGCGCGCAAGCGGAGCGCGGTCAAAGTCATCCGGCGCGCGGCGTATCGGGTCCCAATCGCCTCGTTCGCGCAGGGCTACGCCGGCATCGCGCAGTGCCTGCTCCATGCGCTCGGCAATGGCCGGCGCGCTCGCCACGCCCGGCGACTGAATGCCCGCGGCCTGGAACAGGCCTGTCACCACGGCGGACTGCCCAATAAAGAAGTCGTTCGTTCCCTTAATGACCGGACGACCGCCGGCAAACGCGCGCACCACGCGACGCGTGTCCAGATCGGGCACCAGCTTGCGCGCGCCGCTCAGCAGCGCGTCGACATCGGTAGCGTAGGTCTGTGTATCGCCTGGCTCGCGCACGGCGGCGGTCGCGGTAATCACGGTGTTGCCATGAACGGTCCCCGTCACGATGACGCCCTTGGAAATCGGCGTGGGAACGGGGTAGAGCGGCATGAGCGCGCGCGGCTCTTTGTCCAGCACCACAATATTGCCCTGGCGCCAAACCCTCTGGAACTCCTCGTCGCCCGCCATATGCGAGATGTCCGCGGCTCCGTTGCCTGCGGCGTTGATCAGGTAATGGCAGTGCACGTCGCCGGCGGGCGTCGCCAGCGTAAAGCGCGCGACTCCGTCATCCGAGCCAGCAACTTTAATGGCCTCCACTGGCGCAGACCGCATAAACGTCACGCCGTTGGCGACCGCGTTCTCCAACGCGGCGATGGCGACCTCAAACGGGTCGACGTAACCGGTCGAAGGGCACCACAACGCGTACGTCGCCTTAGCACTCGCGCGCGGCTCCAGCTTGTGGATGCGCTCGGGGCCAATGATCGCCAGTTCGGGAACGCCGTTGGCCAGGCCATTCTGGCGCAGCTTCTCCAGGTGTGCGCGGTCTTCGTCGTTGAAACCCAGCACCATCGACCCGGTGCGGCGGAACAAAAATCCCAGCTCCTGGGCCCACGTGCTATATAGCTCGCAACCGCGGGCGTTGACCTGCGCCTTTACCGTGCCCGGAGCCGGATCGTAGCCTGCGTGCACCAGGCCGCCGTTGGCCTTCGAGGCGCCCAGCGCGATGTCGTTGGCCGCCTCGACCACGCAAATGGACAAGTCATAGCGCGCGAGCTGCCGCGCGATGGCGCACCCGGTGATGCCCGCGCCCACAATCGCGATATCAAACGTTTCTGCCACGGTGCCTCCCAGACAAGTTGACAGGCTGTCAATAGGACTATCCTACGGTCTGCACACCCCCAGCGCAGCGGCAATGCGGCGAATAGCCCCGCTGCATCCGCCAACGGCAGTCGAAGGTGCTCCGTGTTGTCGATGGCCTCGTCTGTCACCTTCGGTTTCGGAAGTTTGTCTCGTTCTGTAACAGTAAGCAGAAGAACTGGGTTCTAGATGTTACAGATCGAGATGTTTGCCAGACGGACCCTCCGTTTGTCTTGATTTGTAACAGTAAGAGGGGGAAATCGGGCCTACGTGTTACAGATTGAGATTCAAAGTCAGGGAGAGATCTTCTGTCTCGATCTGTAACATCTAGGGACCGTTTTGGGGTCTAGATGTTGCAGATTTAGATGAACCTATCAGTCGGTTTCGAATGTCTAAATCTGTAACGGTAAGACCTGTATTTACCGAGTTGTTGTTACAGATTGAGATTTAAGTTGGGGAAAGAATAGTTTGTCTAAATCTGTAACATCTGGGACTGTTTTTGCCGAGTATCTGTTACAGATTGAGACATTCGGCCTGGACGTTTTCTTTTGTCTCAATCTGTAACAGTTAGCCGATGATTTGGGTTGCAGATGTTACAGATCGAGACAAACCTTCCGACGGATTTTGAATGTCTCGATCTGTAACAGTAAGAGGGGTTTTGGGGCCCAAGATGTTACAGATGGAGATTGAAGTCGGGGAGGGGCTGTTAGCGCCGGAATAATTTAGCCAAATATAGTCGGCCGAGATTGACCAATCCCG
>UQVT01000094.1 GCA_900544465.1 uncultured Collinsella sp. | reverse complement strand
TTGTCGCAGCCCCGACCCGCGGTCACGAGCGGGGGCTCCTGTCGTTTCCGTGCCCCTGGATTGGGTCATAGTGTCTGACGTGTGCTCAACCTGCGGGGTAATGTCAGCAACCAAGCCGAAAACAAAAAAGGCCGAAGCACCATCGGAACTTCGGCCTTCCCTATCTCAGGGTTCCGTCGTATTCAACCATGGCGGATTGCTTTGACAGGCGCCCTACGGCCGTCTTATAGACCTCGGAACGATCGCGCCGCCCTATTGCCACAATCTCGGCAATCTCAACCGTTCCGTCCTCCCGGATTCGAAAAACCATTCGGAGTCCCGCATTCCGCCATTTAATCTTTTTACAGCCGGCGAGCTCGCCGTGAAGCGGCGTCCCGATTTCATCGGCGCGCGTCTTTAATTTTGCGACGGCAATACGGACGAGCCTGCGCTGGGATCCATCTAGTTTTTGATATTCCTTCTCGACGTCTCGATTCAAAAAGCCGACAACAAAATGCCCGCTCATTCGAAAAAATCCTCGTCGGGAATCGCGTCCGGATCCATCGACTCAAGCTCCGCGAGCTCCTCGGCAGTTAAGGCGTCCTCAAACGGAACAAACTCATGCGGACCATGCTTGACTCGATCCGCAGCGATGCGATTTATCTCAAGTTCACGCAGATACTGCAGCGCGCCGTACATTTCCTCATAGGCAGCATAGTCGATAATCACGGTATCGATATCATTATGATCAGCAATGAACTGAGGCGCACGTTTTGCGCGTTTACGAACGGCGGATAAGGACTTGCTTGCTTCGGTAGCAGAAACAACCTGGTCTTTTGTAAACACCGGTTTTTCCAGAACAAGTGGGGACATTTTGACCTCCAAAAAAATAATCTGGATTATATTTCCAAGTATACTTCAAAATATAATCCAGACTTTTATTCAAAAGAAAAAGCCTTATCGATTCTCAATTGACCCGATGTTTTTGAGCTCGATGGAGATGAGGCCGTTGGGCTCGTTGACAAACTCGATGTACTCGGAGTTCGAACCCATCTCGGCCGGGAAGCTGATCTCGATACCCGTGTCGGTACGGATCTTGTGATTGCGCACCGCCGCGCGTTCGACCTGCTTGCGCTCCACGGGCACACGCTCAGGCACCTTCTCCTCGGTCAGTGCCGCGCGCACGTTCTCCTTGATAACCGGTTCGTCCTCAAAGACCTCATCGACGATATCCCAAGGCGGCAGCTCCTCGTCATCCTCAACCTTCTCGGCAACGGCAGCCTTAACCTTAGCGAGCGCTACAGCCGTGTTGGCACCGTGCTCCTCGGCGACTTCCTCGACCACACGCGTCACGGTGTCGATAACCTCCTTGCCCGATACGCCCGTGTCGCACTGCAGCAAGCCATCGGGGATAAGCATACGGTCCTCGCCGGCAATCTTGCGCTTCTTGTCCACGTAGCCGATCTCCATGGTGCTCGCACGCACGATGGCATAGCTCGGCACCTTTTGCGAGGGGTTCGGCAGAATGGCGTAGTGGCGTGCGATGTCGTTGCGCACCTCCCCCTCCTCGCGGCCCACTTCGTGCATAAAAGCCTGCTTGGAGCCCAGCAGCATCACGGCAAACCAGCGGGCATCCTCATCGTCGTCAAAATCGGCCACGAGCACGTCGGTGGACTCGGCTTTCTCTGCCTTGGTGAGCTCGGAGGAGATAAACTCCGCAATCTGCTGCGACAGGTCCACGAACTCGCGCTCGCCAAAGAAATAGCCCTTGAGCTCGCCGCCAAACGCAGAGTTCTCGGCAAACGTGGCGCGTTTATTGTCGGCCGAGGTACGTGCGCGGCGCAGATGCGTGGTCACGAAGTTGCGCACGGTGCGGCTCTCGATATCGAGCTCGCGCTGGCTCATAACATTGACAGCGGAGTCAAAGTCCAGGATATGCAGAATCGCGTGATTGATTTTCATATACGGCATTCCGTTCTAGATCGATTTCGGCACGAACCAGTATAGCGGTCGAGCCCGCCCCAGACGCATCGAAGGCAGGTTGCTTTGCACCAATGGCTAGCGCAGGAGCTCGGACTGCCAAGCCTCGAGCTGTTCTGCCAAACTCTTGCCGGCAGCGGGCATGTCGATCTGGGGTCGTTTGGGCAGCAGCGCGCATTTAAGGATTGCCACGATGGTCTGCGAGACAAAGCGGCGCGTATCCTTGTCAAAGCCTTGCGCAGCCTGGAGCATCACGGGTAGGCTCTCGCGCAGATTCCCAGCGATATCCGCAAACCGCTCAGCACCCGTAGCCTCAAACACGGAGAACAACGCATCTACAAAACGCTCGCGCTCGCTAGGCGACACTGCAAGCAGCATCTCGCGAATGGAACCATCAACGTATCGAGCACCGGCGGACAGGCGCTCACAGTACACGAAGTCGCGACCATCAACCACCCAGCTAAAGGGATTGTGCTGCAGCAGGCTGAACTCGGTGCTCTCAACGATGGCATAGTCCTCCTGTGTCTCGAACATCATGCCAAAGATCGACGACCGAGGTAGCGTCTTGTCGATTCGACCGGAAAGATCGGCAAAGGCGTCGCCGTTCAGAAACTCCTCGACGAAGCCCGGACCATCATGGGAATACGCCCGTTCGATTCGCTCACGGGCGACATCGGAGCACATCGCCGCACCGTACACCGCAAGGTTTCCACCCTTGGAATGACCTCCGCACAAAAGCGGCCCGTCGATCGCATCCGCCGCTTCGTCCACATAACGTGCCGCGGATTCCTGGGCCGGCACAGGGCACCGGAACGCCATGTTAAAGTCCTCTTTCCAGCCCACAATCGTGCTGTCGGTCCCCCGGAAGGAAAGATAGCTAAACCCCGCCGGAAACCGGAACGCCATGGCTGCAAACTGCTCTGTCGCCACCACATCGCTCACGGCACGATAGCCGCAAACGTGCACGCCACGGTAGCGAGGGCTTGCCGCCACGGCCTCCAGCAAGGCCCTGCTCCCCTCTGGGTCCCATAGGTCGCCAATCATGTCCCGGTAGCATTCGGCACGCAGCAGCTCTCGTACGTCTAGGCCCTGCCAGTTCGTCAGCTCCGCCATATCACCCGGCAAACGCAAATAGGACAACCACGCAAAGACCAGGCTATCCACCGCGCAGAACGGCCGCTCCTCAAACGGATCAAACGCCGTCTGGGCATAGGTCAAAAAATTAGGCGAATCCGACATGGCCCTCCCATCAACTATAGTGCATTGGGGTCAGGTGACTTTGCACCAAAAAGGCGCCCGGGCCGCGTGGTCCCGAACGCCTTCATTGTAGCTTTTCGCTCTAGCGAGCTTGATTTAGCAGGAGAAGTCGACGCTATCGATGATGTCCTTGAGGGCCTTGGCGGAGGCGGTGAGCTCATGCTGCTCGTCATCGTCCAGCGGCACGGGGACGCGGCAGACAACGCCGTCGCGGCCAACGACGGTCGGCATAGAGATGGCAAGATCGGACAGGCCATACTCGCCCACCATGAGCGAGGAGACGGGCAGAACGGTCTGTTCATCGCGCATGACGGCGGTGCAGATGCGCTTGACGGCCATGGCGACGCCATAGTAGGTGGCGTGCTTCTTCTCGATGATGGTGTAGGCGGAGTTCTTGACGTCCTCGGCGATGCGCTTCTCGGCGGCCTCATGCTCCAGATGGCCGTGAAGCTCGCAGAAGGTGTTCAGCGGCACGCCGGCAACCTGGGCGCTGGACCAAGCGACGAACTCGGAGTCGCCGTGCTCACCCATGACATAGGCCTGAACGTCGCGCGGGTCAACCTCGACGTGGGCACCAAGCATCTGCTGCAGACGGCCGGTGTCGAGCACGGTACCGGAACCGATGACGTGGCCCTCGGGCAGGCCGGACATCTTGATGGCGGCGTAGGTCAGAACATCGACCGGGTTGGAGACGATGAGCAGAATGCCGTCGAAGCCGGACTTCTTAATCTCGGGGATAATGGACTTAAAGATGTTGACGTTCTTGTTGACCAGGTCCAGGCGGGTCTCACCGGGCTTCTGGGCAGCGCCAGCGGTAACGACAATCATGGCGGCGTCGGCGACATCGGAATAATCGCCGGCGTAGATCTTCATCGGCTCGGCAAACGTCATGCCGTGCGCGATATCCAGGGCCTCACCCTCGGCGCGGTTCTTGTCCACGTCGATGAGGACCATCTCGGAGAACAGACCACTCTGCATCAGCGCGAACGCCGAAGACGAACCGACGAAACCGCAGCCGACAATAGCGACCTTCTTCTCGTTAACCATTAGAAACTCCCATCTCTCTCCACAAACAAGCCGCCCGGGAACGACCCGAGCGGCTTGTCGTAATCCCAATACATCCAATCGGGACTTTGATTATGCTCCTATTCGCAGCCAAAAATCGACCGTTTACCGAAATTGTTTGCAGGATTCGTAAAATAACTGCACGAAATCGGTTTCGAGCTATTGACGAGGCGAAATAGCTTTCTAATACAGGCCCGCCTCGCGAATGGCCTCGACAGCCAAAGCAATCTGATCGGGTGGCAGAACCAGCGCCATGCGCACGTGCCCCTCGCCCGAAGGACCAAAGCTCGCGCCCGGCGTCACCACAACGCCGGCCTTCTCCATGAGCTCCTCGCAAAACGCCATGGAATCGGTGCGACCACCGGGAAGCTTGGCCCACACAAACATAGAGCCATGCGCGTTGGGACGCTCCCAGCCCAGGCCCTCAAGACCGTCGCACAGGGCGTCGCGGCGCTCCTGGTACTTCAGACGCTGCGCCTCGACTTCATCGCGCGGACCTTTCAGGCAGGCGATGGCGGCCTTCTGGATCGGGAAGAACATGCCAAAGTCAATCTGGCTGCGCAGCTTGGCAAAGGCAGAGACCACGTCCTCTCGGCCGACCAAAAAGCCGATACGGGCACCGGTGACGTTAAACGACTTGGAAAGCGAGAAGAACTCGACGCCCACCTCGAGCGCACCGGGATACTGCAAGAAGCTGCCGCCGGGCTCGCCGTCAAACACGATGTCGGAGTATGCGTTGTCGTGAACGATGAGCAGGTCGTGCTCGCGTGCAAAAGCGATGATCTCCTCGTAGATCTCGGGCGTGCCCACCGAGCCCACCGGGTTCGCGGGCAGCGACACGATCATATACTTGGCACGATCGGCAACCTCGGGATCGATGCCCGCCACATAGGGCAGGTAATTGTGCTCGGCAACCAACGGATAGTACTCGAGTTTGGCATCGGCGATTTTGGCGCCCGCCTCGAAGACCGGGTAGCACGGATCGGGCACCAGGATAGTATCGCCCGGATCGAGCAGGGCCAGGCCCAAATGACCCACGCCCTCCTGCGTGCCGTTGCACGACTGCACCATGGACGGCGTAATGCCCGAAACGCCGAAGCGGCGCTCATAGTAATCGCACACGGCTTGCTTGAGCTCGGGCAGGTCGCGCAGGGCATACTTCCACATCTCGGGATCTTGGGCTGCTTGCGTGAGCGCCTCGACCACGTGGTTGTACGGCTTAAAGTCGGGCGTTCCCACGCTCATGTTGTAAATGGTCTTGCCCTGAGCCTTCAGCGCAAGCAGTTTGTTGTTGAGCGAGGCGAAGACCTCCGCGCCAAAGCGGTCGAGACGCTGCGATGCCTGCATGGTGCCACCTTTCGATATGAAAAACGCGGCGCTCCGACAAGAGCGCCGCGCGATACGGGCCATCAGATTGCAAAAGTGTAACGCTTGCAACCCCCGTATTGGTTCAATTTGGCCAACCTTAGTCAATTGCATTGAGCGCGTCGATCTGCGCAAGCCACAAACGCGAGCTGGCGTCACTCGGCATACGCCAATCGCCGCGCGGGCTGAGCGTCACCGAGCCCACCTTGGGACCATCGGGCAGGCAGCTGCGCTTAAACTGCTGGGCAAAGAAGCGACGATAGAACGTACGCAGCCACGTGTGGATGGTAGCCTCGTCGTAGACGCCCTCGAAGCTCTTGAGCGCCATGCGGTAGATCTTGCCCGGCTCAAAGCCAAAACGCAGCAGGTAATAGAGGAAGTAATCGTGCAGCTCGTACGGCCCCACCAAATCCTCGGTCTTCTGTGCAATCTCGCCGTCGCCCGTGGGCGGCAGAAGCTCGGGGGACACCGGCGTGTCAAGGATATCGAGCAAAACCTCGGCAATACGCCCGCCAAAGACATCAGCCGCATAACGCACCAGATGGCGCACAAGCGTCTTGGGCACGCTCGCGTTGACGGCGTACATGCTCATGTGGTCGCCGTTATAGGTAGCCCAGCCGAGCGCCAGCTCCGACAGGTCGCCGGTACCGATGACAAAGCCGCCAGACTGGTTGGCCAGGTCCATCAGAATCTGCGTACGCTCGCGGGCCTGGCTGTTCTCATAGGTCACATCCTGGACGGCCGGGTCGTGCTCGATGTCCTTAAAATGCTGCTCCACGGCTGCATGGATCGAGACCTCCCGGAAGCTCACACCCAGGTCGCGGGCGAGCGACTCGGCATTGGACTTAGTGCGATGCGTCGTTCCAAAGCCCGGCATGGAGACGGCCGTGATGCCCGTGCGCGGCAGGCCTAGGGCGTCGAACGCACGAACGGTCACGAGCAGCGCCAGCGTGGAATCGAGACCGCCCGAAAGGCCGATGACGGCCGCTTTGGTACCCGTATGGGCCAAGCGGGTCTTAAGGCCGGCGGTCTGCAGGTCGAGGATGGTCTCGCAGCGCTCGGCCAGGTCACCATGATCCGCCGGAACGAATGGCGCGCGCGGGAAGACGCGGTCGATATCACAGGCATCGCGCAAGGCGGGATCTTCGGTGAGCGTTCCCTCAAACGAAAACTCAACGGTCGTGGCCTCCGGCGCATCGTCCGGACGCGTCCACGTGGTTGAACGGCGACGCTCGGCAACCAAGCGGTCAAGATCAACATCGGCCACTGCCATGTCGCAGGTGAGGAGCTGGGTCGCTGCCAGCTTAGAGCCGTTTTCGTAGACGAGGTTCTCCCCCGCAAAGACCATATCGGTCGTGGACTCGCCCTCGCTCGCATCTGCATAGGCATAGGCGCAGTACAGGCGCGCGCTCTGGTTAGAGATAAGGCTGCGGCGGTAATCTGCCTTACCGATAATCTCGTCCGAGGCCGACGGGTTGAGAATCACCGTCGCACCGGCAAGCGCCATCTCGGTCGAAGGCGGCGCCGGCACCCACAGGTCCTCACAGACCTCAACGCCCAGCACCATATCCTCGGCACCCTCATCACAGCAACGGTAGATAAGCCCCGAACCCAGCGGAACCGGACCCTGACCGGCAAATTCAACCCACACGGGATCCGCAGGCGCCGGAGCAAACCAGCGACGCTCATAGAACTCACCATAGTTGGGCAGATACTTCTTGGCCGTGAGGCCCAAAAGCTCGCCCGCGCAGCACACGGCGGCGCAGTTGTAGATATTCTCGG
>UQVT01000093.1 GCA_900544465.1 uncultured Collinsella sp. | reverse complement strand
GGATCTCGCTTTGGTGGGAACTCATCGACTCGCCATCGGGAATGGCCAGCGAGATGTCCCAACTCTGGCAGATCACGTCGACACGCTCGTACATCCACTGGGCAAGCTGCTTTAGGTGCTCGATATCCTCCGCATAGACCGTGTCGTCCTGAACCTTGAGGTTGTTGAGCTCATCCTGGGTCTTTTTAATCTGGTCGCGCAGGGCATAGGCGCTCTGCGACAGCTCCTGGCGGGTGGAGAGCGGTGTACGCAGATAGCCGTTATTAAACGAATCGATGACCTCGCCAATCTGATCCTCGTCGCTGTACGACACGATGGTCTGGTACAGGCCGTCGAGCCTGGTGTAGAGCTGGTCGTCGGTTAAGACGGTCTCCTCCTGAACGACCTCGGACGCATCCTCTTGCTTGGACTCTTTCTCGGTGGCCTCGCCCTTTTGGCGCGACGGGAAGGTGGTCTTGGCGGCCTGGCCAAACTGGTCGTAGAAGCCGGGCATGACGCCCATGGGATCGGCAGTCACAAACCAATACGCACCACCGCACACGGCGGCGAGCACCGCGATAATGATGAGCGGTTTGGGGATATGGCGCTTGTGCTTGTGATAGGCATCCTCGTCGGGGTGGACCTTGCGCTTGGGCTTTTGCTTTTTGGGCTGGGCATCATCGCGCAGGGACACCGGCGTGGGGATATCGACCTTGGGGATACCAAAGTCCTTATCGAAGGCAGGCAGCACGCAGGTCTCGTTGGGGTCGGCTGCGTCGGAGAGCACCGCGGCGGCAGATGCCGGCGCGTGGGGCACCTCGGTATCGATCTGCTCCTGCGTCAGGCGCGGAAAGCCGGCCGTGCGCCCTGCGGCCAGGTCGGATGCGGCCGCGTCCTCGGAAAGGATGCCTGGCGCGGGGCGTCCACACTTGGGACAGGTACGGTCATGCGGGGACAGACGGGCGCCGCAGCCGTCGCAGAACACGAACTCGGTATGCTCGGGTCCATCGCCCGGACCAACGTATGCGTTGCAATAGGGGCAGAACGAGGCGCCGTCCTCGATGGTCTTTAGGCAATGCGGGCAGATCACGGCATCCTCTTTCCGAAGCAATTCAAACAATTGAGGTTAGAGCATAACATCGACACGGCCCCACAAGCGCAAGGCACCAATTCAACATCGCCGCTCACCCCTAAGTTGCGGTGAAATAGGGACTGAATAGGAGGTTAAAACGCTTAAACAGTCCCTATTTCACCGCAACTTAGGGAGGCGTTGGGGCTAGTCTTTCTTTACGGGCTTATTCTTCTTGCTGGGCATCGATACCTTGATGCCCTGGGCCGATTTGGTCACGCGGGAGCGCTTGGCACCGGCGCCCTTCTTTTTCTTGGGCTGGGCCTGGGCCACGCCCTCGAGTGCACGAGCCTCGGCCTCGCGGACAGTGCGGGCCTCACGGCGCTGCGCCATATCGGCGGCAACGCGCTTGGCAAAACGCCCGGCAGTCGATCCCGTCGAGCTCACCTTGCCGCCGCCGCGACCCAGGCGAACGCGCACGCCTCGGCCAAAGCCGGTGGCCGCATGACGGCGACGGGGCTTAAGCGAGTCCATCATCGCGGCAAGCTTAAAGAACACCGCGCAGGTAAAGACGACGATAACCGCCAAAATGACCATCTGGCCCATCGACAGGTTGGCAATCGACAGCAGCCCCGGGAACCCGATAACGCCCGTCAGAATGCCGGCGACGACAAACACGAAAAGCACCACGCGCAAGGGCGTGAGCGGCTGCGAGGTGTGCCAGATCAGGCTGACACTCGCCGCGCACGACGTGAGCAGGCACATGGTCGAAAGCGTAAGCTGACTAAAACCAAATACGCGCGCCACAAAGATATCGAGCGCCGCGGCCAAAATGACCGCAATCGACGCCGGCAGCGCACGCTTAAGCACGTTGGTCAAGAACGACCCCTTCACGCGGGCGTTGTTGGGCTCCAGGCCCAGCACAAAGCCCGGCGCGCCGATGCAGAAGAAGTTGATGAGCGTCATCTGAATGGGCTCGAAGGGATACGGCGGCAGCGCGATGCACAGCGCCGCCAGGCCCATCGAGAAAAGCGTCTTGGTCAAAAAGAGCGCGGCGGAGCGCTGCAGGTTATTGATAGAACGACGGCCCTCGGCCACCACAGCGGGCATCGAGGCAAAGTCGTTATCGACGAGCACGATCTCGGCCACATTGCGCGCGGCATCGGAGCCGGCGGCCATCGCCACGGAGCAGTCGGCCTCCTTGAGCGCCAGCACGTCGTTGACGCCGTCGCCCGTCATGGCCACGGTGTGCCCGCGGCGTTTGAGCGCCTGTACGAGCTCGCGCTTCTGCTGCGGCGTCACACGCCCAAAGACGTGGTAACGGTCCACTGCCGCATCAATCTTGGACGGTGTATCGAGGGTTGTCGCGTCCACGTAAGCATCGGCGCCCGGCACGCCCACCACGCGCGCGATCGACGACACCGTACGCGGGTCGTCGCCGCTGATCACGTTGAGGGTCACGCCCTGCTCGTTAAAGTAGCCGATAGTCTCGGCTGCCGAGGTACGAATCTCGTCACGAATAGTCACAAAACCCACGGGCTCGGCCTCGCCCACCATGTCGCCGTCGGGCGTAAAGCCGTCCACGCGCGCCACCACAAGCACGCGGCAGGTATCGGCAAGCTCGGCGACACGGTTCTCGACCTGTGAAAACACACGGTCCGTAAGCACAAACTGCGCGGCGCCCATCACATAGGAGCCCTGCGCAAACGACGCGCCGCTCCACTTTTTGGACGACGAGAACGGAATGACCGACAGCGGCTCGGAAACCTCGACCGGACGATCGGCGTAATAGTTGAGCAGCGCCTGGCAAGTCTCGTTGGCATCCGCCGAGGTCGCACGTGCCACGTTGGCGAGCGCAAAGTCGAGCACCGTGGTCTCGACGGGAACAGCAGCCTCGTCCGAGTCCGCGCCAAAGCCAACACCCTCAACAGGCAGCGGGTAGGTGCCCTCGACCTCCATACGGCCCGAGGTAATGGTGCCCGTCTTGTCCAGGCACAGCACGTCGACGCGCGCGAGCGTCTCGATGCAGTAGAGCTGCTGTGCCAGCACCTTGCGACGTGCCAGGCGCACCGTGGCAATCGCGAGCACCGACGAGGTCAGCAACACCAGACCCTGCGGAATCATGCCCAGCAGGGCACCCACCGTGGACAGCAGCGCCGAAGAAGGCACTCGACCGGCCAGCAGCTCGGAGAAACACCAGGAAAGCGCGCTATCGCCCGGGGTTCCCGCGGCATCCCACAGCTCGCTCACACTCGAGGCAAAGAGCGCCAGACCAAGCGGAATCATAATAATGCTCGCGAACCGCACGATGGCGTTGAGCGCGTTCATAATCTCGGAATTGACCTTTTTGACGTACTTGGCCTCGTTGTTGATCTTTGCCACATAGTTATCGGCGCCGACATGGATCACGCGGGCGCGCAGCAGGCCCGAGTCGATAAAGCTGCCGCTCATGAGCTCGGAGCCCGGCTGTTTCTTAATGAGGTCGCTCTCGCCCGTCAGCAGGCTCTCGTTCACGAGCGCTTCGCCGAAAACCACCACGGCATCAGCGGGAATCTGGTCGCCGCGCCCCAGACGGATGATGTCGTCGAGCACGATCTGGTCCAAGTCGAGCTCCACCTCGGCACCGTCGCGCACCGCGATGGCCTTCTTGGAGGTCAGCAGCGTGAGCTTATCGACCATCTTCTTGGAACGCATGGATTGAATGACGCCAATGGCGGTATTGAGGAACACCACGAACAGGAACGTCAGATTCTTAAACGAACCGGTCAAAATGACCAGGAACGCCAAGATCACGTTGATCAAATTGAACAACGTGCAGAGGTTCTCGATGATGAGCTCTTTGACCGACTTGGTCTTGAGCTCCATGTTGCGGTTGATCTTACCGGCGGCGATGCGCTCCTCGACCTCGGCGGTCGAGAGTCCGCGCTCGATATCCGTTGCTGCCATACCACGTCCCATCACGTCGCGTCGGTATAAGAAAAACCGCCCGGACCATGCGAGGTTCGGACGGTCTTACGTTCGATGGTGCCCCATGTTGGATTCGAACCAACGGCCTTCTGCTCCGGAGGCAGACGCTCTAATCCCCTGAGCTAATAGGGCCAACGGTTGGCATTATACCCAAGTGCACCACGGGCTATCAAAATAAAAGAAAAAGCTTTGCAATTCCGAGGAAGACGCGGCGCAACGGCCCACTTTAGAAGGCAAAAGCGAGTCAGATAGTATAAACTCTCATGCACCATATATACACGGCTCGCATTGCGGGCCGTTTTTGCAAAAGTTATCCATCGAGGTGAGAGGCACACCATGATTGCAATTTTAAAGCAGAGCGCCAGCGACGAGGCCGTCGGCCATATCGTCAGCTGGATTGAGAAAAAGGGCCTGAAGACCGATGTCTCGCGCGGCGAGAATGAGACGATCATCGGCCTGGTGGGCGATACGACCAAGATCGACCCGTTTCTGCTCGAGTCCATGGATGTCGTCGAGCGCGTGCAGCGCGTCTCCGAGCCGTTTAAGCGTGCCAACCGCAAGTTCCACCCCGAGGACTCCGTCATCGACTGCGGTCACGGCGTCAAGATCGGCGGCGACCAGTTCCAGGTCATCGCCGGCCCGTGCTCCGTCGAGGGCGATAACCTCATCCGCATCGCCCGCCGCGTGAAGGCCGCCGGCGCCACGATGCTGCGCGGCGGTGCCTACAAGCCCCGCACCTCCCCCTACGCCTACCAGGGCATGGGCCCTGCCGGCCTCGACCTGCTGTGCGAGGCGTCTGCCGAGCTCGACATGCCGATCGTCACCGAGATCATGGACCCACGCGACGTGCAGGTCTTCCTTGACAAGAAGATTGACGTCATGCAGATCGGCGCCCGCAACGCCCAGAACTTCCCCCTGCTCAAGGAAGTCGGCAAGACCCAGACCCCGATTCTGCTCAAGCGCGGCATGTCCGGCACGATCGACGAGCTGCTCATGGCAGCCGAGTACATCATGAGCGAGGGCAACGACAACGTCATCCTGTGCGAGCGCGGCATCCGCACCTTCGAGACCCGCACCCGCAACACCTTCGACCTCAACGCCGTGCCGGTGCTGCACCACCTGTCGCACCTGCCCGTTGTCGCCGACCCCAGCCACGCCACCGGCTACACCCGCTACGTTGAGCCCATGGCGCTCGCCGCGACCGCCAGCGGTGCCAACGGCCTGGAGATCGAGGTCCACGACGAGCCGAGCCGCGCCTGGTCCGACGGCGCCCAGGCCCTCACCCCCGATCAGTTCGACGACACCATGCGCCGTATCCGAGCCATCCGCGAGGTTGTCTGCCAAGAGACCATGGAGTAGCCCATGGGTACGGTGAGAAACGCGCGCGTTAACCAGGGCGGCCCTAAGTGCGCCGGCATCGTCGGCCTTGGCCTCATCGGTGGCAGTTTTGCCCGCGGCTATGCGCAGGCGGGCGTCCGAGTGCTGGCCTGGGACCCCGATGACGATGTCATGACGGCCGCCAGCATGGGCACTGTCGCCGGAGAGCTCAACGACAAGACACTCGGCGAATGCGACATCATCGTCCTGGCATGCTACCCCGAGGCCTGCATCGAGTGGCTCGAGGCGCACGCCCGGGCACTCGCCGACGCCACCGACACCGAGGCCATCATGGGCCCCGTGGTGATCGACACCGTGGGCGTCAAGGGTATCGTGTGCGAGCGCGCCTTTGAGCTTGCCCGCGAGCACGGTTTTTACTTTGTGGGCGCGCATCCCATGGCAGGCACGCAGTTCTCGGGCTACGCGCATTCCCGCGCCGACCTGTTCCAGGACGCACCGCTCGTGCTTGTACCGCCCGCTGTGGACGACGCACTTAAGCTGGAGCTCTTGGGCCAGGTGCGCGAGATGGTGCGTCCCTTAGGCTTTGGCAAGTTCAGCGTGACCAGCGCCGCCGAGCACGACCGCGTCATCGCCTTTACGAGCCAGCTCGCGCACGTCGTCTCCAACGCCTATGTTAAGAGCCCGACCGCTCAGGTCCACCACGGCTTTTCGGCCGGCAGCTACCGCGACCTCACCCGCGTGGCGCATCTCAATCCGCAGATGTGGTCCGAGCTCATGATCGATGACGCCGATGCGCTCGCCTTCGAGATTGACCATCTGATCGAATCGCTCGGCGCCTACAGCCGCGCCCTTAAGGACCGCGACCAGCGCTATCTGGAGAATCTCCTTGCCGAGGGCGACCGCATCAAGCGCGCGCTCGACGACGAGGCCTCCCACTAGACCACCTATCACGCCAGGTCGAAAGGACCGAAGCTTATGGCGATTACCATCGATATCGACACCGCACGCCCCTACCAGGTGCATGTGGGCACGTTTTTGCTGGAGCAGGCAGGCCCGCTCGTACGCGCCACCGCCGGCGGCTCGCGCGCCGTCATCGTGACGGACACCAACGTGGGCCCGCTCTACCAGATGCCCGTTAAGCAGAGCCTCGAATCCGCAGGGTACGAGGTAAGCATCTACACCTTCGAGGCCGGCGAGGCCCATAAGCGCGCCGAAACCTATGTTGCCATTTTGGAGTTTGTGGCCGAGCACGAGCTTTCGCGCTCCGACGTGATCGTGGCACTCGGTGGCGGCGTCGTGGGCGACGTGGCGGGCTTTGTGGCCGCCACCTACATGCGCGGCTGCAAGTTTGTGCAGATCCCGACGAGTCTGCTCGCCATGGTGGATTCGTCGGTCGGCGGCAAGACGGCCATCGACCTGGCTGCCGGCAAGAACTTGGCCGGTGCCTTTTGGCAACCGAGCGTGGTTATCGCCGACGTGGGGTGCCTGGCCACCCTCACGCCCGAACAGTTCGCCGACGGCTGCGGCGAGGTCGTCAAGCACGCCGTGATCGCCGACCCGGAGCTTTTCGCCGAGCTGGAGAAGACCCCGCTCACGCTGGAGCTACTCAACCGCGACGTGGCCCGTGTGGCGCTCATCATCGCCCGCAATATCGACATTAAGCGCGCCGTGGTCGTTGCCGACGAGCGCGAAACCAATCAGCGCAAGCTCCTCAACTTTGGCCACAGCGCCGGACACGCCGTCGAGGCCTGCGAGCACTTTGAGCTGGGACACGGCAACTGCGTGTCGATCGGCATGGGCATTATCACGCGTGCCGCAGCCCTGCACGGCATTTGCGACGCAGAGCTGCCTGGCCGCATCGAGGAGCTCTGTGCGCGCCACGGCCTCAAGACCCGCTGCGACCTAGATGCCGATGCCGTCTTTGCCGAGGCACTCCACGATAAAAAGCGCGCGGGCGACACCATCGACCTGGTAATTCCGCACGACATTGGCCGTTGCAGCATCGATCGCACGCCGCTTTCCACCTTCCACGATTTGATTGCCGAGGGCCTCGGCCAGAAGGGAGACGTTTCCGCATGTTAGCCCGCATCACCCCGTCCCCGCTCAAGGGCACCGTTCCCGCCATCGCGTCCAA
>UQVT01000092.1 GCA_900544465.1 uncultured Collinsella sp. | reverse complement strand
TTTCCGTGCCCCTGGATTGGGTCATAGTGTCTGACGTGTGCTCAACCTGCGGGGTTTCCAAGGTAGTCCTTGGGGACGTTCTTAAATGACTAGTCAAACAAGAACGTCCCCAACGACTAGTCGTTTAAGAACGTCCCCAACAACTACCTTCCTCTGGTGTAAAAGGTGCGCCATGTTCGGCGCTGGATTGTTATTCGTTTGTAAAGGCCGTGCTGCGCTTGCGGTAAGGGTCTATCAGATGCCCGTAAAAAACCGCAGTTGGCGCGGGCACTGCCCGATCGAGGCCGTATCTTTCCAAACAGCAAAGCGGGCAGGGTGCCCGCGAATCGCATGTATGAAAGGAAGATCATGCTCGATCAGGCTTATTCTCGTCGTCAGTTCCTCGGCCTCGCTGGTGGTCTTGCCAGCATCGTCGGTCTCGGTCTCGTTGGGTGCGGCGGCTCCGGCGCATCCGATGCCGCCGACAAGGGTAGCGCCGCTGCTGCCGAGTCCGTCTCCGGCGAGGTGACCTACGACGGTGCCTCTTCGTTCCAGGCTCTCGTCGAGGCCGCTGCCGAGAAGTTCATGGACGCCAACCCCGATGTCTCCGTCTCCGGCTCGGGTAACGGTTCGGGCAAGGGCCTGACCGCTGTCGCCGCCGGCACCGTCACCATCGGCAACTCCGACGTCTTCGCCGAGACCAAGCTTGAGGCCGATCAAGTCAAGAACCTCGTCGACCACGAGGTCGCCGTCGTGGGCATGGGCCCCGTCGTCTCCAAGAACGTCAAGGTCGACGACCTGTCCCTCGAGCAGCTCAAGGGTATCTTCTCCGGTCAGATTACCAACTGGAAGGAGGTCGGCGGCGACGACGCCACCATCGTCGTCCTCAACCGCAAGGCCGGCTCCGGTACCCGCGCCACCTTCGAGGCCGCCGTCTTTGGCGACGAGACCGTCGACTTTAAGGGCGACGCCGAGCTCGACAAGTCCGGCGACGTCCAGACTCAGATGGGCAGCACCGATAACGCCATCTCCTACCTCGACTTCTCGCACTTCGATGACTCCAAGTTCAACGCCATCAAGGTCGAGGGCGTCGAGCCCAAGAGCAAGAATGTCACTGATGACTCCTTCAAGATCTGGGCTACCGAGCACATGTACTGCTCCAAGGACGCCGACGAGGCCACCAAGGCCTTCCTGGAGTTCATGCTTTCCGACGACGTCCAGGGCAAGCTCGTCGAGGAGCAGGGCTTCATCCCCGTCTCTGCCATGAAGGTCGTCAAGGACGCCAGCGGCAAGGTCTCTGCTAAATAAGTAATCGCCCCGGAAAGGTTTGCAATGGCAAAACAGCTGCCAAAGCGCGACCTTGAGAACGTGGGCCTGGGCGTCACGGGCGCGTGCGTAGCGCTCGTGACGCTTGTCGTTGCCGCGCTCATCTTTATGGTCGCCCAAAAGGGCCTCTCGGCTTTTGTCAAGGACGGCGTCTCGGTCGTCGAGTTTTTCACCGGCACCAAGTGGGACCTGGCCAACACAGCCGAAAACGGCCTGCCCTATACCGGCGCCCTGCCCCTGATCGTCACCTCGTTTGCGGTCATGGTGCTCTCCACGCTTATCGCGCTGCCCATCGCCATCGGCTCTGCCATCTTTGCGGTCGAGATTAGCCCTAAGTTTGGCTCTAAGATCTTTCAGCCGCTCATTGAGCTTTTGACCGGCATCCCCTCGGTCGTCTTTGGCCTGATCGGTTTTCACGTGGTCGTCGGTCTTATGAAGAGCGTTTTCCACGTGAGCACGGGCCTGGGCATCTTGCCCGGCGCCATCGTGCTGGCGGTCATGATTCTGCCGACGATGACCACGCTTTCGGTCGATGGCCTGCGCGCCGTGCCCGACGGCTACCGACAGGGCTCGCTCGCGCTGGGCTACACCCGCTGGCAGACCATCTGGCACGTGGTGCTCAAGTCCGCCATGCCGTCGCTCATGACCGCGGTTATCTTGGGCATGACCCGCGCCTTTGGCGAGACGCTCGCCGTGCGCATGGTCATCGGCGGCATCGAGGCCATGCCGACGTCGCTGCTGTCGCCGGCTTCGACCATCACCACCACGCTCACCACGTCCATGGCGGTCTACGCCGAGGGCTCGGCCCAGGACGACGTCCTGTGGGCACTCGGTCTGCTGCTGATGGGCATGAGCCTCATCTTCATCCTGATCATCCATCTCATTGGCCGCAAGGGGGCGAAGGCTCGTGGCTAGCACGCGCATCCACATCGACGAGGCGAGGCTCGGGCGTGTCCAAAAGCAGGATCGCATCGCCACGGGCGTGCTGACGGCGATCGTCGCCATCGTCATGCTCATCGTCGTCTCCATGGTGGCCTATATCCTGTTCGAGGGCATCTCGACGCTGTTCCAGCCGGGCTTTCTCACGGAGCCGTCGCGCGCCAACGGAACACAGGGCGGCGTGCTCTACCAGCTGTTCGACTCGTTCTACCTGCTGCTGATCACCCTGATCATCTCGGTGCCCATCAGCCTGGGTGGCGCAGTCTTTTTGGTTGAGTACGCACCCGACGGACCCGTCCGCGACATTGCCTCCACCGCCATCGAGACGCTGTCCTCGCTGCCTTCCATCGTTGTCGGCATGTTCGGTTTTCTGGTGTTCTCGGTGCAGCTGGGCTGGAAGTACTCCATCATCTCCGGCGCCGTCGCGCTCACCATGTTCAATATCCCCATTCTGGTGCGCGTGATCCAGCAGGCGCTCGAGGACGTGCCGCAGGCCCAGCGCGATGCGTGCCTGGCCATGGGCCTCACCCGCTGGGAGGCCACGCTGCACATCCTGATTCCCGAGGCCATGCCCGCTATCGTGACCGGCATCGTGCTTTCGGCCGGCCGCGTCTTTGGCGAGGCCGCGGCGTTGCTCTTTACCTCGGGCATGAGCTCGCCGGTTCGCCTCAACTTCTTGAGCCTTAACCTGTCGAGCCCTGCTTGCGCCTGGAACGTGTTCCGCCCCGGTGAGTCGCTCGCCGTGCATATCTACAAGATCTATGGCGAAGGCAGCCCCGAGGCCCAGCAGATCGTTTGGGGTACCGCGGCACTGCTGATGATTTGCGTGCTGCTGTTTAACGTAATCGCCCGCATTGTGGGCAAGCAACTGGCAAGGAAGATGACGGCCGAATGAGCGAGATGAATGTAACGCCCGCAACCGAAGCGGCATCGTCCGACACCCGGGACTTCCTGTCGAGCGTGGGGGAGAGCGAGAAGCGCGTGCGCGTGAGCGGCAAGGCCGTGAGCGACGAGGTTGTGCTCTCCACCAAGGACGTCAACGTGTACTATGGCGACCACCATGCACTGCACAATACGTCGCTCGACTTCCACAAGGGCGAGATCACGGCGCTCATTGGGCCTTCGGGCTGCGGTAAGTCGACCTTCTTGCGTAGCCTCAACCTCATGAATCGCGAGATTCGCGGCTGCCGCGTGGAGGGCGAGATCAACTATCGCGGGCGCAACGTGAACACCAAGACCGAAAACACCTACGAGCTGCGCCGTTCCATTGGCATGGTGTTCCAGCAGCCCAACCCGTTCCGCAAGTCCATTCGCGACAACATCACGTTTGCGCCCAAGCGCCACGGCATCACCGACCGTGACGAGCTCGACCGCATGGTCGAGGAAAGCTTACGCGGCGCGGCGCTGTGGGACGAGGTCAAAGACAAGCTCGATAAGAGCGCCTATGCGCTTTCGGGCGGTCAGCAGCAGCGTCTGTGCATCGCGCGCACGCTGGCGCTCAACCCCGACGTGATTCTGTTCGACGAGCCCTGCTCGGCGCTCGACCCCATCTCGACGCTGGCGATCGAGGACCTCATGTCATCGATCGTTGCCGACCGCGCCATCGTTATCGTGACGCACAACATGGAGCAGGCGTCGCGCGTGTCCAACCGCACGGCGTTCTTCTACATGGGCGATATGGTCGAGTACGACGAGACCGACGAGATATTCCAACGGCCCAAGGATAAGCGGCTGAATGATTACCTCATCGGCATGTTCTCCTAGTCCGGGACATGCTTGAGGCCCGCGGCGGCCACGGTTGCCGCGGGACTGATTGGAGAGGCGGGTCATCTCTTGTGGGAGATGGCCCGCCTTTTGCTCTGCGACCGAAACGACCACCACAAAGGGGACAGGCGCCTTCGTGGTGGTTTGGGGTGGGGCTCGCTGCTATCATGGACAACGTTGAATTTCTAAGAAGGAGCAGGGCATATGGCGATTCTTTTGGGATGCGATTCCGTCAGCCTAGAGTTTCCCACCAAGCATATTTTCGATAGCGTGACGCTCGGCGTGGGCGAGGGCGACCGCATTGGTATTGTCGGCAAAAACGGCGACGGCAAGTCGACGCTGCTGAGCGTGCTCGCCGGCACGCTGGAGCCCGACGACGGCCGCGTGACGCATCGTCGCGGCACCACGATCGGCCTGCTCGGCCAAAAGGACCAGCTTGTCGACACCGACACCGTGCACCATGCCGTCGTGGGCGACACGCCCGAGTATGAGTGGGCGTCGAGCCCCCGCACGCGCCAGATCCTCGCCGGTCTCATTAGCGATGTGCCCTGGGAGGGCACGGTGGGCGAGCTTTCGGGTGGCCAGCGCCGCCGCGTGGACCTCGCGCGCCTGTTGATCGGCGACTACGACGTGCTCATGCTCGACGAGCCCACTAACCATCTGGACATGCGCACCATCAACTGGCTTGCACGCCATCTTAAGGCTCGCTGGCAGCGCGGTCAGGGCGCCATGCTTGTGGTCACGCACGATCGCTGGTTCTTGGACGAGGTCTGCACCAGCATGTGGGAGGTCCACGACGGCCAGGTCGATCCCTTCGAGGGCGGCTACTCCGCATATATCCTGCAGCGCGTGGAGCGCGACCGCATGGCCGCGGTTACCGAGGAACGCCGTCGCAACATGGCGCGCAAGGAGCTCGCGTGGCTGAGCCGCGGCGCCCAGGCGCGTTCCACCAAGCCCAAGTTTCGCGTTGATGCCGCTCGCGAGCTGATCGCCGACGTGCCGCCCGTGCGTGACGAGCTGGAGCTCAAGCGCCTCGCCGTGAGCCGCCTGGGCAAGCAGGTTATCGATGTGGTCGACGTGGACGCCGGCTATGCGGATACCGATGGCGCGCCCAAGCAGGTGCTCTCTGACGTGACCTGGCTCATTGGTGCGGGCGACCGCTATGGCCTGCTGGGCGAGAACGGTGCCGGCAAGTCGACGCTGCTCGACGTGATCCAGGGCAAGATTGAACCCACGCGCGGCCGTGTGAAGATTGGCCAGACAGTGCGCTTTGGCGTGCTGTCGCAGCAGCTCGAGGAGCTCGAACCCTACATGGGCGACACGATCCGCGAGGTGCTCGGCAACTATAAGAAGTACTACGTCATCGATGGCAAGGAGACTTCGCCCGAGAAGCTCTGCGAGCGCCTGGGCTTTACGACGCAGCAGCTCTGGAGCCGCATCGGCGATCTTTCGGGCGGCCAGCGCCGTCGCCTGTCGCTGCTGCTGACAATCCTGGACGAACCCAACGTGCTCATCCTGGACGAGCCCGGCAACGACCTGGATACCGACATGCTGGCGATTGTCGAGGACCTGCTCGACGGCTGGCCGGGCACGTTGATTCTGGTGACGCACGACCGCTTCTTGATGGAGCGCGTGACCGACCAGCAGTGGGCGCTGCTCGACGGCCACCTGACGCATATGCCCGGCGGCGTCGACCAGTACCTGCGCCTGTGCAACGCTACCGCCGAGGGCGAGCCCGTGGGCGCACCGAGCGCCAAGACCGGCACGTTCGACACCGGTGCCGCGGCAGCTGCGGCCGAAAAGCCCAAGTCGAGCGGTCAGCCCAACGGCCTGTCCAACGCCGAGCGTCAGAAGCTCCGCCGCGAGGTGAGCTCGCTCGAGCGCAAGATGGAGACGCAGCGCGCTCGCGTTGAGGAGGCCGAGGCCGCGATGGCCCAAGTCGATCCCACCAACTACACGGCGCTCGGCGAGCAGCAGGCAAAGATCGACGAGGCTCACGCTGCCATGGACGAGCTGGAGATGGCGTGGCTCGAGGCGAGCGAAAAGCTCGAGGGCGAGGAGTAGGCGAGAATGATCAAAGCCGCGTTTTTCGATATCGACGGCACGCTGCTGAGCTTTAAGACCCACCGGATTCCGGCGTCGGCGCAGCAGGTGCTCGACAGCTTTCACGAGCAGGGGATTGCGTGCGTGATCGCCACGGGCCGTCCGACCTACCAGATGCCGGACTGGCTGTTCGACCTGGGCTGGGATGCGTACATTACGCTTTCGGGCCAGCACTGCTTTGATGCCGAGGGGGTTTACCGCAGCTGCCCGATCGATTCGGACGACGTCGCGGTGATTGTGGACCAGGTGGCGCAGGGGCGCTACGACTCGCTGTGCATGCAGGGCGAGAACTCGTTTGTGAACCGCCTGTCCGAGCGCGTGGTGACGGCTGGCAGCAACGCGGGAATCGTCTACCACGAGGAGCCGTTTGAGCACGCCTTTGACGCACCGGTCTACCAGTTTTGCGCCTTTGTGGACCCGGTCGACGAGCATATCGTGACCGACGCCGTGTCGCATTCGCTCACCACGCGCTGGTGCGACCTATTCTGCGACATTATTCCCGCTAACGGCGGCAAGGACCTGGGCGTGGCGGCGACGCTCGAGCGGCTTGGTATCGACGCGAGCGAGGCGATTGCCTTTGGCGACGGCGAGAACGACCTGTCGATGTTTGCCGCCGTGGGCACGAGCGTGGTCATGGGCAACGCGCAGGACACGGTGAAGGCTGCGGCGACCTATGTGACGACCGCCGTGGACGACGACGGCATCTACAACGCCGCGAAGTACTTTGGACTGCTATAGCTGCGGCTCGGCACTTGGGGACACTCCTTGCGGGGCGTGTTCCCATTTTGTTTTCGTCCCGCTCGTTTTGTGAAACACGGCTAACTTTTAGGCAAAGTAGTAAGACATGGGCAACTTTTGCGGTAAAGTAAGCCGTGGAAAGTATCCAAAGGCTAACTAGCAATCATCGCGAAAGGCGGCCCATGGCCCTACGTGAATCCGGAGAAGACTATCTCGAATCGATCTACGTTCTGTCGGAACGTCAGGGCATCGTGCGCTCGATCGACGTTGCGGAGTACCTCGGCGTAACCAAGGCGAGCGTTTCCAAGGCCATGGCGACGCTGGAAAGCAACGGCTATGTCGAAATGGGCAAACGAGATGTTCATCTGACAGAGCGCGGTCTGGAGGTCGCGCGCCAAATGTGGGAGCGCCACTGCTTTTTCGTGGGGCTTTTGGAGGATGCAGGCGTATCGGCCGAGGTGGCGTCGCAAGAGGGCTGCCACATGGAGCACTGCCTGAGCGAGGAGAGCTTTGAGAAGCTAAGATCGATGCTGGGGCGGGACGGTGCTTCGGCGCCAACAATGACCGACTAGCACTCCCGCAGCGGCGCGCCTCCCGCGCCGGAACGGTGCGGGACAGCGACCGAGACGAGTGGTCCCACCAACTAAGTCCAACTCAGACAAGGAACCCCACCAGCAAGCGATGCCCAAGAACCGCCAGCTGTGTCAACGCAGGTCGGGGCCGGGCTTGGTTTTGAAAACATTCCGCAGCGCGAGACCCGTCTTTCCGTTGCTCCACAGGA
>UQVT01000091.1 GCA_900544465.1 uncultured Collinsella sp. | reverse complement strand
CGTAGCCCTCGTCGGCGACCTTGTCGGCGAGCGCGGTCATCTTCTTGCCGGTCTCGTAGAGCGCCTTGCCGTCCTCGAGATAGCCCTCCTGGTCGAAATGCATGATCTCGATCTTCTCGGTTTCCTTCATTTGTCTCTCCTTTCTGGGGTTGTTTCCACATCCCCCATGCCAACGGGCATCAAAACCCGCTTACATTCCGTAACACTCAGCCGCTTTGGCCTTAAGCGCATTGACTGACTCTTCGTAGCCCTCTGCCTTGACCTCCATTTGCTTGGAGACGGCATCGAGATACGGGTGCACGTTCCATGACTTCAGACGCTCGGCGATCATGGCCGCAATCGTCTGGAAGAACACAAGATTGGGAATTGCGCTGAGCAGCGGAGCCACCTGAGGCACCGCAACCTCGTGAGCCCTACCCTTGGGATGGGCCGTGAGCAGCACCGTTTTTGCCGTAACGTTCGATAGCGCATCGGCGATATTCGCAAGACGCTCCGACCCCTGCGGATCGTCGACGATAAACACCAGATAGCCCGGAACGATCTGCATTTCGGGACCGTGGACGAACTCCTCGCCTTCGTGATGCATGGCAGGAATCTTGATGGTCTCGCTCAGCTTGAGCGCTGCCTCCTCGGCAACACCATAGTTGGGGCCGTTGCCGACGACCATGGCGGGCATGTGCTCAGAAAGCTCGAGCATGTGATCTTGGACATATGCCTCGGCGGTCTTGCACATCACGGCATTAGCCTGGATAGCCTCGCGCAGGTCATCAAGACGCTGAGCAACGCCCTTGGCGTCAATCGTTCCGCGCGCCTGACCGCCGTAAATACCAAAGAGCACCAGGTACTCAACGAGAACCTCGACGCCCAGAGTCACAAAGTCCACCGACTCGACGCCCACACCGTAGTCAAGAACGATGTCAGCGTGTTCCTTGATGGGTGCCTCGACGTTTGCCGTGAGCGCAACTGCAGCCATATCGTGTGCGCGCATGTAATCGAGCGCCGCAATCGTATTGGTTGAATAGCCGCTCTGCGAGACGGCAATGTTAAGCGCATGCTGTGGATAGGTGTGTTCAAAATCGACGAAGGCCTCGGGCGTCACAACGGACACCTGCATCTGCAGCGCATCTTGCAGGTAATCGCGGGCGCAATCCGCAGCATGGCGCGACGAACCCGAAGCAACGATGCGCAGCGCGTCAAAAGAACCGGACTGGAAAATATCAACGAGCTGCGCTACCAGCTCAGACGAACGCTCGAGGTTCTCTCCCATACGCACATGGGCAAGCTGAACGTAATCGAGCATCTTCATCGTCTCACCTCGTAACAGATCATTAGTATTTGATACCAATCACAGTTACAGGTTACGGCTTTTTGATACCTCTTTGTCGATTAGTTTATCCCCTTCGGCGAACGGTCGATTATGAGCCATGTAAGGTTGTATATACAGCTGACCCAACGATCAAAACTGGTTAGTTTCCCAGCCGTTATTCACAAAATACCAGCTAGTACGTATAGGTGTAGCCGCCCGTATCGCCACGATTGAAGGACTTTACATACTCGATAGCCTGACCGCTCGCGTCATAGCTCACGCATTCCAAAAGCAAAACAAGATCGCCCTGTTCCAGTCCAAGGAGGCCGGCATCTCGTGCGCCCAGTGCCTCGATATCGAGCTTTTCCTGTGCCATGACTGGCTTTCGGCCCAGCATCTCATAGGTCTCGTACAAACTGAAGACCGACACGTCAATATCTTCGATGGTTGGGAACAGCAGGCAGGGAATCAGCGCCGTCTCAATCGATACGGGGCTACCGTTTATGCAGTTCAGGCGTCGAACGGAATAGAGCAGGTCGTCCTCGGCGATGCCAAACAGGTCGGCGTAATATGGCCCCGCATAACGCTTGGAACGCGCGAGAATACGGACGGACGGCTCGCCGCCCGAAGCACGGACCGATTCACGGAAACCGACCGTGCGTTCAAAAAAAGCAGGTACTTTCTGCGCCACAAAGGCACCTTTTCCCCGAACACGGCGAATCTGCCCGCGCCGAACCAGCTCATCGACAGCGCTTCGGATGGTCAAGCGTGTCGTACCAAATTCCTCGGCGAGGTCTTTTTCGGACGGAATCATGGAACCCGTGGGATATGCACCGCGCTCGATACGTTCCTCGATGCAGCGTCGAATGCGCATATAAACCGGGGTGGCATCTACTGTTTCAGCCATTGTTCACCTGCCACGCTCCTCATGCCGTTCTCTTCGCCGTTATCGGCAAAGCGGAACTTTGTGGGCAAAATCACCGATTTGCAATGCTCCACAAAACGCATGTCCTTATCAAATTCGATCGAGCTCTCATAGAACACCGGCGTTCCCTCTTCTTGCTGGAGCAGCTCGGCCTCTTCGACGTTCAAACGCGAGATGGAGATATGCTCACGTCCATGCTCAACGCGCACGCCACCTTCTTTGAGCAAGACATCGTAAAGGCTCTCACACTCAAAATCGTGCTCGGGAAGCGATGGGCACAGGGACAGGTTAACGTGAGCGGTCTCGATTGACGCCGGCTCGCCCTCAATAAGTCGAACGCGCCGCATGCGGAGCAAGGGAGCGCCTACAGCCACCCCAAGCTTGTCGGCAAGCGCCTCATCCGCCTCGATGGTCCCGGTGGAAACCAGACGAGAAGAGGGGTGCAGGCCGGCAGTCCGCACAGCATCGGAAAAGTTATACGTTTCCTGGAAGATGTTCAGCGGCTTGGGAGGACACACATACGTGCCCGATCCGCGACGGCTCTCGAGCGTTCCACACGAGATAAGCCGCGTGATACCGGCACGCAACGCCGTACGCGAAACGCCAATCTCTTCGCACAGCACGCGCTCGGCCGGCAGGCGATCGCCGCCGGCAAGCTGATGGTGCTGGATATACCAAAGAATTCCCTCAACAGCATGATCTTTGGGGGGAATTGCATAAGATTCGCCTGCCATTGCACAGACTCCTCATTCAGAAACGTATGCCGCCAAAATTAGGCCAGCCCTCCCATGGCATCAAATTCTGCCTTGATCTTCTCGGCGACATTCCGATACGACTTATATAGACTTGAATCGCGTTTGACTTCGTCGGTCATAACGGGAATCTCTAATTTGGAAACCTCGTCTTTTCCCGTCTGAACCGCCACAACAACGCCCATACCAAGACACATATTACGCTTGGCAGCATTTATTTTTGCTGCCTTGGCAGGATTTGCCAGGATACGCTGGGCAAATTCCTGTTTAGAGACCGCTTCTTCGGCCTCCGGATCGCCCGCCTCGGCCACTTCGCACTGCAACACGTCCGCATAGTCAAAAATCTTCGGCTCGCCGCCGCGCTGATGCACGGCCCACTTGCGGCGCGTGGCATCCTGGTAGATGGCCGGCAAAAATGTAAACCGCGGCGGGTCCAAAATCGTATCCGTGATGGTAAACACATCGGGATCAAAGGCATCCTGCGGGTTTTTCTTCTTGAACAGCCCCATATCAGCCTCCCGTACTAGCATTAAACAACTCAAGCTGAATATAGCACCAATTTCAAGCCGCTGCCTTACCCTATCGGTGCGCGGCGTCTAAGGCTCGCCCAGCGGAAGAGTTAACGGACGAGGGCCGGGGTGCCTGCCTTGTTTTGAGAAGTGGGCTCCGCGAACTTCTCAAAACAAGGCAGGCACCCCGGCCCCGCCGGCAAATAGCGGACACTCCGCATGCAATCTATGCAAACAAACAAGTACGCTTAGCTACATTCGGTAAGTTCGAGCACGCTGCCCTTAACGATAAGCGCCGGCTCCAGGACGACCTCTTCGGCACGCCTGCCGCCCCTACCGGCAAGACGCTTGGACATGCAGCCAAAAGCATGCTCCGCAAGGACACCAGGATCCTGCTCAATGGCGGTCAGCGCCGGCTCAAAGAGAACGTCGGCCGCCGAGTTGTCATAGCTCACCACCGAGATATCGCCCGGGATGCTCTTCCCCATCTCGTGCAAGCGCTTGAGCAGACCGAGGGCGATGTTATCCGAACTTGCGAACACAGCGGTGGCATCAGTTGCGAGCACCGCCTCCGAGGCCTCGTAGGCACTCGGAATGTAGTACTCGCTCTCAAACTCCAAACGTGCGTCGATAGGCAGGCCAACCTCGCGCAGCGCGCGCTCATAGCCGGCAAGTCGCTTACGCCCCGTATTGGAACGGCGCGCGTTAACCAAGCAGGCAATGCGACGGTGGCCCTGCTCGATCAGATAGCGGGTGGCCATGTAGCCACCCATCTCGTGGTCGAACATCACCTTGTCGCACTCGAGCCCCTCAATGGCACGGTCGACCATCACGGCAGGGATAGGCAGATGGCTGACTTCTTCGCGCAGGGCGCGGTCGTCGGAGAACTCGTCGCCCACAACCAGGAAGACGCCATCAACGCCGCGCGTTACCAGCTGACGCAGCAGCTCCAGATCGTCGTCGGCACTTCCACCCGAGCTGGTAATGAAGAGCGCATAGCCGTCCTCGCGGCAGCGCTTTTCCAGGCTACCGGCGAGCGAGGCAAAAAAGCGGCTCTCGATGTTAGGGACGATAAGGCCCAGCGTGCGCGACTCGCGCATGACCAGACTACGCGCAATCTGATTAGGAACATAGTGGTTGCGCGCCGCAACCTCCTTGATGAGCTTGCGGTTTTCTTCCGAGATGCGACAGGGCCGATTATTGAGAACAAGCGAGACTGACGAGGGGGAAAGCCCCACCTCCTGGGCAATCTGCTTGAGGGTGACTTTGTTGGCCATCTCGCTCCTTCCAGGTTTACGCGCAATCTCTTGAAAGTATAGCGACCGCCCCTCTACCTCGGTGATAAACACTTTACCAATCCGGTAGACGGCTGTTTTATCGCCGCCAGCGCACCAAATCCGTCCGGGTGGGGTATATTGCAATCGATTGATGACAACGACCACCAAAAGGCGGATATTCGTATGCACGAGAACGACTTTTTTAACGAGGACCTGCTGTGCGCGCTTGCTGGCGTTGCCGGCGAGGACAACGTGCTGATGAGCGAGCCCATGCGCGAGCACACCACGTTTAAGATCGGCGGCCCGGCCGACGTCTTTGTCACGCCCGATACCGAGCAGGGCCTCGTCGCCACGCTCGATACCTGCTATCGCTGCGATCTGCCCCTCACCATCGTGGGCAACGGCTCCGACCTGCTCGTCGGCGACAAGGGTATCCGCGGCGTCGTCGTGGCGTTGGGCGAAGGCCTCTCCGACATTACGATCGACGGCACGCACGTCACGGCGGCAGCCGGCGCGCTGCTTTCCGATGTCGCAGCCGCGGCAGCCGAGGCCTGCCTCACCGGCATGGAGCCCATCTCGGGCATCCCCGGATCGGTCGGCGGCGCCTGCTACATGAACGCCGGTGCCTACGGTGCCTGCATGGCCGATGTGCTGGAGTCCGTGCGCGTCTACAAACCCGCTCGCCAGCTCGACGACGGCACCCGCGGCAGCGGCAATATCATCGAGTTCGATGTCGACGAGCTCAACCTGGGTTATCGAAAGAGCCGCATCGCCGATGACGGCTTTATCGTGCTTTCGGCCACCTTCAATCTCGCCCCGGGCAACGCCGCGATGATCAAGGCCGACATGGACGACTACCGCCAGCGCCGCGAGGACAAGCAGCCGCTCGACATGCCGAGCGCCGGCTCCACCTTCAAGCGCCCCGAGGGCTACTTTGCCGGCAAGCTCATCATGGACGCCGGCCTGCGAGGACACGCCGTTGGCGGCGCGCAGGTGAGCGAGAAGCACTGCGGCTTCATCGTCAACGCCGACCACGCCACCGCCGCCGACGTCGACGAACTCATCCGCGACATCCAAGCCAAAGTCAAAGAGCAGTTCGACGTAGACCTAGAACCCGAAGTCCACCGAGTAGGCGAATTTTTATAAAAAGAAGGCCCCGAAAGGGGCCTTCACTTTCTTTAATTCAGACAACCAGTCCGGTGTGCCGCGCCCCGAACCCAAGAGGGCCGCGTGCCCGCCCGCAATATATTTGATTGATCGCGAGTTCCGCACGCAAAGAAGGCCACTTAATGTGGCCTTCGTCTTGCGCAGGACTGCCCGAGCAGGCAATCAAATATATTGCGGGCGGGCACGCGGCCCCGTCGGCTTTACGACAGCGCCACGCCGCCGAGCCAGCCCCAGCGCACGCCAGAGCCAGTGCCGTAGAACCCAATGAACGAGTCAAGCGACTTAGACGTAATGGCGCCCTCGTTGCTCATAACGATGCCGCCGCCAACATAGATGCCCACGTGTCCGTACAGCAGACCCGGCGTACCGGTGCCACTGTGCGACGAGTCGGCCACGATCATGCCCACCTGCAGCGCCGAACGGTCAGAGCTGTAGCACCAGGCGTTAAACATATCGCACGCGTTGCCGCCAAAGTAGCCCACGCCGGCGTTGCGGAACACGTTGGTAACCCAGGCGGCGCACCAGTTCAGGCCAGGCGAGGGCGTGGAGTAGCATGCATTGACGACAGCCTGCTGCTTGCCCGAGCCGGCATTCTGCTGCGGGGTGCCGCCGGCATACGATCCGCCACCCGAGCTTGAACCACCCGAGTAGGAATTGTTCTTGTTCGCGGCAGCCGCGGCAGCGGCAGCCTTCCTAGCGGCCTCCTCAGCCTGGGCGGCAGCGAGGATCTCGGAATCGCGCTGAGCCATGAGCTCCTTGACGTCGTCGGAAAGACCGTTCAGCACGGTCTGGACTTCTTGCTGCTTGGCCTGCATGTCCTGCATCTGAGCAGTCTGCTGGTCCTTGAGCTTCTCCAAGTCGGCTTTTTGCGACTCGAGCTCGGACTTCTGTGTATCGAGCTCTTTCTGGATGGTCTGGATGTCCTCGATGGCGTCGCGGTCACTCTTGTTGATCTTCTCGACGTAATGCGCGTTGGCGACGAGTTCCTCAAACGAGCCAGAAGCGAGCAGCAACGACAAGATGTTGGTGCCGCCCGACTTGTAGCTGGCGGCAACGCGATCGGAAAGGTCGCTGCGCTTCTCTTTGAGCTCGGCCTTCTTGGTGTCGATCTGAGCCTGCGTCTCGTCAATCTGGCCCTGCACGCCTTCGATATCGCTGAGGGTCTGGGCGTTCTTGTTGGCGAGCGTCGCGTACTCATTGGCGATGCTGTCGAGCTGGGCCTGGACCTCGTCGAGCTGGGCCTGGGCGGCATTCAGTTTGTCGGTGGTTTCTTGGCTGGCCTCAGCCGCATGGGCGCGAGCAGGCAGGCCAAAAAGAACAGCCGCGGAAGCAGCGCCGAAAAGAGCCTTAAGGGCAGTGCGGCGCGAAAGCTCCTGCGTAAAGATGGAATCGTTGTTTGGTGACATATGTACTCCGTTACATGCTTATTTATATGTCGCTCAACTCAAACATATTAACGCACATCGCGCTTGTCCCAACTATTTCCACGAACGGCTGGAAAAGCATGGTCAGCGGCTCGCAATTACGTCCCACACCAAAGGTAAGGATTATGCAAATAACACCCTATGAGTACGTTAACATCAATCCTCTGGTTTTCCTGCCCCGCGTGTTTTGGGCGCCCCCAGCTGCGCTATACTCCCCTCAAGAAGTGTTCCTGATTCGATAGGAGACTACATGTCCAAAGCACTCGACCCCAAA
>UQVT01000090.1 GCA_900544465.1 uncultured Collinsella sp. | reverse complement strand
AACTGCGGGAATGGCCTATTTGCTCAATGTGTTCGGCTGAGATCGGAAATCAACCACGCTTGGCCGTGCTTGGCGTTGCAGCGGGGTTTGAGGTACCAAAAAACGGCTTCCGACCAGCGTGGTTGATCAACTCAATTGTTCAAAAGGGGTATTCATAAGCGACTTGGCAATGAATTTAAAAATCTTTGGGTGGTGCTGTGGACCACTGGTATGCATTTTGCGACCACAGCCTCGTGCCCGTTGACCTGCGGCTTGGCTCAGCCTGTCCCCACGGCACCGTATCTTGTCCACAGATCCGTCAAGCTTTTGGTCGGCATTTGGTTAGAATGCGCATGAAACGTCGTGCGAGTATGGACATATGTGGAGGTCATGAGGTTGTAGCTGCATATTCTTGCAGCCTAGGAGGTTGAAAGATATTATTACCAAGTCTTTTCCTGCTTCAGGCGCACCTTCACGACCTGAAGCCACATTTGCCCAGAGGAGGTGACAATATGAAGGCTTATGAACTGCTGTTCTTTGTTGACCCGTCGCTCGACCCCGAGACTCGTCTCGCTGTTATGAAGCGTATCGATACCACGATCGCTGAGGGCGCTGGCAAGGTCGACTCCGTTGACGAGTGGGGCAAGCGCAAGCTCGCCTACGAGATCAACGACCTCACCGATGGTGACTACACCCTCATCAACTTCCACGCAGATCCTACCCAGATCGCCGAGCTTGATCGCGTCCTGCGCATCACCGACGCTGTGGTCCGCCACATGATCGTCCGTCGCGACGACCAGGAGTAAGACTGTCGTTTTGGACTGGGCTTGTGCCCCAAGAGGAAGTAGTGAGTTATGAGCATCAATCGAGTGAACATCACCGGTAACCTCACCCGCGATCCCGAGCTGCGCGCCACCGCCGGCGGAACCCAGGTTCTGTCCTTTGGCGTCGCCGTGAACGATCGTCGCCGCAACGCGCAGACTGGCGAGTGGGAGGACTATCCCAACTTTGTCGACTGCACCATGTTCGGCACCCGCGCCGAGGCCGTGAGCCGTTTCCTGGCAAAGGGAAACAAGGTCGCGATCGAGGGCAAGCTGCGCTACAGCTCTTGGGAGCGCGACGGCCAGCGCCGGAGCAAACTTGAGGTCATCGTCGATGAGATCGAGTTTATGAGCTCCCGTGGTGGCCAGGGTAGCTACGATCAGGGCGGTTACGCCCCCGCAGCTCCCGCGCCCGCAGCACGTCCTGCCGCACCGGTGGCTACGCCGCCCGCGGTCGACGTCTACGATGAGGACATCCCGTTCTAAGGGTTGTTCACCTATTTTTGAGTGAGAGGCGGCTTCGGTTCGCCGAAGTTGCCAAATGAAAGGTATTTTGACATGGCTAATGATTTTTCTGCACGTCAGCCGCGTCGTAAGTACTGCCAGTTCTGCAAGGAGAACACTGAGTTCATCGACTATAAGGACACTCAGCTTCTCCGTAAGTACATGACCGACCGTGGCAAGATCAAGCCCCGTCGCGTCACTGGCGCTTGCACGCAGCATCAGCATGACATCGCCAACGCCATCAAGCGCGCCCGCGAGATGGCTCTCCTGCCGTACACCGTCCCCGTGGTTTCCTCTCGTGGCAACCGCGACCGCGGCTAAGAAGGGAGACGCATCATGAAGGTTATTCTTCTCGATGAGATCAAGGGCAAGGGCGGCGAGGGTGACGTCGTAGAGGTCGCTCAGGGTTACGCTGAGAACTTCCTGTTCCCCAAGAAGCTCGCTGTTGCCGCCACCAAGGGCAACCTCAAGCAGCTTGACGAGCGTCGCAACAACATCGCCAAGCGCGAGGCCGTCCGTCTGGCTACCGCCAACGAGACCAAGGCTGCCTTCGAGGGCAAGACGGTCACCGTTGACGTCAAGGTCGGCGACGAGGGCATCCTCTTTGGCTCCGTTACCGCCGCTATGATCGCTGACGCCATCAAGGCTCAGCTCGGTATGGACATCGACCGCAAGCGCGTCGAGCTCGGTAAGCCCATCAAGGTTGCCGGTGCCCACACCGTTGCCATCTCGCTGTACCGCGAGATCAAGGCCGAGGTTGTCGTTCTCGTCGGCGTTACCGCCGAGGAGCTCGCTGCCGAGGCTGAGGTCGAGGAGGCCGCTGAGGTCGCCGAGGCCGAGACCGCCGAGGTCGAGACTGAGGCTGCTGCCGAGTAGCATTTGCTGCAACGCAACAATCTTGTTCTAAGAAGGGCGCTCTGGGAAACCAGGGCGCCCTTTTGTTTTTTGCGCTGAGTGAGTGTCATGGTGAACGTTGCGTCGAAGTCCTATATACGGGACCGTTCATCCGTTTGGTTCGGTGATGATTGGCGGCGCGCGGCGCGTTTTGGGACCGTGGCTGATACTATGGATGCTCGCAAGCGATATGAATGAGGATGCTCATGGCATATGACGATAGGGAGACCGGGCTGACGGTTGAGGACCGCGGCTCAAAGTTGGGTCTTCCCCAAAACCAAGATGCAGAGGCCAATGTACTGGCCGCTATGCTGCTATCGCCCGAGGTGGTCGAAGAGGCCCAGGTCGAGCTGCAGCCCGATGACTTCTACCGGCCCATTCACAAGACCATCTATACCGCGATGGTCGATATGTACAACAGCCGCATTCCCATCGACTCCATCTCGCTGATCGATTACCTGCGAAGCATCAATAAGCTCGATGCCGTGGGCGGCGAGGCCTACATTTTGGAGTTGATGGGTCAGACCCTGTCGCTCGTCAACTGGCAGCACCATGCCGCCATCGTTCGCCGCGACTCGATGCTGCGCGAGCTGATCGGCGCCACTAACGAGATCAACGCGCTGGCATATAACGCCCCCACCGACACCAAAGAGGTCGTGGAGCTAGCCGAGAGTAAGCTGCTCAAAGTCACGGCACGCGAGGTCAAGTCGAGCTACAAGACGCTGACCGAGTTTATGGTCGAGGCCTATAACGAGGCCGAGGAAGTGTGCCAGGCCGGTGGCCAGGCTGCGGGCGTGCCCACGGGCTTTCCGTCACTCGACCGCATGCTCATGGGTTTTCGCGAGGGCCAGCTCATCATCATCGGCGCCCGTCCTGCTGTAGGTAAGACGTCGTTCGCTCTGAACCTGGCGCTCAACGCTGCCGCTGCTGGTTATACCGTCGGCTTCTTCTCGCTGGAGATGTCGGGCAAGGAAATTGCCCAGCGTCTGATTTGCGCCTACGCCATGATCTCGATCAGTGACTTCCGCATGGGCCGCATTAGCCCCGAGCAGTGGGCCAATATCAACGAGGCCACGCAGACCTTGTCCAAGCTCGATATTCTGATTGACGATACGCCCGGCACCACAGTGACCGAGATTCGCGCCAAGAGCCGCCGCATGCTCCATAACAAGGAGAAGGCAATCATCATCCTGGACTACCTGCAGCTGGTGAGTCCTCCGCCGGGACGCCGCTCCGAGAGCCGTACCGTCGAGGTTTCGGAGATGTCGCGTGGCCTGAAGATCATGGCCAAGGAGCTCAAGATCCCGCTCATCGCGCTGTCGCAGCTCTCGCGTCAGGTCGAATCCCGTACCGGCAAGCGCCCGCAGCTTTCCGACCTTCGTGAATCGGGCTCCATCGAGCAGGACGCCGATATCGTTATGTTCTTGGACCGCTCCGCCGACGAGGCCGAAGCCTCGCGCGACGATCGACCCGACGAGGGCGTTACACGTATCGTCGTGGCCAAGAACCGTTCGGGCCCGATCGGCGACGTCGACCTGATGTTCCTGCCGGCATCCACCAAGTTCTATGAGCTTGATGGGGCACATGCCGAGGAGTAGGACAGGCGCCCGTTGCACGGGTATACTGGGAATGTTTTGTGCTTCTGCGTGCCGGCATGGCGCGTAGACAGGCCATGAATGTAAGGAGTAAACATGCCGTCAACCGTTTTGGTCGGTGCCCAGTGGGGCGATGAGGGCAAGGGTAAGATTTGCGACCTGGTCGCCGGCGACTTCGATGCCGTCGTGCGCTACTCGGGCGGCAACAACGCCGGTCACACCATCGTCGTCAACGGCAAGAAGTACGGCCTGCACCAGGTGCCCTCCGGCATCATGTATTCCGACCACGTGTCGGTGATCGGTAACGGCTGCGTCGTCAACCCCAAGGTTGTCCTTGAGGAGATCGACATGTTCGAGGCCGACGGCATCACCACCAAGAACCTCAAGATTAGCGGCAACGCGCATGTCATCATGCCGTACCACATCGATCTGGATGGCGCCTTTGAGCAGAAGCTCGGCAAGAAGAACATCGGTACCACCAAGCGCGGTATCGGTCCGTGCTATCAGGACAAGATGGCCCGCATTGGCCTGCGCATGCAGGACATGCTGGACGAGACGCTGTTCCGCGACAAGCTGGAGACCGCTCTCGCCCGCGTGAACCCCGAGCTCGAGCTCATCTACAACCTGCCCACCTACACCGTGGACCAGATTTGCGACGAGTACCTGCCGATGGCTGAGCGCCTGCGTCCCTACATCACCGAGACGAGCCTGCTGCTCAACAACATGATCGATGAGGGCAAGGACCTGCTGTTTGAAGGCGCCCAGGCGACGCTGCTCGACATCGACCACGGCACCTATCCGTACGTGACGTCTTCCAACTGCACCGCCGGCGGCGCCATCACCGGCTCCGGCGTCGGTATGAAGAACGTCGACCGTGTACTGGGCGTCATGAAGGCCTATATCACCCGCGTCGGTTCGGGCCCCATGCCCACCGAGCTTTCCTATGAGTCCGAGGCCGGCCACACGCTGACCGAGGAGGGCTATGAGTACGGCGTGACCACCGGTCGCCGTCGTCGTTGCGGCTGGTTTGACGGCCCTATCGCCAACTATGCCTCGCGCGTCAACGGCCTCACCGACATCGCCGTGACCAAGCTCGACGTGCTTTCGGCCTTCGACACCATCAAGGTGTGCGTGGCCTACGACGTCGATGGCGAGCGCTACACGAGCGTGCCCGAGCATCAGGTGCGCTTTGAGCATGCCAAGCCCATCTACGAGGAGCTCCCCGGCTGGAAGTGCGACATCACCGGTTGCCGCAGCTTTGATGAGCTGCCGCAAGAGGCTCAGGACTACGTGGCGTTTATCGAGGATCTGGCACACACCCGCGTGACGTTCATTGGCGTTGGCGCCGGTCGCGAGCAGATCATCAACCGATTCTGGAAGTAATCGGTTTATACGGTTATTGCGATATACCCCTTTGCAGCCCAGACGGGCGGCCGAGGGGTATATTTGCTTGCAAAGGGCTCGCGCGGAGCGGGCCATTCATCCATAGAGGAGGCACCCTTGAAGGCGGACACTCAAACCATCGACATCCTGTTGTTGGGCAGCGGCGGCCGCGAGCATGCTCTGGCAGCCAAGCTCGCAGCATCACCGCGCGCCGGCAAGCTCTACATCGCGCCGGGTAACGGCGGCACCGCGAGCTGCGGCGAGAACGTGGTTCTCGACGACTGCGATCCTGCGGCCGTGGCGGCGTTTGCTCAGAGCCACGGATGCGGACTCGTGGTAATTGGCCCCGAGGCTCCGCTCGTGGCGGGCGTGGCCGACGCCGTGCGCGCGGCGGGTATTCCCTGCTTTGGCCCGGGTGCCGAGGGCGCCCAGATGGAGGGCTCTAAGCTGTTCTCCAAGCAGCTCATGGAGCGTGCGGGCATTCCGACGGCAGCCTACGGCTCGTTTACCGACGAGGCTCCGGCTCTCGCCTACGTGCGCGAGCAGGGCGCCCCGCTGGTCGTCAAGGCCGACGGCCTTGCCGCGGGCAAGGGCGTTATCGTGGCGACCGAACTTGAGCAGGCCGAGGAAGCCGTACGCGAGTGCTTTGGCGGCACCTTTGGCGATGCCGGCAACACCGTGGTTATCGAGGAGATGCTGACCGGCCCCGAGTGCTCGCTGCTGGCCTTTACCGACGGCAAGACCGTGCGCCCCATGGCCACCTCGCAGGACCACAAGCGCGCGCTCGAGGGCGACAAGGGTCCCAACACCGGTGGCATGGGCGTCTACAGCCCGGTGCCCATCGTGACTGACGAGGAGCACGCCACCATGGTGAAGGTCATGGAGCAGACCGTGGCCGAGCTCGCTGCCGAGGGCATCGACTACCGCGGCTGCCTGTATGGCGGCTTTATGCTCACTCCCGCCGGCCCCAAGGTGCTGGAGTTCAACGCCCGCTTTGGTGATCCCGAGACGCAGGTCGTGCTGCCGCGCCTTAAGAACGACCTGGTCGAGGTCATGCTGGCTTGTGCCAACTGCGAGCTCGATCAGATTGAGCTCGACTGGCGTGACGAGTGGGCCGTGGCCGTTGTCCTGACGAGCGCGGGCTACCCCGGCAGCTACGAGAAGGGCAAGGTCATCACCGGTATCGCCGATGCCGAGGCCATGGAGAACGTGACCGTATACCACGCGGGCACTGCCGTGGTGGACGGTCAGCTCGTGACCAATGGTGGCCGCGTGCTTGCCGTGACCGCTCTGGGCGACACGTTCGAGAACGCTCGCAACCTTGCCTACGAGGCCTGCGAGAAGATTGATTTTGAGGGCAAGACCCTGCGTCACGACATCGGCCTGCGCGCGCTGCGCGGTCGCGACGCCTGGGATGCCTAAAATCCGAGAGGAATGAGACGGATGGACGAGAAGAACGAAGAGCTCGTGGACGCGCAGATCGTCGAAGAGGACAGCCGCATGTATGGGCACGCCGAGGGCGAGCCTGGTGGCGAGGTCGCTGACGAGCCGGCGCTGGTGTTGGGCGATGACGACCCGCACGATGCCGAGCTGCACGAGAAGATTCTTTCGGAGGAGTGCGCCTGGAAGGGCAAGATTCTCGACGTCCACCGGCTTGAGGTTGAGCTGCCCAACGGTCACCGCAGCGCCCGCGATATCGTTCGCCATCCGGGTGCGGCGGCCGTTGTGGCACTGACCGAGAGCGGCAAGATCGTACTGGTGCGTCAGTACCGCACCGCCATCGACCGCGTGACGGTCGAGATTCCTGCCGGCAAGCTCGACCCGGGCGAGGACCCGCTCGATTGCGCCAAGCGCGAACTGCATGAGGAGACGGGCTTTAGGGCTGGTCGTATTCGCTTTTTGACGTCGATTGTCACGTCCTGCGGTTTTTGCGATGAGATCATCCATATCTACTTGGCTACCAAGCTCGAGTTTGATGCGCCCAACCCCGATGATGACGAGTTTGTCAACGTGGACCTGGTGCCGCTGCACGAGCTGATCGACGCCGTACTCGACGGCAAGATCGAAGACGCCAAGACCGTCGTAGGCGCCTTGGCCTGTGACAGCATCGCGCACCGACTAGGCGGAGCGGAGCTTTAACGAGCGGGGATGATCCCGCAGGTTTGTGTAAGTCAGCGAAAGTGCTCCATTTGAGACAAGGTGGCCTAAAAGAGGAGGGAAGCGTATGGATATACGCGACCGACGATTGAAGGCCAGATTGTCCAAATGGAGCACTTGCAGCGTCGAGACGAAACGCGGTTTGGTAAAACCGCGTAAGGTGATTATGTTTAAGAGGTTTCTTTCGTATTACGAGCCCCAGATGGGGCTTTTTGTTGCTGATACTGTTTGCGCTCTGGTGCTTGCTGCCATTGACCTTGCGTTTCCTATTATTCTGCGTAATTTGACCGGTGGGCTATTTACTCAGGGTCAGGCTGCCATTATGCAGGCGCTCG
>UQVT01000089.1 GCA_900544465.1 uncultured Collinsella sp. | reverse complement strand
AGGGATAAGGAGCAGCCATGTCCAACGCACCCACGCACTCTGTCCACAGCGCAATCGCAACAGGTCCGCTGCTCCTGCTCCTCTTTTTTCTGATCGGCTGCCTGGCCCCAGGGGCCGCACTCGCCGTCGACGGGAACGACGCCCTTAATTTCCGCACTATAAGCGACGGCTGCGGCCCCTTCGGCGTCGGTAAATATGAGGCACAGGACACTTCGATTTCGTACTGCATGAATCAAGACTGCCCCGGCCCCAGCAAGCCGGGAGGGCCATGGCGCACATACAACCAGGGCTGGACATGGCTCGATGACGAATTTGCCGCCATCGTCTGTCACGGATACCCCTCCAGCACATCCTTTGGGGGCCACAACCTGTCGCCCGATCTCGCCCGTGCCGCCACCCAGATTGCCGTGTGGATGCTCAAGGGAACCACGCGCCCCGACGGCACCTATTCGTATACAAATAGCAAGGGAGTTGCCAGGAGCGGTAGGTTTTACGAAAACGCCGAGGCCGTAGCGGCTGCACGTTGGCTCTACGAGAGCGCTAAGTCCGGATCTATTAAGGCAGCCCCACATCGAGCCAGGCGTTATCACGGCCCGGTCTCGGGCGAGGGTCGACACCAGGACATGCTCTATGTTCTGCCCGCCGTCTCCGTATCGTTCCAAAAACAATCGTCCCAGGCTGGCATCACCGCCGGCAACGACACCTACAGACTCGGTGGCGCAACCTTCGATATCTTTGAAAGTGCGGGCGATGCACGCGTCGGCACTATCCAGATGGACGAAAACGGGCGTGCACAAGCAACGCTTTTGCCCAATACGGCATATTACCTGGTCGAAACCAAAGCCCCGGCAGGCTATATCCCTCGAAGCGACCGAATAGCCTTCACCACACAAAACAGCGGCGAACATGTCACCGTCAACGAGCAGCCCGGCACCATCACCTTGCGTATTGCAAAAATCGATGCCGCCACGGATGCCGGTGCCCAAGTTGGGGCGTCGCTTGCGGGCGCTGAATTCACCTGCGTCTCGCAATCAACTCCCGGCTGGACTCGCACCCTTACGACCGACGAAAACGGACAGGCGATTCTCGACGACGTTCCTCTGGGTACCTTTACCATCTACGAATCGAAAGCGCCCGAGGGCTACCTGATTTCAAACGACTGTTGGAGCTACACCGTCGGTGCCGAGCAACTCGGAGATACGGGCATCGTTGAACTCGAAAGCCGTATTCCCAACATCCCCATCGCCTTTGACCTTGAAATCTCGAAGTTTAAGGACTATGGCGATAACGATGAGTCCGGCCTTGAGCAGCCGGCGGGAGGCGTCGTCTTTGAAGTTGTCAGCAATAGCTCCCAACAAGTCGTCGGCACGTTGACCACAAACGTTTACGGCTTTGCCTCCACCAAAGACCAGCCCGAAGCATGGTTTGGCGCAGGCAAGCGACCCGCCAGCGCTCACGGTGCCATTCCCTACGACCGCGCGGGCTACACCGTTCGCGAGGTTGCAGAAACGGTCCCTGAGGGATTTAAGCAAGCAGGGGAATGGACCATCACAGCAGAGCAGACCGCAGACGGCGCCGAGCTTCAGTACATCGTTGACAACCATGCCCTATCGACACACCTTCAAATCGTAAAGCGCGATGCTCAGACCGGCGGCACCGTACCACTTGCCGGCTTTACGTTCCAGCTGCTCGATAGCCACCACGAGCCCGTCTCGCAAACATGTTGGTATCCGGCCCACAATGTAATGAATACCTTCACAACCGATACATCCGGCGCCGTCACGCTGCCTGAATCACTTAATCCCGGAACATACTACGTGCACGAGGCGTCGGCCAAGGAACCGTATCTGCGCGGAGAAGACCTGGAGATAACGATTCCCGCCGACAGAAATCTGACACCGGTCGCCGTCGCCTCGTTCTATGACGACGCTGCAACCGGAAGCATCGAAATCATTAAGGCGGATGCTGTAGATGGGCGCGCCCTCGCTGGAGCCACGTTTGACATCCGCGCTGACGGCGACATCGTGCGGGCCGACGGCAGCATCGTCGCCCTGGATGGCGAAACCGTCGCCACCGTCACAACCGACGAACGGGGGCACGCGCGAGTCGATCATCTATCGCTGGGATGCGGTGCCGCCACCTACGAGGTCGTCGAGACACAAGCGCCCGAAGGTTATCTGCTCAACCCGACCCCACATACTGTGAAGTTGTCGTACGCTGACCAGCAAACGCCCGTGATCGAAGTGCACCTTGACGTTTCCAACGACTACACCAAGCTCGATGTCTCCAAAGTCGACGCGTGCGGAGGTCAGGAAGTGACAGGCGCCGAGCTTGTCCTCTGCGACCCCAATGGCAACGAAATCGATTCTTGGACTTCATCCGGCAAACCGCACCGCATTGAGCACCTTTCACCCGGCACCTACACCCTGCGCGAAACGATGGCTCCGCGTACATACGACCTTGCCGAAGAGATAACGTTTGAAGTAAAGGCCACGGGAGAAGTTCAAACCATGGCCATGAGGGATACCCCCATCGAGATCAGGGGAAGCGTCGATAAGCGCCAAGAGATTGCACAACCAGTCGTAAGCAAACTCGTTGCCAACGGCGACGGAAAAAACCGAGCCAAAGCACGGGCCAATACGCAAGGCGCCTTCTCCTATACCATCGACGCCAAAAATGAGTCGAGCACCTGGGTCGACGAGTTGACCATCACCGACGACCTTGAGTGCGCCAAAGATGGCGCAGCGAAACTTGTTGCCGTTGAAACCCCTATTGCGATCGGTGATCTAAGCGGGCTGTGCAACGTGTGGTATCGAACGTCTCCGGCAGGAACAAGCGATACGGGCAAGCAGGTCAATGCAACGCTTGACGACGGGCATCGCAATCCTTGGCTCGAAACGGAAGAGGTTACAAAGCTGCTGGGCGACGATGTGCGTCTCGTCGATTACGACGGGTGGCACCTATGGAAAGCAGATATCCCGACGGACAAGTCCGTCACGCTCGATACGAAAGAGATTGATCTTACGGACGACGCCGTCATCACGGGCATCCGTTTTGAATACGGTGCGGTAGCCGCCGACTTTACAACCAGAAGCGAGGCGGACTCTTGGACCCGGGATGACCTTAAAGACGAACACGACGATCTCGACGATGCCAAGGCGGCCCTTAACTCGGATGCCCGAGGCGCAGTCGTGCATATGCAGGCAACGTCGTCCTATACGCCCCAAACCGCACTTGCCAACAGCGCGCGCGTCGATCTTTGCCGCAACGGCGGTGGCGATAAACTCGAGGCGCATGATGAGGACCGCGTCATCCAACGATGCGCCCTGCCTCAGAACCTGCCGGCAACGGGATCTGTTACCGTCGCCGCATGCATCACTGCACTCCTGACCTCGGGCACTGCAGCCATATGGTTCGCTCGCCTTAGGTCAGCCGCAAAGAAGCGTTAGCACGATAAAAAGGCGGGCGAGCCAGTCTCCCGGCTCGCCCGCCTTGGGCATAAACGATGAATCGGCTATTCAGCAGATGACGAACCGCCATCGATGGCTGCCTGATCGGACTCGGAAATACCGTCGGCACCCAAACTTTGCTCTTGCTCCACCTCTTCGTTCATTGTCGTCTCGGGCGTCGAGCCCTTAACGCCAACGACATACGCGGCCCCAAAGCCCAATGCGATAGCGATCAGGGTCAAAATCAGATAGATGGGCCAATGGCGCTTGATGTACGAAAACACGCTGACTCCTTAGCGGGTCTGTCTACGAACGACGAATGACCTCGGTCACGACCTCGGACACCGTAGCGATATTGGTCGGATTGACGTTGTACGGCAGGTCATCCTCGGTGCGAGCGCAGGCAAGGCGCGGGCCGTCCACACCGGCGATCGTAAGGGCGCGACGGCTCGCCTCGAGCGCTGCGGATGCATCGGTTTTTGCATAGGGCATCTCGAACGCACCGCAATCGACGTGGAACGACTTACACACCTTACTGACAAGATTCATGATGCGGCGATCGCCCTTAAACAGCTGCTGCTCGCCCTCGACCGTTACCACCGAAAGCCTGCCGGCACCGATAGACTCGAGGTTGATGAAGAACACACCGCGGAGCTTGTCACGATGCGAGGCCAAAAACGCCCTCATGCCGGCGCCATCGCAATCGGACGCGCCCGTTGCGACGAACCAGATATCGTGGCCGAGCAGCTCATCGTCACCCATGGAGGCAACGGCCGAGAGCATATCCTCGGCAGAAGCACCATCGGAGGAGGTGGCGCCGCCCTTCCAACCGTCGTCGTCATCCTCGAAGTTATCCCACGAGCCAATGCCGCGACCAGACTTCTTGGCATCGTAATCGTCTTCGACGCCCAGCCAGTCGCTCATGCTGTCCTGCTCGTTCTTCTTTTTGCGACCGAACAAGCCACCCAGGCCACGCTTCTGCGGCTTGGCACCCGTCGAAGCAGGAGCCGAGATGGTCTCGAGCGGCTGTGCGCCCGAGGAGATGGGCATGGGGGCCGCGACCGGTGCCGATGTGGGCTCGGCGCCCTGCGCCGTCGCAAAGGGATCATTTGTCTGTGCCGAAGGATCGGGAAGATCGAACAGCGACGTGCGGGACGCGACGTTAGCCTGTTGCATCGAAGGCAGTGACGGATCGGGGACCGAGGCCAGCGGCGACGAAGAGGGCGCAGGCGCGGAGGCCGGATCGGGAATATTCATTTGCTGGCGCGGAGGCACCTGAGACGAAATCTGCGCCATGAGGGAGTCAACTGTCTCGTCCTGCGTGGGAGCGGCGTTGGCCACCGTGGCACCGGGGTCGCTCGGCGCGGGCATGGTAAAGATCTGCGTAGAATAAGGCCTGGACTCATCCGTCTTGGGAGCCTCGTCAATCGCAGGGGACTCCTGCTCCATAGCAGGAACCTCGACCTGCTCGGGTACGCTGGCCTCAACGGAATCGGCCTCGTCGACAACCGAATCATCGGCGGCGTCCTGAGCATCATCGGAGATGGGAAGGGGCTCGGCAATTGCGGTGCCCTGCTTCTCAAACGTCATCGTGGCATCAAATGACATGGTGCCATCGACCTGCTGCGCCTCAAAGGACGTCGTAGCCTCGGCAACGTCAGCGGATGCCGGCTGCGGAGCCTCGAAGGACGTCGTGGCGTCGGCGACATCGACAGACTCCGGCTGCTCGGCCTCGCTCTGCTCGAACTCCTGTGCCGCACGCTCACGCTCGGCCTCGGCGGCCTGCTGCTGGGCGATGGCCTCCCGCTCGGCGGCCTCGCGGGCAGCGGCGCGCTTTTCCTCAAAGTCGTCGACGAACTTCTTGCCCTTCGCAAAGGCACCCTTAAAGAAGCTAGAAGCGCTGGCACCAATCGAGGAGAACGCGGAAGCGATATCGGCATGGGGCGTTGTCGAGGGAAGCTCGGCCGAGAAATCGGTGTCGCTCTCATAGGACACGCGCTGCGGATACTCGTCATAGTCTTCGTCGGCGGCCTCGTCTTCAACCTGTGCCGGAGCGGCAGACGCCAGAATATCCAGACCGGCTGCAGAATCGAGCGCGGGCTTTGCGTCAGACTCCGCGGCAGCAACAGGGGCAGCGACCGGCTCTGCGGGAGCAACAGCCGTATTGGCCGCGGGCGCAGGCTCCTGTGCAACGGGAGCAGGCTCCGGCTCAAACGTCGGCTCCTCGCCCTCTTCGTAATCGAGCGTGCAGGACTCGGGAAGCATGCCGAGCGCTCGGATGGCATCCGAACCAAAGCGGATATTGCCGGCGGCATTGCGATAGAGCTTGGGCTTGGGCTCGGCGGCTTCGACCACCGCGGGCTCCTCCGCCGGCTCGGCGGTGGACTTTTCCTCGGTGGGCACTTCGGCCTGGGCAGTCTGGTCTTGAGCCTCGGGCGCGATAACGCCGATCAGCGTCTCGTCGGCAGAGGCACCCTCAAAACCGTCGATCTGTCCATCAAAAGCCTCGTCCTGCTCGGGCGCATCGACAGGCGCCACCGGCTGGCCAAACTCGTCCTCATCGTAGGAAGGTTCCTCATATTCAATGGTGTTGCCGTAGTCGTTTTGCTGCTGGGCCGCGGCATACTCGGCCGCCGCGCGCGCCATTTCCTCGGCGCGACGCTTCTGCTCGCCAAAATAGGTATCGAATGGAATGTCGTCGGGGAACTCGTTTTCGCCCTGATAAGGGGCAACGTTGTCCATGACACCGAGCATGGCGGCAACAGAGGACTTGTTGCACACCGCGCCAGACGTGTAGGGGAGCACAAAACGGTTGGAGATGATATTGGCGGCGTTGGCCAGTGCCACAAGGGAGGCCAGAATCGCGACAACCCACAGCAGCACCTTGAGCACGCCGGGAAGCGGCAGGATACGCAGGATGGCGACAGCCGCGGGCGCGATCGTGGCGACAGGCAGGAGCTTGGCGATGAGCGCGCGATACGGAGCGTAGGGCTCGCGAGCAAGGAGCTCGGCGCGGGGGGAATCATAGTGGGCCACCACGACGACCGGGCGGTTGCGCGGAGACGCAAGCGGGCCCGAGGCCTTGTGATAGGCGATGACATTTTGACTCACACCGGTCTTTCCCAGGCGCGAAACCACGGGATGCCCCGTGCGCTCGAGCACGTAGAGCACGGCACCGACAATGGCCAGCAAGGTGCCGACCAAGCCGATACCGCCACCGATGCCCATCAGCAGGGCGCCGGCAAATGCGAGAATACCGGTAACGGCAAACGCCAACCTGCTGGGCGCGGGAGCATTAAATTCCTGCACCTCGGGGTCAAAGCCGTGGTTGCGGAAAATCTGAGCGATATCCTCGGCGGCCAGGCGCTCTTCTTCACTGCACGCCGGCGTAATGCCGGTGTTCTGCAGCAGGTGGTTAATATAGTTCTGGGTGTTCGCCATGTGCGCTCCACATCCATAATCCGACAAATAGGCCCAATGCATGCACATTAGAACCGTATATAGTCGAAAGTATACCCCGAGCGAGCGCAAACGACCGAATTCGGGCCATCTTAACGCCGCGAGCGGACAAGGATATAGCCTAATCTCCATATCGGACTAAAATCATGGCATCAAACGACCTTCTCATGCGAGGATTCTATGACGGCAAGCGACGCGACCGCGACAATTAAAAAGGGGGCACCCGAGCCCGGGTTCGATACAACGGCTCAGCGCATCCTCAACCTTTTCTTTGTGCTCAACAGTTCTCCCGAACCGCTGACGACCGAGCAAATCGTCCTGGATTCCGATTTGGGATACGGATCGGGCAATATCGACTCGGACAAGCGCAAGTTCCGCCGCGATCGCGACAAGCTGCTCGAACGCGGTATCGTCATCAGGGAGGTTCGCGCTGCCGGAGCGCAGGAAACCGAGGAGAGCGCGTGGACGATCGACCGCGAGCACACGTTTGCCGCGGGCGGTCTCATCACCGCAGACGATGCCGACATCCTGCTCAATGCCATCGACCAGACACTCGCGGCAGGCTCATCCACCTTTGCCGCGCCGCTTGCCGACATTCGCTCCAAGATTGCCTACCTCACCGGCATGTCGGCGACAGGAGAGGCACCGATCCGCCGCTCTCCCGCCGTCGATGCGGTATGGAGTGCCTTTGCCGAGCGTTGCGCACTGCGCTTTTTGTACCAAAACGGACGCGGCGAGCAACGCGAGCGGACCGTTTGCGTCTACGGCATGTTCGAACGCGAGGGCGTGGCGTACTTCTGCGGCCTCGACAATG
>UQVT01000088.1 GCA_900544465.1 uncultured Collinsella sp. | reverse complement strand
GCCTCCTGGGCCTTCTCGATAATGCCGACAACGTCGCCCATACCCAGAATGCGCTTGGCCATACGATCGGGGTAGAACGGCTCCAGCGAATCGGGCTTCTCGCCCATGCTCACAAACTTGATGGGCTTGCCGGTCACCTGGCGCACGGAAAGCGCGCCGCCGCCACGGGCGTCGCCGTCGAGCTTAGAGATAATCACGCCGTCAAAGTCGGTGCGCTCGGCGAAGGTCGAGACGACGTTGACGATATCCTGACCGGTCATGGCATCGACGACCATCAGCACCTGATCGGGCTTGACGGCCTTCTTGATGTCCACGGCCTCCTGCATCATCTGCTCGTCGATCTGCAAACGACCGGCGGTATCGACGATGACCACGTCACGCAGGTGGTCAACGGCCTCCTGAATGGCGCCCTTGGCGATGTCAACCGGGTGCTCGCCATCGCCACGGAAGACCGGCACGCCAATCTCTCCGCCAAGCGTGGCCAGCTGGTCGGCAGCGGCGGGACGGTAGACGTCGCACGCGGCGAGCAGCGGTGAGCGGCCCTGCTTCTTGAGCAGGTAGGCCAGCTTTACGGCCGCCGTGGTCTTACCGGAGCCCTGCAGGCCCACGAGCATGATGACATTGGGAATGCGATTGCTAAAGACGAGCTTGCTCTCGGTTGAGCCAAGCATCTCGGTGAGCTCGTCGAGCACGATCTTGACGACGTTTTGCGCCGGCGACAGCGACTCCATGACCTCGGCGGTCATGCAGCGCTCCTTGGTCTTGGCGACGAACTCCTTGACGACCTTAAAGTTAACGTCGGCCTCGAGCAGCGCCATGCGAATATCGCGCATGGCCGAAGTAATATCGGCCTCGGTCAGCTTGCCCTTGCCGCGCAGGCGGTCAAATGTGTCGTTGAGGCGATCGCTCAGGGAATCAAACACTAGTCACTCCTTAATTGGACTCGCCCACCAGGGCGCGGCAGAAATCTTTGGCATTGAACTCCTGCAGGTCATCGACCTGCTCGCCCACGCCGACGCGCAGGATCGGGAGCTTGAGCTTCTCGGCCACGGCCATGGCGATGCCGCCCTTTGCCGAGCCGTCGAGCTTCGTCATGATAATACCGTCCAGGCCCAGCGCCTCGTTAAACTCGAGCGCCTGGTTCAGACCGTTCTGGCCGGTGGCGGCATCGATCACGAGCACGACTGAGACGGGCATGGGGCCGGCGGCCATATTGGCGGCGCGCTTACGCGTCACGTTAACCACCTTGGCAAGCTCGCGCATGAGCTCAGGGCTCGTGTGCAGACGGCCGGCGGTATCGATAAGCACCAGGTCGCTGCCGCGCTTGTCGGCCTCGTCGAGCACGTCGTAGCAAACACTTGCCGGGTCGGAGCCGCGGTCGCGCTTGATGACGGGGACGCCAGCGCGCTGGCCCCACACATCGAGCTGCTCGATAGCGGCAGCACGGAAGGTATCGGCCGAACCGATCACGACGTTCTTGCCGCGGGCGGCCATGGCGCTCGCGATCTTACCGACCGTCGTGGTCTTGCCGGCACCGTTAATGCCCACAAACAGCACGCAGCTCGGCGTATCGGAAAACGGATCGCGCTCGATGGGCACAAAGTGCTGCTCGAGCTGCTCGGCCAGGGCACGGCGAAGCTGCGGAGCGGTCTTGAGGTTCTTCTTGGCCGCGGCATCGCGCAGGTCATCGGAGACCTTGATAGCGACCTCGGCGCCCATGTCACCCATGACGAGGGTGTCCTCCAGGTCCTCCCAAAAATCCTCGTCGACCTCGCCGCCAAAGTAGAAGACCTCGTTGAGGGCCTCGCGGCTGCGCTCAAGTCCGCGCGAGAGAGCATCGAAGAATCCCATTATGCATTCACGACCTTTCCGGTTTCGCGATCGAGTTTTTGCGAGACGACGCGACTGACGCCGTCGGCTTGCATCGAGACGCCGTAGAGGACGTCAGCGTCCTCCATAGTACGGCGCTGATGCGAGATAACCAAGAGCTGCGTATCGGAACGCAACACGTCGAGTGCGCCGATGAGCTTGGACAGGTTGGCGTCATCGAGTGCCGCCTCGACCTCGTCCAGCACATAGAACGGCACCGTGCGCGTGCGGTACACAGCAAAGAGCAGGGCGAGCGCCGTCAGGCTCTTCTCGCCGCCCGACATGAGCATCATCTTGGTGATGCGCTTGCCGCGCGGCTGCGCCACGACCTCGACAGCCGTCTCGGCAGGATGCTCGGGATCGGTCATCTCCAGATGAGCCTGACCGCCCGGGAAGAGCATGGCGAAGATCTCGCGGAAGTTCGCATCGACCTTCTCAAACGTCACCAGGAACGCCTTGCGCATCTTACGGTCGATAGCCACGGTGATCTTGGTGAGCGCCTTGCGCGCGCTCTCCAGATCGGCCAGCTGCTCCTCGATGTAATCGGCGCGGCGCTTGAGCTGCTCGTACTCCTCCATGGCAACTTGGTTAACGGGACCAAGGTTGTTGATCTGGCGCACAAGCTGGTTGAGTTCGCGCTCGGCGGCATCGCGGTCCGTGGGCGCCGGAAGCATGAGCGCTTCCTCGAGTACCGTGGTGCCATCGGCGGTAATGGCCTTAATGGCGGCCTCTACCTGCACCTCGAGCTTGCCACGCGCGACCTTGAACTCGTTTTGCGTCGCGGCAGCGGTATCAACCTTATCTTTGGCGCGAGCGACTTCGGCCTTGGCGTCCTCGATGGTCTTCTTGAGCGAAGCGGAGTCCGCCTCCTCCAGAGAGGCCTGGTCACGCAGGCGCGCTGCCCAATCCGACGCGCGTTCCAACAGGGCAGAATAGCGTTCGTGCATGGGGTCGACGCGCAGGCGCAGCAGCTCGAGCGAGCGCGAAGCCTGGCGTGTTCCGCGGATACGACGGTCGATGCCCTCAAGACGATGCTCAAGGTCGGGCACGCGGCCCTTCAGCGAACGCAGGCGCTCGCTCGTCTGGGCCAGGCGCACCTTGGCATCGGCGAGCTTACCGGCGGCCTCGGAATCGTCACGGCGAACGCGATCGAGCTCATCGTTGGCCTCGGCAATCTGGAGACCCAGGTCGCTTGCCTGTGCACGCGCCTCGTCACGCGAACGGGTGAGCTCGTCAACGCGCGGGCGCGCGGCACGAACGGCCTCGGCAGCCTGCTCGCGGCGCTTGGAGATGCGCACGCGCTCGACCTCGGCATTGTTGGCGCTTTGCTCCAAGCGGCCGATCTCGGAGAGCAGCGAGCGGCGCTCGCCCTCAAGACGGGCGATCTCACCGGCGGCATCGCCCTCGGCGGCACGGGCCTCCTCGACGGCAACGTTGGCCTCGACGACCTGATCCGACACATGCTCAAACACGGCAGCCAGATCGGGCTCAAGCCCCTCCAGCTCGCGAATGCGACGCTTACGCTCCAGAGCACCCGACGCCTCGCCGGCATCGAGGCCCACACGCACCAGGCCGCCACAGCTTACGCGGGCGCCATCGGGAGTCACATAGGTCACACCGTCAACGACAGGCGCAGCCAGCGCGGCAGCCAAGTCATCGACCACGTAATAGCCGCCGAGCAGCGCCTCGACGACGGGTCCGTAGCCTGCACGCACGGACAGACGATCAACCAGGCGGGTACCGGCAGCGCCCTCAGCGGCGGTAGAGCCGCTCACGCCGCGCGTCACCAGCAGTGCTTCGCCCGAGGCCTTCTTTTGGTCCAGAGCCGCACGACCGGCACGCTCAAGCGTGGCGGCGTCATCAAACAGCAGCGCATCGATATCGCCGGCGAGCAATTGCTCAACCAGGCCCTCAAGCTCGCGCGGGGCCTCCAGCACGTCGCCCAGACGACCCAAGACATCGTCGCCCAGCGCACCCACCAGACGGCTCACGAGCGGCGAGCTGTCGGCCATGCGGGCATCGAGTTTCTTTTGGCTGGCAAGCTCCGAGCGCACCTCGGACAGCTTGTTGCGCGCCTCACTCTCACGATTACGCAAGTCCTTCAGGGCTGCACGGGCGACCTCGGTGGCCTCACGCGCATCGGCCTGGGCCTGGCGCGCTTCCTCAAGAGCACCCTCAAGCTCCTCTGCGCGGTTGCGACGGCTCTCGAGCGAGGCCGTGACCTCCTCGAGCTGCTCGTCAATCTGCTCCAGGCGCGAGGCATACATGTTGTCCTCGACCTCGGCATTGCTCAGCGAGTCCTTCACCTTGGCGAGCTCGAGCGCGGCGTTGTCGGCCACGCGCTGCACATCGCGTTGCTCACGCGTAAGCTGCGAAATCTGATTGTCGAGCGCCACGCGCCGCTCGTGGAGCTCTGCGGCGGCAGGACCAGCGGCGTCAACGTCCTCCTGGGCCTGCATGTGCGCGCCGGTCACTTCCTCAAGCTGCGCACGCGCGTCCTCGAGCTCCTCGACCACGCGACGACGCTGATGCTCGGAGCTCGAAATCTGCCCGCGCATGTCAGACAGGCGCGACACCATGTTGTGGCCCTTTTCCTCGAGCAGGCGCATGTCGGAGTTAATGCGGCCGACCACATCTTGCATATGGCGGCGCTGCTCGCCCAGATCGCCCACAAACAGGCCCTTTTCCTCGAGCATGACCTGGAGCTTCTCGAGCTCGCGCTCCTTTTCGCCCATGCGGTACTGCGCAAGCTCCAGCTCGGCGGCACCTTCCTTGGAGCGGCTCTCCAGGTCGTTCCACTGCGACTGCAGCGAACGCAGCTCGTCGACAGCCAGCATCTGCGTAAGCTCGTTCGCGCGCGAGGACAACTCTTTGTACTTGCGCGCACGATCGACCTGACGCTCCAGCGGTCGCAGCTGACGGGCGATTTCCTTATTGATGTCGCGGGCACGCGTCAGGTGCTCGTCCATCGACTTAATCTTTTTGAGCGCACGCTCCTTGCGGCGCTTGTGCTTGGAGATGCCGGCGGCCTCCTCGATGAGGGCGCGGCGCTCCTCGGGGCGGCTCTGCAAAATGGCGTCGAGCTTGCCCTGGCTGATGATGGAATGCGTATCCTTGCCCAGGCCCGAATCGTGCAAGATGTCCTGAATGTCCATCAGGCGGCACGGGCTCGAGTTGATGAGGTACTCGCTTTCGCCCGAGCGATACATACGACGGGTGATGGCGACCTCGTCAAAATCGACGGGCAGCATATGGTCCGAGTTATCGAGCACCAGCGTGACCTCGGCGACACCCACCGGCTTGCGCGCTGACGAGCCCGAGAAGATGACATCCTCCATGGCCTGGCCGCGCAACTGCTTGGCGCTCTGCTCGCCCAGGACCCACAGGATGGAGTCGGAGATGTTCGATTTTCCCGAGCCGTTGGGACCGACGATGACGGTCAGGCCCGGCTCAAACGTCATATGGGCGCGGTCGGCAAACGACTTGAACCCTTTGAGCGTGAGGGACTTGAGATACACGGTTCCTCGCTTACACGTGCTTCTTATTGAGAATCACGCCGTTGGTGGTGTAACCCATACGGTCGAGCGCCTCAAGCGCGGCGGCTCCCTCGGCTTCCTTCTTAGAGGAACCGGAGCCGCGACCCTGGCGAATACCATCGATCAAAACCACAGCGGTAAAGGTGGGCGCATGCGCCGGGCCCTCGGAGCCAACGAGCTTGTACGCCGGAGGTTCGTGACCGTCGGCTTGCACACACTCCTGCAAAAACGACTTGGGGTTCGCGGGGTGCTCGGCACGCTCGGTGGCCAGGTGCGGCTTAAGCGTACGGTGAATGAACTCCGCCGCCGTATCCCAGCCGGCATCCAGGTACAGCGCGCCCACGAGCGACTCATAGACGTTCTCGAGGGCCGAATGCAGGCCGCGCGCACCGGTACCGGTCTCGGAGGCACCAAAGATGATGATGTCGTCAATGCCCAGCTCGTAAGAAACCTCGGACAGCGTAGCGCCCGAGACAAGCGACACCTTCAGGCGCGTGAGCTTGCCCTCGTCAAACTCCGGATAGGACTCAAACAGGGAGCGTGCGACCACAGCGCCCAAAATGGAATCGCCCAAGAACTCAAGGCGCTCATAGCTGGCAGAAACCGGCTGGCCCTCGACTGCCGAGGGATGCGTAAGCGCCGCGCGCAGCAGCACCTTATTGTTGAACTCGTGGCCCAAGATTTCCTGGGCGCGCGTAAGTCGTTCGGATAAAGCCAAGACTTAGGCCTCCTTGGCAGCTTCGATAGCGTCGACGGCGTCGGCGACAGAGTTGAGCGAGAGCAGAGTCTCGTCATCGATCTCGAGGTTGAACTCGTCCTCGATAGCCGTAACCAGCTGCAGGCGCTCGAGCGAGTTGGCATCGAGGTCGTCAAAGGTGGTCTCCTCGCTAATTTCGGCAACATCGACGCCCAGAACGTCAGCAGCGACCTCGGCGATCTTGTCGAAGATTTCGGAGCGGTCCATAGCGCTTCCTCTCATAGTGCATGAATACCAAAAGAATGGTACCGCCCGGGCGGTACCAAGACACGGTTCTGATTCTACCCCACGACGTGCGCCCCGAGGCGCATAACGCCGCTGTTATAAAACGATACCGTCCATAGAGTTGGCGACATTCTCAACCAGCCCGGCGCGCACGGCTTCGGCCGCCGCGAGCGTACCGTTTTTGACAGCCTCGACTGAGGTGGCGCCATGGCCGATCAGGACCACGCCGCGCAGGCCCAGAAGAATCGCGCCGCCCTTGGCGTCGCCAGAGAGCTTGGCCTTAATCTCGCGCATCTGCTTTTTAATGAGCAGCGCGGCGATCTTGGTGCCGAGCGAGGCCATAAAGGCGCCCTTGAGCTCCTGCAGCAAAAACTTGGCAGCGCCCTCGGTAGCTTTGAGAGCGATATTACCCGACATGCCATCGGCAACGACGACATCGAAGTTACCTGAGGTGAGGTCGGTGCCCTCGCAGTTACCAACAAAGCCGGGAACGGCGGCCTTCATAGCAGGGAAACAGGCCTTGGTAAAGTTGGAGCCCTTCTCATCCTCGGTGCCGTTGGCAAGCAGGCCCACGCGAGGATGCTCGATGCCCAGGACGACGCGGGCATAGGCGCTACCCATCTGGGCAAAACGCACCATGTCATCGACCTCCACATCGGGGTTGGCACCCATGTCGCACAGCACCGTCAGACCGCCGGCGCGATTGGGCAGCGCATTGGTCAGACAGGGGCGCACCGGCTGCTTCTTGCCTTCGGCCTGATACCTAAACGGCGTCACATAGGCGGTGGCGGCGGCGGTCATGGCACCGGTGGAGCCGGCGGAGAAGAACGCATCCGCGTTGCCCTTCTTAATGGCGCGGCAAGAAAGCACGATCGACGACTTACGCTTGGTCATCACGGCGCGAATGGGATCGTCATCCATGGCGATAACGTCAGGCGCCTCAAGGGCCTCAACACGTGCATGGGAAGCTGCAAAGGGATTGACGATTTCGGCGGGACCAGCTGCCAAGACCTCGATATCGGGATCGGCGGCAAGCGCAGCCTCGATACCATCAAGAACAACCTGAGGTTTCTCGTCTCCGCCCACAACGTCTACACAAACGCGAACGTTACTCATATACATGCTCCTTATACAAAAATGGCCGACTCATTGAGCCGGCCATTGTGGTTCCATTTGGAACGGCATCGCATCCAGAGTATACCGTTACTCGGTAACGATAACCTCGCGGTCCTTGTAGAAACCGCAGCTGGGGCACACGTGATGCGGGAGCTTGACAGCACCGCAACGGGGGCACGTGGACTGAGCCGCAGCCGAGATCTTCATGTTGGCGGAACGACGGGTGTGAGTGCGGATACGACCCTGCTTTTGTTTAGGTACGGGCATAGTGACCTTCCTTATGAACTATCCAGTGTGGCGATTACGCGCAAGTAGCGATACTACCACAGTTTTACTCATCAAGCTTGAGATTCTTCAATGCTGCAAATGGATTTTCCGTGGC
>UQVT01000087.1 GCA_900544465.1 uncultured Collinsella sp. | reverse complement strand
AGGCGCGGTCTCAAGAAGGAGTAACATCGGGACTTGCAGCGACGGACCTCAGGACACTCTTACACCACGTCTGCGCGCGCGACCGCTGCCAGTACTCGCCGTGCTGGGCGAGCAGCTCTTCGTGCGTGCCGCGCTCGATGATGCGGCCGTGTTCGAGGACCATGATGGCGTCGGCGTCGCGGACGGTGGACAGGCGGTGCGCGATCATAAACGTGGTGCGACCGCGCATGATGCGGTCCATACCGCGCTCGATGAGCTTTTCGGTACGCGTGTCAATGGAGCTCGTGGCCTCGTCCAGGATGAGCACCGGCGGATCGGCGACGGCCACGCGCGCGATGGCGAGCAGCTGACGCTGACCCTGCGACAGGTTGGCGCCGTCGGCCGTGACCGGTGTGTCGTAGCCCCGCGGCAGGCGGCGGATAAACGAGTCGGCGCAGGCGGCCTCGGCAGCGGCGCGCACCTCCTCGTCGGTCGCGTCGAGCTTGCCAAAGCGGATGTTCTGCGCAATGGTGCCGCTAAACAGGTGCGTGTCCTGCAGCACAATGCCGAGCGACCCGCGCAGGCTGGCCTTGGCAATGTGCTTGACGTCGATGCCGTCGTACGTGATCTCGCCGTCATCGACCTCGTAGAAGCGGTTGATGAGGTTGGTGATGGTCGTCTTGCCGGCGCCCGTGGAGCCCACAAACGCAATCTTTTGCCCCGGCTTGGCAAACAGGTTGAGGTCCGTGAGCACGCGGGCGCCCGGCACGTAGGAAAAGTCCACGGCATGGAAGCGCACGTCGCCGGCAAGCGGGACCAAGCCGCACGTGAGCTCGGTGCCGTCGGCAGCCACCGCGCGGCCCGACTCATCAACGGCTGCCACATCATGCAAATGCCCGTACGCGCCCACGCCCTGGCCCTCGGGAATCTTCCACGCCCACGCGGCGTCGCCCGTCTGCACCAGCTCCACGCAGCCCTCGTCCACCTCGGGCTCAAGGTCCATGGCGGCAAACAGGCGCTCGGCACCGGCCAACGCGTTGAGCAAGAAGTTGCCGAGCTGCGTAAACTGGTTGATGGGCATGGCGGCCTGGCGCACAAAGACCAGGTAGCTTGCAAGTGCGCCCACATCGGCGAGCCCCTTGATGCAGAGCATGCCGCCCGCCACGGCAACGATGGCATAGTTGACATAGCCAATCACGACGGTCATGGGCACCATGGAGTTGGCATAGCTCACGGCGGCGGTACCGGTGCGGCGAAGCTCGTCGTTGCGGCAGGTAAAGCCGGCGACATTCGCTGCCTCACGGTTAAAGACCTTGATGACCTTTTGGCCCGAGACCATTTCTTCGATATATCCGTCCAGGTCGCCAAGCGATGCCTGCTGGGCAGCAAAGAAACGCTTAGAGCGCGCGCCCGAGTAGCGCGCATACAGCACAATGGCCGCATCGCACACGAGTGTGATAATCGTGAGCTGCCAGTTAAGGATGATGAGCATAGCCGTGGTGCCCACAACCTGAATGGCGGCCTGAATCACGTTGGCAAAGCTGTTGTTAAGCGCCTCGGAGACGGTGTCGACGTCATTGGTGAAAAAGCTCATGATGTCGCCCGAGCGCGTGCTGTCAAAATAACTGAGCGGCAGCGTCTGGATGTGCGCGAACAGGTCGCGGCGAATATCGGACACCACGCGTTGGGCCGCGCGCACCATGATCTGCGAGTAGCCCAGGGCCGAAAGCACGCCCGCGGCGTAGATGATCGCCGTCAGGATGACCTGCTTGGCGAGCAGTTCCTCCCCGCCCGTAGCCAAACCGTTAACGATGGGGCGCACCATGTAGGTGCCGGCGAGGCTCGCGATGGCGGCGACGGAGGCGAGCACGCCCACCGCGAGCAACGAGAACTTGGCATGCCCCATGTAGGAGAGCAGGCGGCGCACCGTGCGCTTGAGGTCGGCCGGGCGTGCTTGGGCTGCGGTCTTAGGCATGGCGCTCACCCCCTTCCAAGGGCGATTCGCTGGGGACGGAGGAAAACGGATCGTTCGCGCAGCCATCGTCGCTGCCGGCGCCGGCGTCCACGTTCCCCGCAAACTCCATCTGCGAGGCGTAAACCTCCTGGTAGATGTTGTCGCCCGCCAGCAGCTCCTCGTGCGTGCCCACGCCGTGGACACGACCGTCGTCCAACACCACAATGCGATCGGCATCCATGACGCTCGCGATGCGCTGGGCGATGATGAGCACGGTCGTATCGGAAATCCGGGCGATGTGCTCGCGAATCTTAGCGTCGGTCGCCATATCGACCGCGCTGGTGGAGTCATCAAAAATGAGCACGCGCGGATGCTTGAGCAGCGTGCGCGCGATGCACAGGCGTTGCTTCTGGCCACCCGAGACACCGGCGCCGCCTTGGCCCAACTCGCCGTCCAGCCCGCCGATGCGATCAAGGAACTCGTCCACGCACGCCGCGCGGCAAGCCGCGAGGAGCTCATCGTCCGACGCCTGCGGATTGCCCCACTGCAGATTCTCGCGCACGGTGCCCGTAAACAGCACGTTCTTTTGCAGCACAATGCCCACGGCGTCGCGTAGGGTCGCGAGGTCGTAGTCACGCACGTCACGTCCGCCCACAAGCACGGCGCCCTCGGTAGCGTCGCACAGGCGCGCAATCAGCTGCACAAGCGAGCTCTTGCCCGATCCCGTACCGCCGAGGATGCCCACCGTCGAGCCGCTCTCGATGCGAAGGTCGATATGCTCGAGCACATCCTCGTCTGCATCCGCGCGGTATTTAAAGGAAACGTCGCGAAACTCGATACTGCCGTCCGCTGGTGCCGCAATCGCGAGGTCTCCCGCGGGGTTGGCGATAAAGGGTTCCTCATCGAGCACCTCGGCGATACGGCCCACACTCGTAAGAGCGCGCGTGAGCAGCAAAAACACGTTAGAAATCATCATGGGCGAATTCATGATCAGCAGCACGTAGCTCATAAAGCCCGTGAGCGAGCCCACGCCCAGCTTGCCGGCGAGAATCATGCGGCCGCCAATCCACAGGATGGAGAGCGCAGCCACGTACATCGACAGCTGAAACACCGGCAGGTTGAGCACCGCGCTGCCAAAGGTCTTTGTCGCAGTGCGCGCAAGCTCGGTATTGACTGCGTCGAACTTGGCCTCCTCGTGCTCGGTACGAACGTAGGCCTTGACGGCACGCACGGCGGTGAGGTCTTCCTGTACCACGCCGTTGAGGTGGTCCATCGAGGTCTGGAGTTGGCGGTAGAGCGGACTGACGCGATAGGTGATGACGCCCAGTACGATTGCCAGCACGGGCAAGATGATCGCAAAGACGGTGGCGAGCGGGCGCGACAGCATCAGCGCGTAGATAAGGCCGACGATAAGCGTCACCGGGCCGCGCACCATAGGGCGAAAGCCGTTGCCCACAGCATTTTGGATAACGGTGATGTCCGTGGTCATGCGGGTGACGAGCGAGCTGGCGTCGTAGTTGTCCAGGTTACCAAAAGCGAGCGTCTGAATCTTTTTGTACTCGGCCTCGCGCAGGTTAGTGCCTAGGCCCGAGGCAACGCGGGCGGACGTGCGGGCATAACCCAAGCCCAGTACCAGCGAAAGCGCAGCGCACACCAACATGTACGCGCCCTGCAGCAGCATGTAGTTGATATCACCCGCAGGCACGCCCACATCGATGATGCTGGCCATGATGACCGGGATAAACAGCTCGAGCACCGTCTCGACCGACACAAAGAACACGCCGAGGATGGCATCGCGACGGTATGCCCCTAGATAGGAAAACAGTATTTTGAGATTGCGCACGCAGGTTCAACCCCCATCAAACGTTGTTCGCAAACGCACGTATTATTGCGCGCCGAATAATGGTGTCAAGTATTCCGAAATCGTTTTCTGCAAGGTTAGCGACGGCGACGAGTTCTCGTGACGTGTGTCCATATTCACTCGGAATAATGGTGCGCGCGATTTTTTTCACCCCACTGCCAACGCAAACCTTGACTCTACAATCGTTGTAGGGTTTTCACTACACTGGTAGCTAAACGAACCCAGCCAGAAAGCCCCGCTCATGGAACACGACCTCACACGCGGCAATGTCCTTAAGACCATCGCGGTCTTTGCCCTGCCTTATATGCTCTCGTACTTTTTGCAGATGCTCTACGGCATGGCCGACCTGTACATGATGGGGCAGTTTAGCGGCGCCGCCGGCATCACCGCCGTGGGTAATGGCGCGCAGACGCTCTATATCATTACCGTGACGCTCGTGGGCCTGGCCATGGGAACGACGGTCATCGTCGGCCATGCCGTGGGCTCGCGCCGCTTCGACCGCGCCGAGACCGCCATCGGCAATACCATCACGCTGTTTATGGGCGTCTCGGTGGTACTGGCTGTCATCTTGTTTGCACTATGCCCGCAGGTTGTGGCGCTCATTGGCACGCCGCCCGAGGCGGTCGAAGGCACCGCCGCCTACCTGCGTATCTGCTTTGTCGGCATTCCGTTTATTGCCGCATACAACATTCTCTCGGCCATCTTTCGCGGCCTGGGCGATTCGCGCTCGCCCATGTACGTGATCGGCGTGGCATGCATCATTAACATCGCGCTCGATTTTCTGTTTATCGGCCACATGGGGCTCGGCCCCGTGGGCGCGGCGCTCGGCACGGTAACCGCCCAGACGGCAAGCGTTGCCCTCGCGCTCGTGTGGCTCAAGAGCCGTCGCACGAACATCCATGTTAAGCGCAGCGACCTGCGTCCCCAGCCCGAGGTGCTCAGCAGCATTCTTAAAATCGGCGTGCCCATGGCAGTACAGGACGGCTGCATCCAGGTGGCGTTTATGTTTATCACCGTCATCGCCAACCATCGCGGCCTGGTCGACGCCGCCGCCGTGGGCCTGGTCGAAAAGATGATCAGCTTTTTGTTCATTGTGCCGAGCTCCATGGGTGCCACCGTCAGCGCGCTCACGGCGCAAAACGCCGGCGCGGGCAAGGGCGATCGTGCACGTCAGGTACTCAAGGACGCCATGACGATCTCGGTGGTGTATGGCTGCCTGATCACGGTGCTGATGTGGCTGGTGGCGCCGGCGTTTATCGGCTTTTTTGCCAAGGACGCTGCAGTAGTCGCGGCCGGCACCGGCTATATGCGCAGCTACATTTTCGACGCGATTTTTGCCGGCATCCACATTTGCTTTAGCGGCTTTTTCGCTGCATACGGCAAGAGCTATATCGGCTTTGCGCACAACGTGCTGGCCGTGGCGCTCATTCGCGTGCCGGGCGCTTGGCTGCTGTCGAACGCCTATTCCGACACGCTGTTTCCCATGGGCATCGCGTCGCCGTGCGGATCGATTTTGTCGGCAGTCATTTGCGTGATTGCGTTTACCGTACTCAACCGGCGCGGGGCTTTTGACAAGTTAGCAGCGTAACGGGGCGACGCGAGATTGCCCTGATCGACGACATCATCAGCGACGACCCCACAACCTACGTGACGCAGATCACGGTGCCGGTCTCTCTAGGCTAGACCGAGCCTCGCCTCTAGCTCGGTCAACGCCTCAAAGGCATCGCGAGATGCACCCGCCGCGCGCTCACGCTCGGCAATGCAAATTCGCATCATTAAGCGCTCTTTTGCCTGCACTTGGGAATGCCTCGCGCGCCCTTCCACCTGCAAGCAATTGCGATTCTCTATATCCATTACGCCTCCGGCACCTCACCAGTCGCAAGAATCTGCTCGAGCGCGTCCTCGTCCAACACGGGCACGCCCAGCTGCTCGGCCTTGGTGAGCTTGGAGCCCGCTTTGGGGCCGGCGACCAGATAGCTCGTCTTCTTTGAAACACTGCCCGAAACCTTGGCACCGAGCACCTTGAGCGCCGCACCCGCCTCGTCGCGGGTGCGGTTGACGAGCGTGCCGGTGAGCACGAAGGTCAGACCCGCGAGTGGCTGTGCGTCGGCGAGCTCGCCTGCCACGCCAGCGTCGGCTGCGGCTTGCGCGTGCGCGGCGCCCAAGTCGACCTTGAGCGAAAGGCCCGCTTGGCGCAGACGTTCCAGCACGGCAAGGTTCTCGGGCACGGCCAGGAACTGCTTGACGCTCGCCGCAATCTTGGGACCGATGCCCTCGCACTCGGCGATGTCCTCTTCGCTCGCCAAGATGAGCTTGTCGATCGACTGGAATCGCTCGGCGATGACCTCGCCCACGCTCTTGCCCACGTGGCGGATGCCCAGGGCAAACAGCACGCGACCGAGCGGCTGGCTCTTGGACTTGTTGAGCTCGGCGATGATTTTCTCAGCCGTCTTGAGGCCCACCGGAATAGGATCGCCCTTCTTGACGCCCTTTTTGCTGTTGGAGCTGGCATAGGTGCGCCCTGTGTCCAGTCCGGCGATGTCATCAACCGTGAGCTGGTAGAAGTCTGCGACATCGTGAATCAGGCCGGCGACGATCATCTTGTCGACGATCTCGTCGCCTAGGCCGTCGACGTCCATGCAGCCACGGCTCACCCAGTGGAGCAGGCGCTCCTTGAGTTGTGCGGGGCAGTCGATGGAGACGCAGCGGTAGGCAACCTCGCCGTCCTCGTGGACCACGGGGCTACCGCACACGGGGCAGACCTCGGGCATGCGCCAGTCGACCGAATCGGCTGGACGCTTGTCGAGCACCGGACCCACGACCTCGGGAATTACATCACCCGCCTTGTGCACGATGATGGTGTCGCCCTCGCACACGTTTTTGCGACGGATCTCGTCGATGTTGTGCAGTGTGGCGCGCGCGATGGTGGAGCCGGCGACCGTCACCGGGTCGAACTCGGCGACCGGCGTGAGCACACCGGTGCGGCCCACCTGGATGCGAATCTCGCGCAGGACGGTCTGCTTTTCCTCGGGCGGGAACTTAAAGGCAATGGCCCAGCGCGGTGCGCGGGCGGTAAAGCCCAGGTCGAGCTGCTGCTGGAAGCTATCGACCTTTACGACCACGCCATCGATGTCATAGTCCAGGTCACCGCGATGTTCGAGCGCCTGGGCACAGAACTCGTGGACCTCGGCCGGCGTGGCGCAGCGTGCCACGTTGGGGTTGACGCTAAAGCCGGCACTGCGCAGCCAATCGAGGAACTCGCGCTGGCTGTGGACGTGCAGCGGGTCGGTATCGGCGATGGCATAGATAAAGGTGGCCAGGTCGCGGCGCGCCGTGACCTTGGGATCCTTTTGGCGCAGGCTGCCGGCGGCGGCGTTGCGCGGGTTGGCGAAGGGGTCGCGGCCCTCGGCATCGGCCTCTTCATTCAGACGAACAAAGCTGCCCTTGGGCATATAGACCTCGCCGCGTACTTCGATGGTACGCTCGCGGTCGGCACCCATGTGGGCGAGCGCCGGCTCGGACAGGTGCATGGGCACATCCTTGATGGTGCGGACATTGAGCGACACATCCTCGCCCGTTGTGCCGTCACCGCGCGTGGCGGCGCGCACAAAGGTGCCGTTTTGGTAGGTAAGCGCCACACCCAGGCCGTCGATCTTAAGCTCGCAGGTATAGGTGACGCTGCCGGCACCGAGCGCATCCTCGGCACGCTGGAGCCACGCGTCGAGCTCGTCCAGATCCATGGCATCGTCCATGGAATACATGCGTGCCATGTGCGTGACCGGCGTAAACTGCTCGCTCACGTAGCCGCCCACGCGCTGGGTATAGCTATCGGGCGTCACCAGGTCGGGGTAGGTTGCCTCGATTTCCTGCAGCTCAACGAGCATTTTGTCAAAGGCGGCGTCCGTGATCTCGGGCGCATCGAGCATGTAGTAGCGATAGGCGTGGTAATCGAGCTCGTGGCGCAGCTCGGCCGCGCGCGCTGCCGCCTGGGCACGGGCATCGGTCGGTGCGGTGGCTTCCGCGGTCGCGGGTGTTTCGGCATCGATGTCCACGCCGTCACCAAACAGGCTCGATTGCTCCATAGCGGCACTCCTT
>UQVT01000086.1 GCA_900544465.1 uncultured Collinsella sp. | reverse complement strand
GGCGGGGTGGGGGAAGGGGTGGGGAAAGGTGTTGAAAAATGGGGCGGTTCCCCATATTATTAATGACGTCGACAGGCGGGGTGGTTCCCCGCGTACGTGCCATCTGAGTAACCGAGGGGAGGGCGCACATGGGAATGACTGGTGCATACGAGCGCAATCTCGATGCAAAAGGTCGTCTGTCCCTGCCTGCACCCCTTCGCGAGGAACTTGGAGAGCACGTTCGCGTGTTCAAAGCCCTGGATGTCGATGCTCTGTACGTGTTCTCTGCCGAGGCCTTCGATAAGTGGGTCGAAGGACTCTTCGCGGGTCGTGAGGGCCACGAGGGTTTTAACCCGCGTGACATTAACGACCAGAAGCTCATGAGGGCGATCAACAAGCGCACCACGTCGATGGACGTGGACGGCGCCGGTCGTATCGGTCTTTCCGAGTCTCTCCGCAAGCAGGCGAACCTCGACCGCGAGGTCACGGTTGTGGGCAACTACGACCACCTTGAGGTTTGGGATCGCGCCGCGGCCGATGAGGACGATGACGATGAGGCCCTGCTGGACCTCTTCTTCTCGTAAGGGCAAGGCACGGGTAACGGATGGAGCGTGGGATCTTGACACAAGAATATCGGCATGAACCTGTCATGCTCGGCGAAGTGCTTGAGTCGCTGCGGCTAAAGAGCGGCTCCGTTGTCTGCGATTGCACCCTTGGCGGTGCCGGCCATTCGGTAAAGATGGCCGCGCAGGTGGGGGAGACGGGCCTTTTGCTCGGCGTCGATCAGGACGACATGGCCCTCGAGGCCGCTGGTGCCCGTCTGGACCGCGAGGTTCCCGGCGTTCCGCACCAGCTGCTGAAGGGCAACTTCGGCGACTTGGACGAGCTGCTTTGCTCGGCCGAGGTGCCCGGGGTCGATGGCTTCCTGTTCGATTTGGGCGTTTCGTCACCGCAACTCGATATCCCTGGCAGGGGCTTTTCGTATAACGAGGACGCCCCATTGGACATGCGGATGGATCCGGGTAATAACACCTTAAACGCAGCTGAGGTCATCAACACCTATAACGAACACGACCTCGCCCGGATTCTACGCGTCTACGGAGAAGAGAAGTTCGCCTCGCAGATCGCGCGCGAGATCGTGCGCCGCCGCGAGCAAGAACCGATCGAAACCACCGGCCAATTTGTCGAGATCATCAAGGCGGGTATCCCGGCTGCCGCTCGTCGGCATGGCGGACACCCGGCCAAGAAAAGTTTCCAGGCCATTCGCATCGAGGTCAATCACGAGCTCGATGTGCTCGAACGAGGGCTTGATGCCGCCACCAGGTGGCTCAACCCGGGCGGACGTATCTGCGTCATCTCGTATCACTCGCTCGAGGACCGTATCGTAAAGAACCACTTTAAGGAGATGAGCCAGGGGTGCACGTGTCCGCCGGAGATTCCGGTGTGCGTGTGCGGCAACGTGCCGATACTCAAGGTCATCACCCGCAAACCCTTGGTTGCCCAGCCTGATGAGGTTGAGCGCAACCCTCGGGCGAGATCAGCCAAAATCCGCGTGGCGCAGCGTCTGTAGGCGCGACCGCGCGATATTGGACCTCCCGCTCGCACCATAAACGAAGCTTAAACACACTACCAACGTACTCGGGATGGGAGGCGGCATATCATGGGCTACAACACTTCAAGCGCAGCACTCGCCTATGATATGAACGCCATGCCCGCCTATCGTGAGACGCCGCAGGCCCCCGTTGCTCCCCGTGAGCAGCGCGCGCCGCGCTTTGATGTCTACACGGGCGCGGGCCGTCAGGCAAACCAGGCGGTAAGCCCGGTTTTCATGAGCGTTCTTAAAACGTTTTGCATCATTGCGGCTATCTTCATGACGATCGGCGTCGCCCGCGTGGCGCTCGCCGGCGTTACGGCCCAGGTGCTCAACAGCAACGCCGAGCTTACCAGCACGCTCGAAAAGGCGACCGATGAGAGCTCCGACCTGGAGGTCATGCATTCGGTCTATGGCGCCGACACGCGCATTCGCGACCTTGCGGGCGCTTATGGCATGGTGGAGCCCAGCGAGAGCGTTACACTTGACTTTTCGCAGGATGCAGCCGCGGGCGCCAACGCGACCGCGACCGCTCAGTAGCAAGACGGTAGCTGAGTATGACAAATGACTATCGCCGCGGTTCCGATGGGGGCCGCGGTTCTGGACGTCCCTCGTCGCGGGGACGTTCTGGTTATCAAGGAACGGGTCGGCAATCTTACAACGCCGGGCAGTCCCGTGGCAACGACCCGGCGTCGCGACTTCGCGGCTCGGACGGCCCTCAAATGCATAACACCAGGTCGCGCAAGAGTTCGTCGACCGAATGGCTCACAGGCACGCCTCTGCCTCGCCGCAAAGCCATCATGGGCTTCATCGGGCTTGGTTTGAGCTTGGGCGTCTTTCGCCTTGCCGACTATCAAATTGTCGAAGCCGATAAACTGCGCGAGCGTGCCGATGCGCGCCGCCTGCTTGCACAGACCCTCTATGCCAAGCGCGGCACCATCTACGACCGCAACGGTAACGTGCTGGCGTCGTCGGTCGAATGTCGCAACATCGCCGTGAACCCGCAGCTTGTCGAGGATGTTGACAAGACGGTGTCGGCGCTGGTCAAGGCAACTGGAATCGATAAAAAGACCTGCCGCAAGCTCGTCGAGTCCGATGGCACCTGGGTGTATATCAAGCGCCAGGTGGACGAAGACGATGCTGCGGCGCTGGAGAAGAAGAACCTGCCCGGCGTGCTTTTTGAGCAGGCCATGAAGCGCGTATATCCATACGGCAATCTGGCATCGCAGGTGCTGGGTGTAGTGAATGTAGACAACGACGGCTTGACGGGTCTCGAAAAGCAATACAACAATCTTCTGACCGGCACGAATGGTACCCTCGTGCGCGAGCGCGCGAGGGACGGCAGCTATATCGCGGGCGGTGCCTATAAAAAGGTGGCTGCGGTCGACGGCGTTGACATCGTGACGACGCTCGACGTCAATATGCAGCGAGCGGCTGAGGATGCTTTGGCGGAGGCTGTCGAGAAGACAAAGGCCAAGAACGGCTCGGCTTTGGTCACCGACCCCACGACTGGTGAAATTCTCGCCGCCTGCTCGTACCCGACCTACGACCAGACCGATCTGGAAAACGCCAAGACCGAGGATATGAACTTGCGCCTGGTCACCGACGCCTACGAGCCCGGCTCGGTCTTTAAGACGCTCGTGGCGGGCGCCGGCTTCGACTTGGGCGTCGTGCGATCGAGTACGTCGTTTGAGGTGCCGGCGAGCATCAAGGTGGGTGACGATACCGTCACCGATGCCGACAAGCGCGACTATGCCATGACCATGGATGTGCGCGAGATGATGCGCCGTTCGTCCAACGTGGGCTTTGTCCTGGTGGGGCGCAAGATCGGTGCGGATGACTTTGCCGCCTATGTGGACAAGTGGGGCATAGGTCACAGCTCCGGTGTCGATTTTCCGGGCGAGAGCCTGGGCATCGTCAAGGAGCGTGACCAGTATGACGGCGCCACGCTGGGTTCGATGAGCTTTGGACAGGCGCTGTCCGTCTCGCCGATTGAGATCGCACGTGCCGTGGGCGGCATCGCCAACGGCGGCGTGATGATGACCCCGCACTTCTATAAGTCCAGCAAAGGCGACGAGAAGGACTGGGGCGAAGGCGAGCGCGCGATTTCGGAGGACGCCGCATCCCAGGTGACATCGTGCATGCAGACGGTCGTGTCCGAGGGAACGGGCGTTGGCGGCGCGGTTGACGGCTATGACGTGGCGGGTAAGACCGGTACGGCCGAACGTGCCGACGAGAACGGCGGCTACCTCAAGGAGAACTACATGTCGTCCTTTATGGGTTTTGCACCGGCACAATCGCCCAAGGTGCTGTGCTATATCACGCTCGACGGAACGCCGAGCGGCTCAGATGCCGCTGCGGTGCCGTTCCAGTCCATTATGGCCAACGCGCTCGACGTGCTGGGTATCCCGCACACGAAGTAGGGGGTTACAATCTTTGGGGCGTGGTTTGTTGTCCCATATGAGGGGTGTTCACATGCCCTGCACCACGCATGCGCGGCGCTGGGATACAATACGCCGATAGCATTATTAGGTTTACAGGGGAGCTGCAATGATAGAGATCGCCGTCAACAACCTCGCGGCCGCAACAGGGGCCCGAACCGTGACGGGAGAAGCCGATCGGGTATGCCGCGGGTGCGTTATCGACTCGCGCCAGGTCGAGGAAGGGACGATTTTCGTCGCCTTTCCCGGTGAAAACGTCGACGGCAATGATTTTGCTTCCCGTGCCGTCCAGTCGGGTGCCGGCGCCGTCGTGATGACGCGTGAGCCCGAGGCCGAGCTGGTCTCGCTGGCGCAGGACAAGGGCTGTGCCATCTTGCTGACCGATGATCCCGAGGAGTTTCTGCTGCGTTTGGCGCACACGTACCGTCTGGAGCTTGGCTGCCTGGTCGTTGGTATTACCGGTTCCATCGGCAAGACGACGACCAAGGACGTGCTCGCCGCTGTGCTCGCCAAGCGCTATCGTGTCTGGGCCACCAAGGGCAATTTCAATAACCTGATCGGCATGCCACTCACGGTGCTTTCCGCTCCGGCCGATACCGAGGTCCTGGTGCTCGAGATGGGCATGAACCATTTCCACGAGATCGAGCGCCTGTCCCAGTCCGCCAATCCCAACCTTGCCATCGTGAGCAAGATTGGTACCTCTCATATCGGCATTTTGGGTAGCCGCGAGAACATCGCCCGCGCTAAGGCCGAGATTGTCCAGGGTATGTGCGCCGCTGGCGACTTCTTGCCGCTGCTGGTTTTGGGCGGCGAGGACGACTTTACGCCGTTCATTCGCGATACGTTCGCCCAGCCTGCTGGTATCGACGTGATGCTGGCCGGCGTCTCGGACGATGATGAGGTCCGTGCCCGCGACGTTCGAGTTGATGACGAGGGCCGTCCGGTCTTTACGCTCGATTTTGGTCAGGGCGAGACAATCGATACCATGCTTGCCATCCCCGGCGTGCAGTCCGTCCCAAATGCCGTTAAGGCCGCCGCGGTTGCCTATCGCCTGGGCGTGACGCCCGAGCAGATCGATGCTGCCTTTAGGGGCCTCACGATCACCGGTCACCGCCAAGAGATCAAGCGCGCCAAGAGCGGTGCCCGCGTCATCGACGATTCCTATAACGCCAGTGCCGAATCCATGGCTGCTGGCCTCGATCTGCTGTGCTCGCTTTCGTGCACGGGGTCTCGCATGGCGATCCTGGGCGAGATGGGCGAGATGGGCGATGAGGCTCCTCGCATGCATGAGCTCGTGGGCGCCTATGCCGCCGCCAAGAAGCTCGACATGCTGGCGTGCGTGGGTGGTGAGCTGGCCCAGCTTATGGCCGATGCCGCGCGCATGATGGGCATGGACGAGGACCGCATCCAGGTGTTCTCCGATTATCAGCAGGTGCTCGACCGCATGGGCGGCGCGCTTGAAAAACATGATGTTGTACTGGTCAAGGGTTCCCGTTTTGTTGAGCTCGACCGCTTTGTGGAAGGTGTGTGCTAGCCCATGTTCGGCAATCCCTCGTATCCAACGTATCAGGCTTTTTTGGGGCTTGGCATCGCCGCTGCCATTGCGCTGCTGCTCATGCCGTGGTGGATCAAGCTGCTCAAGGTCGAGGGTATCGGCCAGCAGGTTCGTGCCGACGGCCCCAAGCGTCATTTGGTTAAGCAGGGAACGCCCACCATGGGTGGCGTTGTCATCCTCGTCGCGATCTCGCTGACCTGCCTGCTGATGGGCAAGCTCACCACCGAGCTCGTGCTCGTGCTGCTCGCCACGCTGGCGACCGGCGTGCTGGGCCTGATCGACGACCTGACCTCCGTTACGCACGGGCGCTCGCTCGGTCTGACGCCTCATGCCAAGATGATCGGCCTAACCATTATCTGTGTCACCTTTACGGTACTTGCCGTCAACTGGTGCGGCGTCGCCCCCGAGATTCGTTTTCCCGGCGGCCTGACGATTGACCTCGGTGTTCTTTCGACCACCATCTGCGGCCTTTCGTTCCCGTGGCTCTACGTTGTCTTTTGCTGGCTGATGATCGCCGGTCTTTCTAATGCCGTGAACCTGACCGATGGCCTTGACGGTCTTGCTGGCGGCACCTCCATGATCGCCATGCTCGCCATGGCTGCCATGGCGTTTTTACACGGAGACGTGAACCTGTCCATCTTCTGCACCGCGTGTGCCGGTGCCTGCTTGGGCTTTCTGTGGTTCAACTGCTATCCGGCGAGCATCTTTATGGGCGATACCGGCTCGCTTGCCCTGGGCGCCGCGTTTGCCTGCACGTCCATCATGACCAACACCGAGGTCGTCTCCCTCATCATCGGCGGCCTGTTTATCGTTGAGACCCTGTCGGTCATGATTCAGGTTGTCTACTTCCACTTTACGCACAAGCGCGTCTTCCTTATGGCGCCCATCCATCATCATTTCGAAAAGAAGGGCTGGGCCGAGACCAAGGTCGTCATCCGTTTTTGGATTATCGCTGCGGCCTTTGGTGCCGTTGGCCTTGCTTTGTTCTTCCAGTTGGGATAGTGGTCTTTCATGCCTCTTGCTGATGTCTTTAGCCTGCTCGTTTTGGGTCAGGGCAAATCCGGTCTCGATGTCGCCCGCTGGGCGCTGGCACATCCCGAGCGCGTAAGCGCCGTTACCGTGTATGGCGGCGGCACCTCTGAGCCCAATCACGCCACGCGTGCGCTCGAGGCTGCTGGTGCGTCGTTTGTCTATGGGGCCGAACAGGTCGAGGGCGCCTATGACGTGTGCGTGACATGCCCGGGTATTTCGGAGTTCTCGTCCTTCTTTAAGGCGGGGCGTGAGCATGCCGCTCAGATTATGGGCGAGCCCGAGTTTGCCTATCGCTTGTCTCCCCAAAATTGGATTGCCATCACGGGCACCAACGGCAAGACAACTACCACGTCGCTGACTGATTATCTGCTCAAGGCCGCCGGTGAAGCCAGCGTGGCCGTCGGCAATATCGGTGAGCCGCCCGTGAACGAGATCGACGGCCGCGCACATAATGAGTGGTTTGTGGCCGAGCTGTCGAGTTATCAGATTGCTACGACCGCCGAGCTTCATCCTCGCGTGGCGGTGCTGCTCAACATCACGCCCGACCACCTGGGCTGGCACAAGAGCCACAAGAACTATGCGCTTGCCAAGATCAAGTTGTTCGAGAATATGGTCGACGACGACCTCGTGGTTATCGACGTTGAGGATGCCGGCATCCATGAGTTCGATGAGTACATCTACATGCCGGGCCGCCGCATCTGCAAGGTCGCTTTTGACGAGCCCGAGGGTGCAGACGCCGCCTTTGTGCGCGACGGCAAGTTGGTCGTCCGCCTGAAGGGCGTCGAGACTCAGCTTGTCGCCACTTCCGAGCTCAAGATCTCGGGCCATCACAATGTCATCAATGCCCTATGTGCTGCCACGGCTGCTTTGGCCGTCGGCGCCGATCCCGAGGGCATTTGCCGTGGTTTGGCATCGTTCCAGCCGCTGGAGCACCGCGTTGAGCCCTGTGGCGAGATCGATGGCGTGCGCTACGTCAACGATTCCAAGGCAACGAACACCGATGCAGTCGAAAAGGCCCTGACGGCGTTTCCCGACGACGATGTGATTTTGCTGCTCGGCGGCCACGATAAGGGTACGCCGCTTGCGGACTTTGCCCGCGTCGTTATGGACAACGTGCGCTCGGTCGTTTGCTTTGGCGATGCGCGCGAGCGCTTTACCGCCGCTATGGACGAGGCCGATGTCGATGGTGACGTGGATATCGCCCAGGCGGATGACCTGCGCGATGCCGTGGACGTCGCCCGTTCGCTGTCGAGCCGTGGCGACGTGATCTTACTTTCTCCTGCCTGCTCTTCGTTCGATGAGTTCTCGGGCTATG
>UQVT01000085.1 GCA_900544465.1 uncultured Collinsella sp. | reverse complement strand
GCCGTCATTGACGAGCTCGATGGCGCTTTGCGCGATGGCCTGCTTGGCGGCGACGTTGACATTGATGCGGCGATCCTGCGTGGAAACGGTTAGGCGTTTGTGGAGCGATACGGCACCACCATGTGTGCGGCGCAGCTTGCCTGCTTCGGCGAGCGCGTCAAGGTCAGCGCGGGCGGTGACGGAGGACACGCCAAAGGTCTGGGCGATTTCTGCCACCTGCACCGAGGCATTATGATCGAGCATTTCCATAATGGCGGTACGGCGTTCGTCGGCAAAAGCGCGGTTGGTGGCTTGGGCCATGCTTGCTCCATTCTCGGCTAAATTTGCAGGAATTGTGTTGACTCTATTTTCGTTCATTTTCTTTTTGGGTAAGAAAACACCTTTCGATTACTTATCTTTTCTATAAAAGAAAGACGCTGAACGCCCAAAATTCAATATCGAACATGTCCACTCGGTTCATATTCCTTCCGTTTACTTTTCAAAAACGACTGTATTGACCTGCATGGGCTCAATATCTCGCGCGTGTAAAGCCGCTGAATTTCATACAATGAACGCAGAAAAACGCAAGGTAAAACGCCTTGTGAACAACTACGCCCGATGTCCAGATGCGGGCGAGGGAGAGGAGCAAACGCTCATGGCACTTGTTACCACCGAAAAGATGCTCAAGGACGCTCAGGCCGGCCACTACGCTGTTGGCGCTTTCAACGTCGAGAACCTCGAGTTTGTTATGGCCGTTCTGGCCGCTGCCGAGGAGACCAAGTCCCCCGTCATCATGCAGACCACCCCGGGCACCATCAAGACCGCTGGTCTGGACTACTTCTACGGCATGGTCAAGGCTGCCGCCGAGCGCGCTTCCGTGCCCGTCGCTCTGCACCTCGATCACGGCGATGGCTATGACCGCTGCATGCAGGCTTTCCGCACTGGCTACACCTCTGTCATGATCGATGGCTCGCACGAGTCCTTCGAGGACAACATCGCCCTGACCAAGTCCGTCGCCGACGCTGGCCGCGCCATGGGCGTGCCTGTCGAGGCCGAGCTCGGCAAGGTCGGCGGCAAGGAGGACGACGGCCCCGCGGTTGAGGGCGAGAGCCCCTACACCGATCCTGCCGAGGCTAAGGAGTTCGTCGAGCGCACTGGCTGCACCTCCCTCGCTATTGGCGTTGGCACCAGCCACGGTGTGTACACGAGCGATCCGCACATCGAGCAGTCCGTGGTCAAGGCCATCCGCGACGCCGTCGACGTGCCGCTGGTCCTGCACGGCACCTCCGGTGTGCCCGATGAGCAGGTCGCCGAGGCTGTGAAGAACGGCATCTGCAAGGTTAACTACGCTACCGAGTTGCGTCAGGCCTACACCAAGGGCTTCATGGCCTACATGGCCGAGAACCCCGCCTGCTTCGATCCCAAGAAGCCGGCCAAGGAGGGCATGCGCGAGATCACCGAGCTGGTTAAGATCCGCATGACCAACCTCAACTCTGTGGGCAAAGCAGAGTAACAGCAAGGGTACTCCGACTCGCTACATATCCCGGGGAGGGACGAGGGCTTAGCTCCCCAATCGTCCTCGGGCATGCAAAAAGCCTCGCTGCGCACTTCGTGCGGCGAGGCTTTTTGCCCCCTGCGGAAAGATTGGGGAGCTAAGCCCTCGTCCCTCCCAGGTTGACCTACTCGAGGTCGTCGCCCTTGTGGCGTTAGGTCTGAAAGGGTGGGGCGCGGGGGTTACTTGGTTGTTAGGGTTAGCAGGTCGTTGGGGGTTTTGAGGTTGTAGGTGGCGTTTGGGATGTCTTGGTGTGATCCCCATGCCGCTCTGGCAAAACTGACCCCTGCCGAAGTTGCGCATTGTTCGTCGTAGACGGTGTCGCCAACGTAGACGACGTTGCCAGGATTCGCGCCCGTACGCCGGAGATATTCGAGCATGGGAGCGGGTGCGGGTTTATGTTCGGTTGTGTCTTCGACAAGGATGATGTGCTCAAAATACTTATCGAAGCCAAGGGGTGCAATTTCTTTTGCGTATTCGTCGCGCGCACGTGAGGAGACGATGCCAAGTTTGCAGCCATTGTCGGAGAGTGTTGCGATAACTTCGTGCAAGCCGGGAAACACGCTGATGGTGCTTTTAAAGCTGGCGGCAACTTGGCACCAGCGATCCAGCGTTGCCTGTGAGTAGATCCCAAGTTTCTCAAGGGCGTTCTTGCCGGGTATGCCGAGGGCAAATTCAAGCTCGTGTCGGGGGAGCGTTTTGCCGGTTTCTTCTTGGACAATCTGGCCAAGTGATGACAGAACGCTTTCTTCTGTATCTGCCAATGTCCCATCAACGTCAAATGCGATATGGTCAAAGTGCTTCATATGATTGCTCCTCTCTGTTGTTTGCCTGCAAGTTTGATGCAGTGACAGAAGAAGGGCTAGCGGGATTTCTGCCTGGTGCTATCGAGATTCTGCCTCGCTGCTCGATAGCTCGAAGGAGTGCACCCCATTTGTTCTTTAAATACCTGGCCAAGATGGCTTGCTGTTATAAAGCCGCATTGGCGCGCGACTGTCTGGACCGTTCGCGTGGTGTGTGCCAAAAGTTCGCAAGCACGGTTTACGCGGTATGCGCGCAGATATGCCGCCGGGGTCGTTCCTGCGCAAGCTTCGATAATGCGGTAACACTCTCTTTCGCTTACGCCGGCTGCAGATGCCATCTGGGGCACATCTATAGTGGCTGCATAGTTTGCGCGGATAAAGTCCAGGATTGCCTTGAACTGTACGTCGCGGCTGGTCATCCAAGAGGCGTTGTCGGAGGAAAAGAGCGGTTCGGCCTTGGCGTAAATCTGAATCCAGAGCTCTGACAAACTATTTCGAAGCGCCATCTCGTTCTGCGGCCGTTGAAGGTTGTGGTTAAAGGAACTCTTTAGCAAATCGATAAAGGGCATATCGTCGGGGTTGGTGGGCGACCATTTGAGCACATCGACGCCTCGACATTGCAGCAAAGGATTGATGTAGCGCTTTTGGAGACGTCCCGCGGGATCGCCGAGCATCGACGGCTGAAAGATATGCAGCATTTGAATGGCTGGCGCCGAATTGGGTGATTGCAGCGTGCTGTGCAAAACGCCGCCGTTGATAAAGCCGGCGGACCCTTCCTCAAAGCGTACGTGCTCATGAGCCGCGCGCGTTCGATAGTCAATCGCTCCCTGCTCCATGTAGAAAAGCTCAACTTCGGAATGCCAGTGCCAGGGGACGGAATTGCCCGGATAGCGAGCGAATTCTGCGCGTTCGGCAATATAGGGCCAGTCTTCGGCGGTCTCGGGAAACGCTTCCTCGCGTCCTCCGCGGTGCAATTCTATGTGATCCATGTTTCGCATGGCATCAGTATAAAGCGCGATGGGCTTAGATTGCTCTTGCCTGTTCGGGGAACGCCTTGTCTAGGGATGCTTGGAGCTTTTCGAAGGATGCTCGCAGGTTGAGTTCCTGGTCGGTTGAGCGTTTGGTTTTTGTGGTGGGGGAGTCGAGGAGGCCGTTTCTCTGTGTCGGGGGGAAGGAGAAAAGGTTTGCATGATTTAGGGATGGCTGCTGTGCTGCGTCGTTGGAAGAATGCATGCTTATGCGGCCTCCTCGATATCCACCAAAAGGTTGCGCACGGGGTGTGCTGCTAGGTCCTGTGCGTTGGCAGTATTATGCCGCGGCTGCTGCAAAGAAGCGCTAAAGAAAGGCTTAACCTGGTTTGGTGTTACGATGAAACTGCAGGTCAGAGGTATCGAATAACACTTTTGAAAGGTTTTGGGCTTAAGGGCTTTCTAAGGTTTGTGGCGCGGATGTGGCTCGCCTGTGTGGGGCGTGTGGATGGCTCGTTCCTAGCGCTGCGGCTCTGCGGCGCGCACCTGCTCGATGACCTTTTCCATGGTGGTATCGATGCGGTCTTTCTTGAGCTCACATTCCCAGACGGTGATGGGCGTCCAGCCCATTTGGGTAAGCGCGTCGATGGCAGCGCGGTCGCGCTCGACGTTGCGACGGAACTTTGCCTCCCAAAACTCAACGTTGCGCTTGGGCTGGCTCGGGTTGCACTTGGGGCAGCGGTGCCAAAAGCAACCGTTGACGAAGATGGCGATCTTGCGGCCGGGGAAGGCGATGTCGGGTTTGCCGGGAACCTTCCATTCCAAGCGATAGCCCGTAAGGCCCGCTGCGCGCAGGCGCTGTCGTACGAGCAGCTCGGGCTTGGTGTTGGCGCGCTTGTTGCCCTTCATGGACTTTTTGATGGCGGCGCGACGGCGCACGAGTTCACGCTCGTCAGCGGAGAGGTCCGAGGTATCGATGCCGTCGAGCAGACCGGGCTTGGGACGCTTTTTGCTGCGACGCTTAGGTGCGCGCTTGGGTTTGGTGACGGGCTCGTCGGTCGTGGCGGCCTCGGCGTCGTTGGCGGCGCCGTTGGCCTCGAGCCGGTCTTCCTTCAGCTCGATCAGGGCATCAATGAGCCCCTTGTCGGCGGGCATCCACTCAACCGTGGCAAGCGAGGTGCGCGGAATCCAGCGGATATCGAGCTGGCGGTCGTGCTTCTGAGGCTCATCGGATTCATCGGCGAGCGAGCAGTAGTAGCACTCCATCGAGAGATGAAAATCGGGGTAGTCGTACTCAACGGTATAGAAATCGCGCAGATTGGTGACTTTGACCTGCAACTCTTCCATAAGCTCGCGGCGTACGGCGTCCTCGGGCGACTCGCCGCGCATGAGCTTGCCACCGGGAAACTCCCAAAGTCCCTGCATGTCGCCGTAGCCGCGCTGCACGGCAAGCAGCTCATCAGATCCTTCCTTGCGAATGATCCCAGCGGCAACATGAACAGTCTTCAACAGGAGTCCTCTCTCAACATCAACACGTGGCAGGGTAGCTACCCGTACCTTACACAACGGTAAGGCAAGCGTAAGCCATATCGATGGTAGCTGACTCGTCTTCTTGCGACTATAGATGCCGTAGACTAATCGCAAGAAAGGACTCGGTATGCAAACCACGCACATGGCGACCCCGGTACTGGAGGTCGCGCATCTCGAAAAGGTATATGGAGCGCTGGGCAACGTGACCCGCGCGCTCAACGACGTCAGCTTTACCGTCAACCGCGGTGAATTCGTCGGCATCATGGGCGCTTCGGGCTCGGGCAAGTCGACGTTGCTCAACTGCGTGTCGACCATCGATAGCGCCACAAGTGGCACGATCCGCATCAACGGGCAGGACGTGACGCGCATGAAGCAGGCTAAGCTTTCGCAGTTCCGCCGCGAGGAGCTCGGCTTTATCTTCCAGGACTCCAACCTGCTCGATACGCTCACGGCACGCGAGAACATCGCCCTGCCGCTCACCATTGCCCGCACAAACTCGGCAGAGATCTCGACCCGCGTGCAGGATGTGGCAGCGCGCCTGTCCATCAGCCAGGTGCTCGACAAGTATCCCTACCAGATGTCCGGCGGTCAGCAACAGCGCGTTGCCGCGGCTCGCGCGCTCGTCACCGACCCCACCATGATCATGGCCGACGAGCCCACCGGCGCCCTCGATTCCAAGAGCGCTCGCCTGCTGCTCGAGAGCCTGGAGGCCCTTAACCGCCGCCTGCGAGCCACCGTGCTCATGGTCACGCACGACAGCTTTGCCGCCAGCTACACGAGCCGTGTGCTGTTTATTCGAGACGGCAAGATCTTCACCGAGCTGCGCCGCGGCGACACCGACCGCCGAGAGTTCTTCGACCGCATTATGGAGGTCGTTGCCATGATGGGCGGTGAGGGCTCCGATGCTCTGTAAACTCGCTTGGGGTAACGTCCGCCGCGCCGGCCGCGACTACCTCGTCTACCTTTTGACGCTCACCCTGGGCGTCACGGTCTTCTATGCCTTTAACACCATCTCGATGCAGGTCGACATCGCCGGAATCGATGAAGAGGGCTTGGCGCAGGTTATGGGCAGCATGCTCGGCGACCTGACGTACTTTTTGGCCGGTGTCATGGCCTTTTTGATGGTGTATGCCAATAACTTCATCATGAAACGCCGCAAGAAGGAGTTTGGCCTGTATCAGGTGCTCGGCATGGGGCGCGGACGCGTCGCCACGATCATGGCGCTCGAGACGGTGATTGTCTCGGTCGTGGCCTTTGTCGCCGGCATTGTGCTGGGTGTGGGACTCTCCCAGCTCATGACGTTCTTTACGGCCTCGCTCTTTAAGACACAGATCGCCAATTTCCACTTCTTTTTCTCGGTGCATGCGTTCAATCTGACCCTTGCCTGCATGCTCGTAATGTTTGTGCTCACGCTACTGCTGAACCTTCGCGCCGTGCGTCGTACCAAACTCATCGAGCTTATGGGTGCCGAGCGTCGCAACGAGAGCATCAAGACACGCAACCCCTGGATCGCGATTGCCATCTTTGCCGTGGGCGCGGTGCTTGTGGGCGTGGCCTATTACCGTCTGCTACGTGATGGGTTCCCGCTAACCGCGACGGACAGCAAGCTGCAAGAGGCCATGAACCAGTTTGGCATTACGACCGCTATGGTTACCGTGGGCACCTTTGCCCTGTTCTGGGGACTCTCGGGCATGCTCATCAAGCTGCTGCAGAGCCTGCGCAGCGTGTATTGGCGCGGCCTCAACATGTTTACCGTGCGCCAGCTTGCGGCCAAGGTCAACACGGTGTGCTTTTCGATGGGCGTCATCGCGATGCTCCTGTTTTTGGCCATCACCTCGGTGACGTGCGGTATGTCGATTGCCAATGTGATGAACGAAAACCTGGAGCGCTATAACCCTGTTGACGTGTCTCAGAGGTATGTCTATTACACGCCCGATACGCTCGACTACTACAAAGAATATGTCAATCCGTCTGAAGCCGACCGCATGGTGCTAGCCGATACAACGGTCGATTTGTACTCCGCATGGCACGGCAAGGGCAAGTCGGCGGACAACAACGACGAGACCGGCAAGAAGGTCAATATCGCCGATGTTGCCGGTGAGCATGTGCAGATCGATTCGTATCTGAGTTACCCGCTTGGCGGTTCGGATCCTTCGGTGACTCCAAGTGAAATGTGCAAGGCCATGGGCGAAAAGCTTCCCAAGGCGTTCGGGGGTAGCAATGCCGATACGATGGGTCTGTTTGTGACGCCGGCGAGCCAGTACAACAAACTGCGCCAGATGATGGGCGAGGAGCCGGTGCACATCGGTCACGACCAGTATCTGCTCACGTGTGATATGGGCGGCGAGCTGGTCGACCTGTACACCAAGTATATGGCTGGCGGCCATGCCCTTACCTTGGGCGGGCATACGCTCAAGCCCGCAACCGATAAGTCGGACGAAGATGCGGCGGCCATCGCCAACTCGGCGATGGGCAGTAATCCGGGTACCGTCGTCGTTGCCGACGAGCTGTTGTCCCAACTTAATCTGCAGCCGTATTCCAGTAGCCTGCTCGTTAACTACAAACAGGGGATGGATACGACCGAGGCAGACGAGAGCATTAAATACACTGTGCTCGACAATCTGCTCGTTGACGGCAAGGAGCCGGGGTCGTGGGGAACCTTCATCACACGCTCCGAGATGTACACGCAGGCAGCGCAAATGAACGGCTTGATTAGCTACCTAGCCATCTACATCGGCTTTGTATTGGTCGTTGCATGCGCGGCGATTCTGTCGATTCAGCAACTCTCCAACGTGGCCGACGGCAGCCGCAGCTATCGTGTGCTGGCACAGATCGGCTGCGACGACCGCCAGATTCGCCATTCGGTGATGGCGCAGCAGGCGGTATTCTTCCTGTTCCCGCTGGCAGTGGGCCTGGCGCACTCCTTTGTGGCACTTAAGGTGATCATTGAGCTGGTGAGCATTTTCGGAAATATGAGCATCGGTGGCACCGTGGGCCTTACCTGTGCAATCTTCCTGGCAGCATACGGTGGCTACTTCCTGGTGACCTACCTCATGAGCGCCGGAATGGTACAAGCTGCCATCGCCACCCGCTACAGTGAGTAACTCACCCAGTTTGGAATTATCGTAGGTTGAGCATAAGTCAGCGAAAACGCCCCTAAGCGAGCAAGGTGACGTGAAAGAGGAGGGAAGCGTACTTT
>UQVT01000084.1 GCA_900544465.1 uncultured Collinsella sp. | reverse complement strand
AATACCAGCGCCACGGGTTATACCTCCAGCGGCACAATCTTGGTGCCATGGAGCTCGGAGACGCCCAGTGCCGCCGCCACGGTATCGCGGTTGGCCGTGGAAATGCCGCCGCCGGGAAGGATGGTCAGGCGGTCTCCCGCACACTCGATAAGACGCGACAGATGCTCCAGGTTGTCCTCGATCGGCGTGCCGGCGGCACCGCCGTGCGTCAGGATGCGCGTAACGCCGCAATCGGCGAGTGTGTCGACGGCATCGAGTTGAGCCTCGGGCGAGAGCTGGTCAAACACCATGTGGAAGGTGATGTCGATGGGCTCACGCTTACATTCCTCGGTCGCGCAGCCCGCAGCCATCACGAGGGCGCCAAGCGTAAGTTCGTCGAGCGCCCATCCGCCAGCGCAGGGCTTGCAGCAGCCAAAGACCAAGCCGTCAACGCCGGCGCTCACGGCAAGGCCCAGGTCCATCTCCATCATACGCAGCTCGTCCTGGTTGTAGTGAAAGTCGCCGCCACGCGGGCGAATCATGCACATCACCCGTGCATCGTGCTCGTGGGCATAGTTGGTCGTAGCGCTGATAACGCCGGCCGAAGGCGTGGTGCCACCAACGGCAAGGTTGTCGCACAGCTCGATACGCCTTGCACCGGCATCGATAGCCGCCGGCACCCGCTCAAAGTTCTCGGCACAAAACTCGTACAGCATAGATAGACCCCCAAAGACAGCAGATGTTTTCCGACGGGCATTGTCACACATCCCCATGAAGTTGCAGTGGAATAGGGACTGTTTATGGTGCAAAGTAACCTGACCCCCTTGCACCAAAAAAGGGGCGCTGACCGGGATAGTCAGTGCCCCTTCGTTGAATGAATTAACCACCAAGATATGCTTTGCGGACGTTGTCGTCGTGCAGCAGCTCTTGGCCGGTGCCGGTCATGGTAATCTTGCCGGTCTCGAGCACGTAGCCGCGCGTGGCGATCGAGAGCGCCATCTGAGCGTTCTGCTCGACCAGAAGCACCGTGGTGCCGGCCTTGTGCAGGTCCTCGACAATCTGGAAGATCTGCTCAATCAGAATCGGCGCCAGGCCCATGGAAGGCTCGTCGAGCATGAGCAGCTTGGGGTTACTCATAAGGGCGCGGCCCATAACGAGCATCTGCTGCTCGCCGCCCGAAAGGGTGCCGGCGACCTGGCGACGGCGCTCCTTAAGACGCGGGAACTGTTCGTAGACACGCTCAAGGCCCGGAGCCACCGTGGACTTGGGCTGCGTATAGGCGCCCATTTCCAGGTTCTCCTCAACCGTCATCTGCAAAAAGGCGCGACGTCCCTCGGGCACCTGGGCCAGGCCCTTGCTTACCAGCTTATCAGCGGGCGTATGAGTAATGTCCTCGCCCATAAACTTGATGGAGCCGGTCTTGGAACGCAGCAGGCCCGAGACAGTCTTGAGCGTTGTGGACTTGCCGGCACCGTTCGCACCGATCAGGGCCACGATCTCGCCCTCGTTAACGTTAAAGGAGATGTCCTTGATGGCGTGGATGGCGCCGTACCAGACGTTGATGTTGTAGACGGAAAGCATCGGCTCTGCCATTTAGTTCTCCCCCTTATCCTGCTTACCCAGATATGCCTCGATAACGGCGTCGTTGTTCTGGATTTCCTCTGCCGTGCCCTTGGCGATAACCTTGCCAAAGTTAAGCACGCAGATGCCCTCGCAGATGTTCATGACGAGCGACATATCATGCTCGATGAGCATGATGGCGATGCCGAAGGTGTCGCGGATCTTGACGATGTTCGCCATGAGCTCTGCGGTCTCGGACGGGTTCATGCCGGCGGCAGGCTCGTCGAGCAGCAGCAGCTTGGGGTTGGTGGCAAGCGCGCGGACGATTTCCAGACGACGCTGGGCGCCGTAAGGAAGCGAGCCGGCCTGTTCATTTGCCAGGTGCTCCATGTCAAAAATGGACAGCAGCTCCATGGCGCGCTCGTGGGCGGCCTTCTCGTGCTTCCAATACGTCGGCAGGCGCAGCACGCCCTCAAAGCCGGAGTAGCGCTCCTGGTTGTGCAGGCCGACCTTAACGTTGTCCTCCACCGTCATGGTGTTGAACAGGCGAATGTTCTGGAACGTACGGGCAATACCCATGCGGTTGACCTGGTAGACCGACTTGCCCGAGGTGTCCTCACCATCGAGCAGGATGGTGCCGTGCGTAGGCTGGTACACCTTGGTGAGCAGGTTGAAGACCGTGGTCTTGCCGGCACCGTTGGGGCCGATGAGACCGGCGATCTCAGTCTTGCCGATGGTCAGGCTAAAGTCATCGACTGCCTTAAGGCCGCCGAATTCAATGCCCAGGTGGATGCACTCGAGCGCCGGGCGCTGGCCCAGGTCGCGGTCGGGAACGATGGCGCCAGAAGGATACGGGACCATCTTGCCCTTGTTGAACTCAAACTTACTGGGCATCGGCTGCCACCTCCTTCTTGGAAGCAAAGCGGTTCTTAATGCGTGCGAAGAACGCCTTGAGCTGCGGGTTGTTAGTAAAGACCATGACCAGAATCAACACGATGGCGTAGATGAGCATGCGGTAGTCCGAGAACTGACGGAGCAGCTCGGGGAGCACCGTGAGCAACGCCGCCGCGATGACGGAGCCGCGCATATTGCCCAGACCGCCCAGGACCACGAACACCAGGATGAGAATGGACGTGTTGAAGTCGAACTTGGTGGCGGAGAGCTGCGAGAAGTTACCGCCGAACAGGGCTCCGGCAGCACCGGCGAGGGCAGCGGAAACCACGAAGGCGATCATGCGGTACTGGGTGACGGAGATGCCCACAGACTCGGCAGCGATCTTGTTGTCGCGCACGGCAATAATGGCACGACCGGTACGGCTGCGAACCAGGTTGAGCACAATCACGAGCGCGACCATAACCAGGATTGCGCCGGCAAGGAAGGTCGAATAGGTCGACACGCCCGATGCGCCCTGCGCGCCCTTGATGATGGCGGTGCCGTCCTCGAGCAGGTGCAGGTCGTCGATCGTAGAGTTACCCGTGATGTTAAAGATCACATGCAGGCCGCGGGAATCGACGCCCACAATGAGGCAGGTGACGACCTCTTTGATGATCTCGCCAAAAGCCAGGGTCACAATGGCCAGATAGTCGCCGCTCAGGCGCAGGACCGGGATACCGATCAAGAAGCCCAAGATGGCAGCGGCGATAGCGCCGACCACAATGCTGATGATCAGGCGCATCGGGTCGGACGGAACGGCGCTCTCCAGTGCGACGGCGGTGACGATTCCCGTATAGGCGCCGACGCTCATAAAGCCCGCGTGGCCCAGCGACAAATCGCCCGCGATGCCGACGACGAGGTTAAGGGAGATGGCCATGACGATATAGGCCGTGATGGGAACCAGCTGACCGGCGATCATGCGCGGGATCATGTGGTTAGACTGCATAAAGAACACGATGGCGAACGCCACAAGGCACATGGCGTACGTAACAAAGTCGTGACGCGTCTGCTTGTCTTTAAGAAACTTCATAACGCTCACCTACACCTTCTCGGGGACGTACTTGCCCAAGAGGCCGGCAGGCTTGACGAGCAGGACGATGATCAAAACACCAAAGACGATGGAGTTGGCAAGGCTCGTGGAAATGTAGGCCTGCGCCATCGCCTCGATGATGCCGATGAGAATGCCGCCGACAAAGGCGCCGGGGATGGAGCCGATGCCACCGAAGACGGCGGCGTCGAAGGCCTTGATGCCAGGCATGGCACCCGTCGTGGGCTGCAGCACCGGCGAGTAGGAGCACAGGAGCACGCCGGCGATGGCGGCAAGGGCAGAGCCGATGGCAAACGTCATCGAGATGGTGCGGTTGACGTTGATGCCCATGAGCTGAGCGGCGGCCTTGTCCTCGGACACGGCACGCATGGCCTTACCCATCTTGGTCTTACCTGTAAAGAACATCAGGCCGGCCATGATAACCAGGCAGGCGACGATGGTGACGAGCGAGACGGCGCTTACGTTGAACTTGGCCAAGAACTCCGGCACCTGGAAGGTGACGAGCGAAGTGAAGTTCTTGGGCGTGGCGCCCCACAGAAGCTGCGCGGCGTTCTGCAGGAAGTAAGACACGCCGATAGCCGTGATCAGAACGGCCAGCGGGCCCGCCTGACGCAGCGGCTTGTATGCCAGACCCTCGATGAGAACACCGAGAACGGTACAGACCACACAAGAGAGAACTACAGATGCCCAGCCCGGGAGGCCGAGATACGACGTGGCGCAGAACGAGACATAGGCACCGACCATGATAACGTCGCCGTGAGCGAAGTTCAGCATCTTGGCGATACCGTAGACCATGGTGTAGCCCAACGCGATGATGGCGTAGACGCTGCCCATGGACAGGCCGTTGACCAGGTATTGGATAAAGACCGTCATGTTCCACATCCCCCTTTCGAATAGGTTTCCAGTTGATGTATGAAACAGGGACGTTACATCGTCCCTAGATACCAAGCAAGCAGGGAAGGCCAAAACCTCCCCTGCTTGGGATCAAAACCGCTCTATGTAAGGCGGCCAATTAGGCCTGTACGTACTTGCCGTCGGTGATGACGTACGCCGTGGGCTCCTTCTGGACCTGGCCCTTATCGTTCCAGGTGAGCTTGCCGGTCAGACCGTCAACGGTAATCTTGAGAATAGCCTTGGACAGCTTCTCGGCGGCCTCGGTCGGATCGGCATCGACACCAAGACCGGCCTCCTTGAGGGCCTCGGCCACCGCGTGCACGCCGTCGTAGGCGTCGGCGGCAAACTGGTCGGGGGTATCGCCGTACTTATCCTTGTAAGCGTTGACGAAGTCGGCGTTCTTCTCGTCGTCGGCAGAGAACGGGGTCATGAGCAGCAGACCCTCGGCAAGAGAGGTATCGAAGCCCTCAACGCCCAGGATGCCGTCCATGCCGTCGCAGCCCATCATCTTGACGTCGTAGCCCATGTCCTTGGCGTTCTTGAGCAGGACGGACGCCGGCGTGTAGTAGATCGGCGCAAAGATCATGGTGGCGCCGGCCTGCTTGGCCTTGGTCAGCTGGTTGGTAAAGCTCGTGGCGGAGTCGTCCTTAAAGGTCTCCTCGTCAACAATCTCGAGCTTGGATTCAGCGGCCTGGGCCTTAAAGGAATCTGCGATGCCCGAAGAATAAGCGTCGCCGGAGTTATAGAACAGCACGAACTTCTCGTCCGCATACTTCTGCGCCAGGAACTTGGCAGCGTTGACGCCCTGGTTGGGGTCGGTGAAGCAAACCTGGAAGACGCAATCCTTGCCGTCGGTGACGTCCTCGGAGGACGCGGACGGGGTGATCATGAACGTCTTGGGGTCGTTACCGCACTCTGCGGCAACGGCAACCGACGCACCCGTGGTGGTCGGACCGACGAGGGCCTGCATGCCCCAGTCGAGCAGGGTGTTGAAGGCGTTGACGGCCTTCTCGCCATCGGCCTGGTCATCCTCGGCCTTGCTGGCAAGCGGCAGCTCCTTGGTCGAGAAATCCTTGCAGCCAAGCTCGACACCCTGGGTAACGGACTTGCCGTAGGACGCGTTGGCGCCGGTCAGCGGGCCGATGGTACCGATCTTAAACGAAGCGTCGCTCGAAGCGGAACCGCTGTCGCCGCCGTTGGAGGAGCAGCCAGCTAGAATGGACATCGCCCCCAGACCTGCTGCGCTCGCGATAACGCTCCTGCGATTCATAACAGGGTTCAATGACTTACCGGTGAGGCTCGACATGCGGCTCTCCTCTCAAATCTCGTCGGGTTTCGGCTACCCGACAGGCCATCCTTCGCCGTGTTCGGCGTTCGCAAAATACTAGACGCTTTAGTTAAGGAAAGTGGCGATTATTTCAACTTTTCTTTGGATTTGTTCATTTATCCATAATTCTGCGTATTTCTATTACTTTATGCAGTAATGCCACTTTATTGTGTGAAAGTAATGTTTCCGTTCTGTTACAGGCGTCCCTGCCCTGAATAAAACGGCCTCACCGGTCGCGCTTTATGCGCACTTAGGCGGCGATGTACTTGCCGTCCTGGATCACATAGGCTGTCCATGCCGTCGACACCCATTAGTGTCATGTCGTAGCTCATGTCCTTGGCGTTCTTGAGCAAAACGGACGCTGGGGTGTAATAGATCGGGGCAAAAATAAGCGTGGCTCCAACAAGGAAACTCCTGCGGTTAAGTACGTTGTTGATGCTAAACATGGTGTCCCCCTTTTTCGCTGGCCGCAGCGCGGCCGTCTTGCGGTACGGGGCAAACCTTATGGCGCAAACGTTGACAGTTTGTTACGGAGTTCCGTTTGTAGCGAGCATGTTTCCAATGTTTCCGCAGCGTTTCGGGGGTGCCGTTTTGTGCGACTCCTGTTGCCTGGCGAGCACGCGCCCTCGGTTCACGCTAGAATGCACTCAACCTTTAAGCGGTTAATCCATCCATAAGATGCACGAAGGAGCTATCTATGAGCGAACCCCTGCGCACCGTGAACGTCGGTCTGATCGGTCTGGGAACCGTCGGCGGCGGCGTGGCCCGTCTGATCAACAGCCACCACGATGAGTACCTGGCAGCCTACGGCATCGACCTTAAGCTGACCCGCGCCTGCGCGCTTGCTTGGGAGCAGGCCGAGGCGGCAGGCATTGAGCGCGAGGCCTTTACGAGTGACTGGCACGATGTCGTCAGCGACCCCGCCGTCGACATCGTCGTCGAGCTGATCGGCGGTGAGCATCCCGCAACCGAGATCTTCACCACTGCCTTCGAGAACGGCAAGCATGTCGTCTCTGCCAACAAGGCCCTGCTGGGCCGTCATGTCGAGACGCTCGCCGAGAAGGCGCGCGCGTGCGGCGTGCAGATTAAGTGCGAGGCCAGCTGCGGCGGCGGCATCCCCATCGTGAGCACGCTCGAGCACGACCTGGTGGGCAACAAGATCCTGACCATCGCCGGCATTCTCAACGGTACCACCAACTATATCCTGTCGCGCATGGACGCCGAGGGCGCCGATTACGCCGACGTGCTTGCCGACGCACAGGCCAAGGGCTATGCCGAGGCCGACCCGTCCGCCGACGTCGACGGCTTCGATGCCGCCAGCAAGACGGCCATCCTCGCCTCCATCGGCTTTGGCACCCGCGTTACCACCGACGATGTGTACCAGCAGGGTATCCGTACCATCGGTGCCGAGGACATCGCCCAAGCCCGCGAGCTCGGCTACACCATTAAGCTGCTCGGTATCGCCCGCAACACCGACACCGGTGTCGACGTCCGTGTGCATCCCACGCTGATTCCCGCCGACCATATGCTTGCCAAGGTCAACGGCGCCATGAACGCTGTCTACGTGGTAGGCGACGCCGTAGGCGAGACCATGTTCTACGGTGCCGGCGCAGGCTCCTTCCCCACCGCGAGCGCCGTCGTGGGCGATATCCTGTCGCTCTCCGAGCAGATCAGCCGCGGCGTGGCTCCGCTGCCCGAGATTGAGCCCTATGGCCACAACCTCGCCTTTAAGCCCATGGACGAGCTCCAGACCAAGTACTATGTGCGCCTGAAGGTCGCCGACCGCGTGGGTGCCCTGTCCGAGACGGTCAACATCTTTGCCAAGCACAACATCTCGATCTCGCTCATCAACCAGGTCGAAGACGGCAAGTCGGGCGTCAGCGATGCCTGTTCGGTCATCTTCCTGACGCACCGCGCGCTCGAGAAGGACGTCCAGGCTGCCGCTGCCGAGCTTGCCAGCGTCGACTGCGTGGCCGAGGTCGCCAACGTCCTGCGCATCGAGGACGTTGAGGCTTGGACCGAAGGCGTCATGGCGAACTAGTTCGGTTTACACCCCACAACGCATTTGCTCGAAGGGCTCCCGTCCGATGTGGGATGGGAGCCTTTTTGTCTCCTGCCCTAAGCACAACGACAGGGCACATTTGCGCGAGCCGCTCATCGGTAACGCGGGCTACCGTTCACCGATATGCAAACACGGCCGATTCCGGTTACGGCTACGCTGTGCTGCGAATGTCCGCCCGCGATGAGAGGAAATACCATGTTGCTCGAGGGCAAGAAAGCAATCATCACCGGAGGCACGCGCGGTATCGGCTATGCCATCGCCTG